>DASWMO010000241.1:0-40589 GCA_036399715.1 Rubricoccaceae bacterium
CTGCCCGTGTTCTGCGGCGGCGGCGTCCACGCGGACAACATCACCCGCGTGCTGGCCTCGGCCGACGGCGTCTTCGTCGGCTCGGGCCTCAAGGAGCACGGCCGGTGGCAGGCGCCGGTCTGCGAGCCGCGCGTGCATGCGCTCATCGGCGCCGTCGAGTACGCCCGCGGCCAGGAGGTCCGCCAGTAACCCGGACGGCCCCGGCGGGCGAATTCACTGGCGGCCCCGGACCCTGCTACGGCGGAGGCGCGTCGCACGCTTCCTTTCTCCTCCGCATCCGATGGTCACGTACGACGCCACGACCGAGACCGTCCGCGTGACCGTCCGCCCGGTCTACCTCGACGACAAGTCCGACGTGCTCGCGCGGCGGTTCGTGTTCGCGTACTTCGTGCGGATCGAGAACCACGGCGCGGGCGCCGTCCGCCTGCTGCGCCGGCAGTGGGCCATCACGGATGCCGAGGGCGTCGTGCAGCACGTCGAGGGCGAGGGCGTCGTCGGGCTCCAGCCGACGATCGCGCCCGGCGGCGTCCACGAGTACCACTCGTTCTGCGTCCTCCCGACGTTCGAGGGCACGATGGAGGGCGTCTACGAGATGGAGCGGGCGGACGGGACCGCGCTCGGTGCGCAGATCCCGCTCTTCCACCTGCGCGCGATGGCGAATTGATCCGGATCAGCCGCCCGTGACGAGCCCGATGTGGGCGAGGTGGTGGCGACCGTGCCACGCGTACATCGCGACGGCGCGGTCCAGCGGCGTCGGTCCGTTGACCGGATGGACGAACCGTCGGGCGCGGTCCGCCGGCGTCAGCGTGCTCAGAATGGCGACCCAGCGCGTATGCAGCGCCTCGACGAGGCGGAGGCTGACCTCGACCGGCAGACGCGTGTCGGGCAGCTCGGCCCACGCGGCCTCGTCATAGGCGAGAATGGCCGGGTCCGTCTCCGTCAGCGCCCACTTGACGCGCAGGACGGCGTTGGCGTGGCTGTCGGCGATGTGGTGGACGACCTGACGCACGGTCCAGCCACCGGGGCGGTACGGCGTGTCCAGCACGGCACCGGGGAGCGCCTCGGTTGCCGTCCGAAGCGCGGCCGGGAGGGCGGCGATCTCGGCGACGACCGCCGCGAAGGCGTCGGGCGTGAGCGGGCCCGTCGGCGCGTCGAAGCGGCCGGCCGGGTACCGGAGGGCGTCGTCTGCGGGGTCGGTCATTGGGTCGGGTTGATGGATCGCTCTGGTTCGAGGCGGCGGGAGCTAGCCGGCGTCGACGGTGACCGTCGTGCCGTCGGTCAGGACGAGGCGGATGGCGCGGCCGCCTTCCGTGAAGCCGTAGTCCGCGATCTCGGCCGGGAAGACCTCGCGCGGCGTGTCCATGTGGAAGAGCGCGTCCGCGACGACGCCCCAGTCCTCGGGCGTCAGCGCGACGGCCGCCTCGGGGCCGTCGGGGCCGTCCTCGGTGACGAAGGGCACGTAGCGGATGACCTTGCGGAGGTGGTTGATCGCCTGCGTGACGTGGAGGCCGGGGTCCATGAGCGCGTGGGGTGGAGAGGACGAAAGGTCGCACCGCGGGCTGGCGGGCGTCGCCAGAAGCGCGCCGCGCCGGGCACGGCTGCACGGCCGCGCGCCGTTGGAGGGGTCAGACGGCGGCCGAGCGCCGCCCGGCCGCAGGTGTTGCATTTTTAGCAGGCGGCCCGATCTTCCTCCGACTCCTCTCCTCTCGCTCTATGCGCGCATACGCGTCCGCGGCCCTCGCCGCGCTCTTTCTGGCGGCTCCGGCCGTCCTGACCCCGGTAGCCCACGCGCAGACGATGCGCTCCGGCATCGACCGCGCCAACCTGGACCCGGCCGTCCGCCCGCAGGACGACTTTTTCCGCTACGCCAACGGCGGCTGGCTCGCCAGGACCCAGATCCCGGCCGACCGGTCGCGCTTCGGCTCGTTCGACATCCTCGGCGATGCCGCCGAGCGGTACGTGCGCACGATCATCGAGGACGCCGCCGCGGGCCGCGTCGACGACCGCGACGCGCGCCGCGTGGGCGACTTCTATACGGCCTACATGGACTCGGCACGCGTCGAGCGCCTCGGCCTCGAGCCGCTGGAAGAGGACTTCGACCGCATCGATGACGTCGACGACGCCGAAAGCCTCGCCCGCTACTTCGCCCAGAACGGCCGCGGCTTCGGCCCGAGTCCCGTCGGGGCGTACGTCGGCGTAGACGACAAGAACTCCAGCCGCTACGTCTTCAACATCGTCCAGAGCGGCACGGGCCTGCCCGACCGCAGCTACTACCTCGAAGACCGCTTCGCCGACGCACGCACCGGGTACCTCACGTACCTGACGACGCTCTTCACGCTCGCCAACGCCGAAGGCATCGACGACACAGACGATGCGGCCGGCCGCGCCGCGCGCGTCGTCGCGCTCGAGACGGACCTTGCCCGCGCGCAGTGGACGCGCGTCCAGAACCGCGACCCCGAGGCGACCTACAACCCGATGTCCGTGAGCGGCTTCGAGGCCGCCTACCCGAACCTCCGCTTCGGTGACATGCTGGACGAGATGGACCTCGACGGCCGCGTCGACTCCGTTATCGTCGCGCAGCCGCCGTTCTTCGCGCGCCTCGACAGCCTCATGGCCGCGGTCCCGCTCCAGACGTGGACCGACTACGCGCGCGTGCAGACGCTCAGCGAGGCCGCCGGCGTCCTCCCGAGCGCGTTCGCCAACGCGCGGTTCAACTTCTACGGCCGCCAGCTCTCGGGCCAGCAGCAGGACCGTCCGCGCTGGAAGAAGGCCGTCGCCGCGACCGCCGGCACCTTCGGCGAGTCTGTCGGGCGCGTCTACGTCGCGCGGCACTACCCCGCCGCCGCCGCCGGGCGCATGGACGCGCTCATCGGCAACCTCCGCGAGGCCTTTCGGGCATCGATCACGGACCTCGCGTGGATGAGCCCCGAGACGCGCCAGCGCGCGCTCGACAAGCTCAACACGTACACGTACAAGATCGGCGCACCGGCCGAGTGGGAGGCCTACGAGGGTCTCGAGGTCGAGGACGACGACCTCGTCGGCAACCTTCGCAACGCCTCGGCGTGGGGCTATGCTGACATGATGTCCAAGCTCGGCACCTCGCCCGACCGGACCGAGTGGGGCATGACGCCGCAGACCGTTAACGCGTACTACAACCCGGCCTTCAACGAGATCGTCTTCCCCGCCGCCATCCTCCAGCCGCCGTTCTTCGACGTCGAGGCGGACGACGCGGTCAACTACGGTGGCATCGGGGCCGTCATCGGCCATGAGTTCTCGCACGGCTTCGACGACCAGGGCAGCCAGTACGACCCGCAGGGCAACCTCCGCAACTGGTGGACCGACGCCGACCGTGCTGCCTTCACCGAGAAGACGGACCGCCTCGCGGCGCAGTACGACGCCTACGCGCCCTACCCGGACGCCAACGTCAACGGCCGCCTGACGCTCGGCGAGAACATCGCCGACCTCTCGGGCCTCACGATGGCCTACCGGGCCTACCAGCGCTCGCTCGACAAGAACCAGGACGGCACGGTCTCGGCCGACGAGCAGGCGCCGGTCATCGACGGCTTCACGGGCGACCAGCGCTTCTTCATGGGCTGGGCCGGCGCGTGGCGCTCGATGGCCCGCGAGGCCGCGCTCCGCCAGCAGCTCCAGACGGACCCGCACTCGCCGGGCGAGTACCGCGCCAACGGCCCCGTCGGGCACCTGGACGCGTTCTACACGGCGTTCGACGTCCAGCCGGGCGACCCGATGTACGTCGCGCCCGCGGACCGCATCCGCCTCTGGTAATCCGGGCTCCGTCCGCACGTCCGCCGGGGCATCCTGCACGTCCGCAGGGTGCCCCGGTGCATACCGGGCCGTCCCGCGACTGTCGAGGCGAACTCTTTCGATCCCTCGCGTGTCCGTCCGTCTCCCTGTTCCTCTCCGCTCCGTGATGCGTTTCCTCTTTCTCTGCTTAGTCCTCGCCGCGGTCGCCGCGCCTACGGTCCGCGCTCAGACGCGCGCCTCCGATGAGGTCCGCCCGAGCCCCAATGCTCTTGTCGGCCAGACCATCGGCACCACCGATGTGACGATCACCTACGGCCGGCCGAGCGTCCGCGGCCGCGACGTCTTCGGTCCCGACACGACCAGCCTCGTGCCGTTCGGGCAGGTGTGGCGCCTCGGCGCCAACGAGGCCACGACGCTCACCGTCTCGGCTCCGGTCCGCGTCGCCGGGCAGCCGCTCGCCGCGGGCACCTACGCCGTCTTCGCCATCCCCGGCGCAGCCGAGTGGACGCTCGTCCTCAACCGGGTCGCGGAGCAGTGGGGTGCCTTCCGTTACGACGCCACGCAGGACGCACTCCGCGTGACAGCAACGCCGCAGGCGTTCCCGCACGCGGTCGAGATGTTCGAGATCGGCTTCGACGACGTCTCGGAGAGCAGCGCGACGCTGACGTTCACCTGGGACCGGGTGCGCGTCCCGGTCCGGATCGAGGCGGGCGCGTAACGGTTAGGGGCACGCCTCAAGGCGGGAGGGGTTACCCTGTGGCCTCTCCCCCTCCGCCCCGATGCCCGCTCGCTCCGCCCTTCTCGCCGTCACACTCGGCGCCCTCTCCCTCGCCGGCTGCGCCGCCTCGACCGGCGACGCGGCGCCCGCGCCCGCCGGTGCCACGGTCGCCCTCGACGGGTCCGTCAACGGCCGAGCGGTTCGCCTCGCCGTCGGACAGCGCGTGACGGTGACGCTGGATTCCAACCCGACGACCGGCTACGGGTGGGCCCTCGCCGACTCGGCCGGCGGGACGCTCACGCGCGACGGCGAGCCCGTCTACACGCAGGCCCCGGCCGATCCGGGCATGGTCGGCGTCGGCGGCGAGCAGGTGTGGACCTTCCGCGCTGTGCGCGCCGGCGCGGGCACGCTCCGCCTCGAGTACGGCCGCTCGTTCGAGCCCGATGCCGAGCCCGTCGAGACGTTCTCGGCGCCGGTCGAGGTTCGCTAGCCGCGCCCTCGTTGCCGCAGGCCGAGTCCGCGAATGGTCGAAATCGCCCACTGATCAGGAAAATCCGGTCGCAGCGCGCGAAACCGGGAGGCGAATCGTATGTTACCATAACATTACGAACCCACCGCACCCCCGGTCCCATGATTCGCCCCGACAACACGACCAGCACGGCCCTCCCGACGCGCGGCGCGCGTCAGCTCTTCGCCCGCGTCTTCACCATTGCCAAGACGGAGGTCCGCGACGCCCAGGCCCGCCGTGGGCTGCCCTACGGCGGCCTCTTCTGCTCGGCAGACCTGAACACGCTCCCGACGGGCCAGTCCGCCCGCGCCTGAGCCAGGCAAGGCTCCTCACACCCCGTCGCGGGCGAGGAGCCCGAGTACGACCGAGTCGCGCCACGCGCCGAATGTGAACCAGCGCTCGGCGAGGCGCCCCTCTGCTCGGAAACCGAGGCGGGCGAGCAATGCCAGCGAGACCGCATTGTCGGGGTCCACGTCGGCCTCGACGCGGTGCAGGCCCATCGCGCCGAAGGCGAAGCCGAGAACGCCGCGGACCGCTTCCGCCGCGTAGCCGCGTCCCCAGGCGCCGCGGTGCAAAATGAAGCCCACCTCGGCACGGCGGTGCGTGCGCTCCCATCCGACGAGCGCGACCGTCCCGACGAGCGCGTCTGTCGCGATCTCGGCGACGGCCCACGTAAACGCCGTCCGCTCGGCGACGCCGCGCTCCCTCTGGGTGAGGTAGGCACTGACGGCCTCACGCGACGCGAACGGCTCGTGGCTCCAGTAGCGCAGCGTCTCGGCGTCTGAGAAGATCGTCCAGAGCGCCTCGGCGTCGTCCGGCCGCATCGGGCGGAGGCGGACACGCAGGGCGCCGCCGTCGCAGGCGACGCCCGCGAGCACCGGCAAACCGTCGCGGAACGGGTCGGGAAGGGCCGAGTCCGGACAGACGCTCATGCGGCCGCCTGGGTGTCCTCGGCCGTGGCCTCGACGATGTGCATCGCGGCGCCCGCGCCGTCGCCCGGGCCGTTGAGAAAGGCCACGTGGCCGGTGCGGACATCGTACATCGCGCCGACGAGCCCGACGCGGCGCTCGCGGATGAGGTCGGCGAGGATCGGGCTCTGCTCAAGTAGCGCACGCATCGTCTCGACGACGTTCGCCTCGGCGACAGCGTCGACGTAGCCGTCATCGGCGGAGGGCTTCCCGCCGCGGGCTGGCTTCCGGCCTTTCGAGACCGCCGCCACGGCGGGCTGGATCTTGTCCAGGATGCCCGTCAGCGAGCCCAGCGTGACGCCGTCGCAGGCGCCCTTGACGGCGCCGCAGCCGGTGTGCCCGAGGATGACGATGAGCCGCGAGCCGGCGACGGCGCACGCGAACTCGAGGCTCCCCACGATGTCCGGCCCGACGACGTTGCCGGCGACGCGCGCCGAGAACGCGTGCCCGATCGTGAGGTCGAAGACGGTCTCGACGGGCACGCGGCTGTCGATGCAGCTCACGACGGCCGCGAACGGCGACTGCCCCTCGGCGGTGATCTTGAGCGCCTCGTGGACGTCGTGGCCCGCCGAGTTGCCGCTGACGAACCGCTCGTTGCCGTCCTTGAGAATCTGGAGCACGACGTTCGGCGTGAGCATCGCCGAGCCCAGCGTGAGCCACGGCGACGTGCGCGAAATGGAATCTGGCATCGGGAGGAGGGTCAGAAGGTGGAGAGGAGGGCGGGTTCGGAAGCGGGGGCGCGCGAGTCCCTGGAACTCCGCTGCGATGTCGCAATCTTGCGTTCGAGACTCTTTTTGAGCACGGTCGGAGGAGAGGCCGTCCCGCCGCGCGGGTCGCCGAGGATCTCGAAGTCCACGCCCCGCGACGCCGCGTTGGCATGGTACTCGTTGAGCATCTCGACGACATCAAGATCGACGTGCAGTGCCTCGCGCGCGTCCACGACGACCGCCCCGCCATCGGGAATCATTTCGAGCGCGTGCTGGAGTGAGGCCTTGTTGAAGAACGACACGTTCTCGGAGAGCACGAGACGGACCGGCGCACCGGCGCCGTCGTCGGCGACCTTGTATGGCACGAGCCACGACTGGTACAACACCGAGACCGTCGCGACGGCGAGGCCGAGCGCGATGCCGACGAGCAGGTCCACGAAGACGATGCCGAGCACGGTCACGGCGAACGGCGCGAAGTAGGCCCAGCCGCGGCGGTAGGCGTCGACGGCGATGGCCGGTTTCGCCAGCTTGTACCCGACGACGAGCAGGACAGCCGCGAGGGCCGCGAGCGGGATCCGGTTGAGGAGGGCCGGGAGGGCGAGCACGCTCACGAGCAGCAGGAGCCCGTGGTACACGGCCGACATGTGCGTCCGCGCGCCGGAGAGCACGTTGGCTGACGTCCGCACGATGACCTGCGTCACGGGTAGCCCGCCTACGAGGCCCGAGACGGCGTTGCCGAGCCCCTGCGCCAGGAGCTCGCGGTTGGTCGGCGTGACGCGCTTGTACGGGTCCAGCTTGTCGCCGGCCTCGACCGAGAGCAGCGTCTCGAGGCTCGCCACGACTGCGAGCATCGCTGCGACGGTCCACACCTCACGGCTACCAATGGCCGAGAAGTCGGGAAACGAGAACAGGCCACGGACCTCGGCGAGGCTTCCCGCGATGGGGATGGACACCATCTGGTCCGGCCGGAACGCCCAGCCCGTCCCCGCGGCAAGCGCCGCGATCGCGATGCCCGCGAGAACGGCCACGAGCGGGCCGGGCACGAGCGCGAGCGCGCGGAGACGCTTGACGGCCTTCGTGTCCCACCCGACGAGGATCGCGAGCCCGAGAACGGAGACCGCGACGGCACCGGGGCTGAGCGCGCCGAGCGCGCGGCCGACCTCAGTGATCGTGTTGAAGCCGTCCGCCTGCGCGAACGTCTCGTCGCCCATGTAGTCGCTGTCGACGCCGAGCGCGTGCGGGATCTGCTTGAGGATGATCAGGATGCCGATGCCGGCGAGCATGCCCTTGATGACGCTCGACGGGACGTAGTACCCGATCACGCCCGCCCGGGCGATGCCGAGCGCGATCTGCATCGCGCCCGCGAGGACGGTCGCGAGCAGGAAGACCTCGAACGAGCCGAGCGTCTCGATCGAGGTCAGCACGATCACGGCGAGGCCTGCCGCCGGGCCGCTCACGCCGACCGCCGACCGGCTCGTGAGCCCGACGACGACGCCGCCGACGACGCCGGCGATGAGGCCGGAAAAGAGAGGGGCGCCGCTCGCGAGTGCGATGCCGAGGCACAGCGGGACGGCGACGAGGAAGACGACGAGGGACGCGGGCAGGTCGTGGCGCAGGTTGGCCACGACGCCGTGCGGAAGCGTGGGAGTCATTCGAAAACGGGGTTGGGATGCGCGCCGGACCACTCCGGCGGCAGGGCAGTCGGCCACACTGGCCAACTGGAGGCATGGGCCGCCCTCTACGGAGCGGCCGGGCGCGCTACGACGACGCGCCCGACGAGGCGGCCTCGGGCGGCGGCGTCGGAGCCCCGATCAGAGGCGGTGCGGGTAAGCCCCCCCTCCATGCGTCATACCGATGACCGGCCAGAGCGACCGCGGCCGGCGTGAGCGCCCACAGGATCGCCTCCTCCGCATCGTCGCCGGGATCCGACTCATGGATGGGCTCCTCCTCTTCGGCTGCCTGCACGGTCCCGTCGAGCGGGTTGGCCCAGAAGCTGCTCCAGACGCCGTCCTCGGCGGCCATCGCCGACGACACGAGCGGGCCCGCCGCGAGGACGAGGACGAGGGCGAGCCGGAGAGAGCGAGCAGCAGTCACGAACGGGCCGGGCGCGGGGCCGCGCGGGTCGGGAGAGGCGCACAACGGGGAGGGCCCGGGTTTGTGCCCGCCGTCCGGCGTCTTTCGGCCTAAAAGACCCGTCTTAACCGGGAGGTCACAGGCGAGCGGCAGGCTACACGCTCCGATTCCCGCCCCTTTCCACACGGGCGGGCCGGTCCGCTCGCCCGGCCCGTGGTAACGTCCCGGTGCCTCTCCCCTCCTGCCCGTGGACGCCCCCTCGAACTTTCTCCGCGACCGCGTCGCCGCCGACGTTGCGGCCGGCACCTACGGCGGGCGCGTCGCGACGCGCTTCCCGCCCGAGCCCAACGGCTACCCGCACCTCGGGCACGCCAAGACGATCTGCCTCAACTTCGGCATCGCCGAGGACTTCGGCGGGACGTGCACGCTCCGCTACGACGACACGAACCCCGAGACGGAGTCCGCCGAGTACGCCGCTGCCCTCGAAGACGCCGTCCGCTGGCTGGGCTTCGCGCCGAGCGAGGTCCGCTACACGTCGGACTACTTCGAGCAGCTCCACGCGTGGGCGGTTCAGCTCATCGAGAAGGGGCTGGCGTTCGTGGACTCGGAGTCCGAGGAGCAGATCCGCGCCCGCCGCGGGACGGTCACGCAGGCCGGCGAGGCGAGCCCGTTCCGCGACCGGTCCGTGGAGGAGAACCTGCGCCTCTTCGACGAGATGCGCCGCGGCGAGCACGCCGACGGCACGCTCGTCCTCCGGGCGAAGATCGAGACGGAGCATGGGCCGATGGCGCACCCGAACATGAAGCTCCGCGACCCGCTGATGTACCGCATCCGCCGCGACGCACACCACTACCGCCGCGGCGACGCCTGGCCGATCTACCCGTTCTACGACTGGGCCCACGGCCAGTCCGACGCCATCGAAGGTATCACGCACTCGGTCTGCACGCTCGAGTTCGACGTCAACCGGCCGCTCTACGACTGGTTTCTCGACGCCCTCGGCGTGCCCGAGCCGCGCAACCACCAGCACGAGTTCGCGCGCTTCAACCTCGACTACACGGTGATGAGCAAGCGCAAGCTGCTCCGCCTGGTCAACGAGGGCCACGTCGCGGGCTGGGACGACCCGCGCATGCCGACGATCGCCGGGCAGCGCCGCCGCGGCATCCGCCCCGAGGCGCTCCGGCGCTTCTGCGACGAGACCGGCGTCTCGACCGTCGACGGACGTGTGGACGTTGCGTTCTACGACCACATCGTCCGCGACGACCTCAACGCCCTCGCGCCGCGCCTGCTCGCCGTCGCCACCCCGCTGCGGCTGACGATCGACAATCTCGACGCGCCGCTCGACCTCGACGCGCCGCTGTGGCCGCACGACGTGACGCCGCCCGCAGGCATGCCCGTCTCGCGCCCGCTCACGCTCGGCCGCGACCTGTGGATCGAGCGCGACGACTTTTCCGAGACGCCGCAGAAGGGCTGGAAGCGCCTCGCGCCGGGCGCGGAGGTGCGCCTCCGCCACGGGCCCGTCGTCCGCTGCACGGGCGTCGACCGCGACGACGCGGGCGAGATCGTCGGCGTCCGCGCGAGCGTGGACCTCACAACGCTCGGGGCCGAGGGCTTCCGCGGCGGCGTGATTCACTGGGCCGACGCTGCGACGGCCGTCCCGGCGACGTTCCGCCTCTACGACCGCCTCTTCACGGTCCCCGTGCCCGAGGCGGCCGAGGATGTCGCGAGCGTCCTCAATCCCGTCTCGCTCGTCGAGACGCGCGGGTTCGTGGAGCCCGCTGCGGTCACGATGGGCGAGGGCGTCGCCGGCGGGCGCATGCAGTTCGAGCGCCTCGGCTTCTTCTGGCCGGACCCCGTCGACAGCACGCCCGAGTCGCCGGTCTTCAACCGAATCGTTGCCCTGCGCGACTCGTGGGGCAAAAAGGCGGTGCCGGTCGCGACGCCGACGCGCAAGTCCGAGCCGGCACCCGTCGCGGCAGCCGGTCCGCGCGACCCTGCCTCGGCGCTCTCTGCGGGCCAGCGCACGGCCTTCGAGGCGTTCGCCGCGCGCGGCGTCGGGGCCGAGGAGTCGGCCGTGCTCGCAGCAGACGCGGGACTCGCCGGCCTGTTCGAAGCGACGGTTGAGGCCGGCGCGTCGGTCCGCGATGCCGCGATCCTGCTCGTCCAGGATGTCCGCCCGCTCCTCGCCGGCCGCCCGGCCTCCGAGGCGCAGGCCTCGCCCGAGGCGCTCGCCGCCCTCCTCGCGCTCGCGGCCGACGGAACGGTCACGCGCGCCGGGGCGCGGACGGCCCTCGCCGCGCTCGTCGCCGAGGGCGGGCAGGCCCGCGAAACCATCGAGCGCCTCGGCCTCGCATCCGTCCGCGACGACGCCGCGCTCGTGCCGGCTGTCGAGGCCGTCATGGCCGAGCACCCGGACAAGGTCGCGGCTGTCCGGGCCGGTGAGGCCAAGCTCGTCGGCTTCCTCACGGGCCAGGCCATGCGCCGCGCGCCGAAGGGCGCGGACCCGAAGCGGGTTCAGGAACTGCTCCGCGAGCGCCTCGGAATGACCTGAGTTGTCACCGCAGCGGCTGCAGTGGCGGTGGGGGCGGAACTTGCTTCGCGGTCATCGTCGAGCTGACGATCTCGACGGCGACGTCGCGGACGGGCCACCGTTCGGCCTCGCCGCTGAGGTCGGTCACCCGGCCCAGCTGCTCACTGATTTGCTCGTAGCACGGCGCTGGAATAATGCCCGGGTCGGCCGCAGGCGCCTCCGACACAGACGGCACGGCGCCCCGACGGGTCTGCCCTAGAGATGGCCAGTCGAGCGGTCGCAGGTCCCACAAGTGCCCTAGGCCTGCAGTCCCACTGCGTTCGTACGTCACACGGACGTGGTAGATGCCAGACTCGACCATTGCCTCGCAGGCTCCGACGAACAGCTTCGACGGTGGTGGTTGCACGCCGACCGGGACCTGCGTGTCAATGGTCGACGCGAAGACGGTCCTGCCGTCGCCTAGGTCGGCACTCCGTGTGCGGTCGTAGGCGACGGGCGCGAGGGCTAGCGCGGGCGCGAGGGCGGCCGCCGTGCGAGGGCCCGTCTCGGCCGTGTCGGCCTCGGCCCAGCGGAGGATCGCGAGCGTCCGCGAGCGCCCGAGCGGGTCCGGCGGTGCCTCGAACAGGCTCGACGCGGCCGAGTCGGCCCGCGCGTGGAGGCGGAACAGGGCCGTCGCCGGACGGTCGCCGACGAACTCGGCTGCCGTCCGGCCGCTCCCGTAATCGAGACGTGGGATCGCGCCGGCGCGAAGCAGCTCAAACACGACCGCGGCCGCGACGCGGTCGGACTCGGGCGTCGTGGCCTGGTCGGCTGCCGCCATGAGCGGCGTCGTGCTGGCCACGTCGAGCGCGTTCGGGTCTGCACCGGCGGCGACGAGGAGCCGCACAGCGAGCGTGTTGCCGGCCGCAGCGGCGTAAAACAGGGCCGTCCGGCCCCAGCGGTCGGTCGCGTTGACGTTCGCGCCACCCGTGATGAGCGCCTGCACGACCGAGGCGTTGCTGATAAGCTGGGCGAGCGACTGCTGGATCCCGACCGCGTCGGTCGAGTCCGCTGCGCGGCGGGCGATGACGTCGCGCAGCCCGTCGCTGTCGCGGACCGACGCGAGTTGCCGGTCGAACTCGATCCAACGGTCGAGATTGGGGAGGTCGAAGCGTTGCGCGGCTGCGAGGGCGTCGAGCGCCGGGTCGCCCGGGTCGAGGTCGCTCGTGCACTGCGCGGCAGCGGCCATCAGCGCCGTCGTACCGAGGTGGGCGTCGAAGCCGTTGGGCTGCGCGCCGTACCGGAGCAGCAGCCGCACCATCGAGGCATGCCCACGCTGAGCCGCGAGGCGCAGCATTGAGGGACGCTGAACGGCTGTGGCACCGGTCGCGACCCAGCAGCCGAGCCCCGGCGCGGCGTCCAGCACGCTCACGGACTCGCGGACGGGCCCGTACGCGGCCTCGCGTCCCGGGCCTGTCGCGAATTCCGGCGACTGCACGTCGCCCCGCAGAACGGCCGGGTCGCCGAGTTGGCTCTGCGCCTGCCTCAGGCTCCCCGATTCGATGGCTGCGACAAGCTGGAGGGTCGCGATGTCGCGTGGCGGCTCGTCGGGGGAATCACTCCCCTGATTCGAGATAGATATGAAAAATAAAAGGGCAAAAAAAGCTATCAGGATTTTCTGCATTCGGTTCGAGCCGCCGCTCCTCGGCAGCGTAACCGAGGGCAGCACGGGGGCCGGCTCTTCGGGCGGCGGCGGGGGCGGCGGGACCATCCGGGCTGCCGTAGCCGCTACGAGGGCCGCCTGCTCGCGGTCGAGCGCACATGTGCCACAGGGCGCATCGCCGTAGCGTGCGTGGTCCGGGTCGACGTCGCACGGGCGGAGACGGCCCACAAGAAGGGCCCGGAGATGGTCGCGCCAGAGCGCGGCCGACGGACGCCCGGCCGGATCGCCTGAGAAAGCCGCGTCGAAGAGGGCGCGCGTACGGTCGTCGAAGAAGGCGTAGCGGCTCTGCGGCGGGGGCGCGAGCGCAGCCCCGGGCCGGTACGGATAGAGGCCCGCGGCGATGCGCTCGGCGTCGGTTCCCGGCACGGTCGCGCCGGCAGCGGGGACACCCTGGAACGGGTGGAGGCCGCGGTTGAGCAGCTGGAACACGACGACGGCGAGCGCGAAGCGGTCCTGCGCCTCGCCAAGCGCCTCGGGCCGCGCGTCGCGGCCCTCGGGTGCGACGTAGCCCGGCGTGTACTGGCGCGCCGGAAAGCGCGCGCCGTCGGGCCCGGCGATACTGAAGCCGTCGCAGTCCAGCACGGCCACGAACTGAGTGTCGCGGTAGACGTGGACGTTGGCCGGCTTGAGGTCGACGACGTAGTGGCCAGCGGCGTGGAGCGCCGCGACAGCGGCGGCGAGGTTGTGAGCGACCGTGACGCGGGCGCGGACGCTCTCGGGGAGGCCCTCGGCGCGGCGCGCGCGGGCCGAGAGGAACAGCTCGAGCAGGACCGCCCGCCCGACGTCGACACGTGGCATCAGCAGGCCGAGCGCGGGCCCGCCGTCGCTCGGGGCCGTCGGCGGCGCGCCCGCCGGTGGGCCGGCCTCGACGAGCGCAACCGGCCACGCCAGCTCGACATAGCGCTGCCCGCCGTGCTCGGCCGTGCGGCCCTCGGGGGGCGCAGCCAGCATCGCATCCAGCTTGGCACGGCGACGCGTGTCGGGCACACGGTAGAGCTTCGCGACGAGGTCGTCACGGCCGTCGAGGGCGTGGATGCGCGCGTCGCCACCCTCGGCGAGGACGGGCCCGACGGCGATGGCCGCGCGGATGCCACCGGGCCAGACGGCCTCCAGCGCCCCTTCGGCGACGCCGACGCCGGGGACGTCCTGGGGCGTGGCGCTCACTGCGTTGTGGCACCGGGAGTCGTGGCACCGGGAGGCGCGGCGCCACGAGGTGCGAGGCGCGCCCAGATGACCGTCTTGTCGTCTCCCGTGACAGCGTCCGTGCGCGGATCGGCGAGCGTCTCGGCGAGCGCGGCGCTGCCTTCCCGCCCCGAGACGCCGGCGAGAAAGCGCCCGACAGGCCCGGCGAAGCCCTCGAAGAGCGCGCCGTCTTTCATGGCGAGCGCGGCCCCGCCGTCGCTCAGCAGCACAACATTGTCGAACGGCGGGGCGACGGGCGTCAGGCGCAGGTGGGCGTCCCAGTCGGGTTCAGTAAAGAAGAACGTCTCATTGGCGTAGACGCCGTTTTCGGGCGCCGAGACGGCCCGCACCGCATCGCCGTGGGTGACGATGGCCGTTCCATCGCCGATGTGGACAAGGAGGCCACCGCCCGGCCGAGCGACCGCGCAGACGAGCGTCGCGTGGGCACGCTCGAAGCAGGGCAGGCCGCGGTCATCCGTGCCGTCAGGCGTCTCGGCAAGAGCGCGGGCGACGGCAGCGCGTGCCTCGGCCACGGCCGCATGGGCCGCCGGGCGCCAGTAGGCCTCGGTCGGCGGGCCGTCCGGCGCCGCTGCGCAGGCCCGAGCAAATGCCCCACAGGCGGCGGCCGCTCCAACCGTGGCGCCCGTTTCGCTCAGGAGGGCCGAGCCTGCTCCGTCGCATACGACGGCGACGAGCCACTCGCCCGGCGTCGCGACTGCGTGCGCGTCCTGCCCCGGCGTCCCATCGGCGGCGTGGGCGGCGCCGCGGACCGAGGCGGCGGCGACAGTCCACGGCAACGCAGCGCGCCGGCGGCTCACGTCCCGGCCGACTCCCACGAGGTTGTCGGGAGTTGGACGGTCGCACCCGGAGCAGCCTGCGAGACGGCTGTCATGCTGCGGCTGAGCCAGATGAAGAGGTCCGAGAACTCGAGGCCCTCAAGGCGCTTCGCCGGGTTGACCGAAAAGCGCGAGAGCGCCTCAAGGTCCGCGCCGCGCGTGCCGATCGGGAAGACGATGCAGCGCTTGTCGCGCTCGGCCTGCCGGCAGCGTTCGGCGGCGAGCATCCAGCCCGGATCGTTGGGCTCTCCGTCGCTGATGAGCAGGATCCACGGGCGCGTGGACGAGATGCCATAAGCGTCGTAGGCTGCCTTCTGCGTCTCGACCTTGCTCAGCGCGAGCGTCATCGCAGCCCCGAGCGGCGTTGACCCATCGGGCCGGACCGTCGGTGGGGCGAAGTCGATGGCGTCGCACCAGTCCACGACGACGTCGGCGCGGGCGGCGCCACCCGCAACAATGACAAGCACCTGCACACGGAGCGCCGTCAGCGGGTTGCCCTTCAGTTGCGCCTCGAACGTGTGAAGACCGGCGTTGAGTTGGTGTGCTGGGTCGCCGTCCATCGAGCCCGAGCCGTCGAGCACGAGCACGCATGGCGTGCGCTGGCTGGCGTTGTCGCTGAAATGGACGTCGGGAATCATGTTCAACACGGAGGCCTACCGGTCACACCCGACGTGCCTGGCCCGGTTCCGGATGCACGCCGCGTTGCGGCGGTCCGGCGCCTGTGTACCCCTGGAGCGGTTGCACACCTCAATCCAGTGCGTCGGCAGCCCGACGAAGGCGGCGGACGCACGCCTCCTGACCGAGAAATGCCATCGTCTCGAACAGTCCAGCCCCGACCGTCACGCCTGTCACCGCGATGCGCGCCGGGTGGACGACCGTCCCGAACCCGGCGCCCTCCGCCTCGGCGAGCGCTCTGAGTTCGGCCTCGGCCGTCTCGACCGAGAACGCGTCGAGCGCGTCGAGGCGGTCGGCGTAGAGCGCCATGAGGCGCGCCGAGTCGTCTTTCCAGCGCTTCTTGAGGCCCGCCTCGTCGTACGCCTCGGGGTCGTGGAACAGGTACGGCGAGGCGGCGAGGTCGTGCGCGAACACGAGGCGCTCGCGCATGAGGTCCGCAGCCGCCGCGAGGCGCTCGGGCTCGACTGGCCCGACGGCAGCCTCGACGGCGGGCCGGGCACGCTCGGCAATTGACTCGGCCGGAAGGTCGCGGAGCGTCTGCGCGTTGAGCCAGTTCAGCTTGTCGAGGTCGAACTTGGCGCCGGCCTTGTGGATGCGTTCGACCGAGAACGCCTCGGCCAGTTCGGCGAGCGTGTAGCGCTCACGGTCGGTCCCGTCGTTCCAGCCCAGCAGCGCCAGGAAGTTGACGAGCGCCTCGGGCTCGTAGCCCGCCTCGCGGTACTGGCGCACCGAGACGGGGATGCCCATCTTCTCGGCGTTGCGCTTCGAGAGCTTGCCGCCCGAGGGCGCGAGGATGAGCGGGAGGTGCGCCATGCGCGGCGGCGCGAGCCCGAGCGCCTCGTAGAGCAGGAGGTGCTTGGGCACGGACGGCAGCCACTCCTCGCCGCGGACGACGTGCGTGATCTCCATCGCGGCGTCGTCGACGACGTTGGCGAGGTGGTACGTCGGGAGGCCGTCGGACTTGACGAGCACCTGGTCGTCGACGCCGTCGGTCTGGAAGGCGACCGCGCCGCGGACGAGGTCGTCGTGACCGAGCGTCCGCCCGGGCTCGACCTTCAGCCGGACGACGTGCGCCTCGCCGGCGCCGATGCGCCGTGCCGTCTCGGCGGCGGGCAGCGTGAGGCTGTTGTCCATCGCACCGCGGGTGGCTGCGGAGTAGGCCTCGCCGCGCTCGCGCATCGCGTCGAGCGCCTCGGGCGTGTCGAAGGCGACGTAGGCGAGGCCGGCGTCGAGCAGCCGCCGCGCCGCGGCGTCGTAGAGCGGCGTCCGCTCGGACTGCCGGTAGGGCGCGTGCGGGCCGTCGCCGGGCAGGCCCGAGCCGGGGCCCTCGTCGGGCGCGAGCCCCGCCCACCGGAGCGAGTCCAGAATGTCCGCCTCGGCCTCTTCGACGAACCGAGCCTGGTCCGTGTCCTCGATGCGGAGCACGAACGTGCCACCCGTGTTTCGGGCGAGGAGGACGTTGTAGAGGGCCGTCCGGAGCCCACCGACGTGAAGCAGGCCAGTCGGGCTCGGAGCAAAGCGGACACGGGTCGGCATAGGGTCGGGTGCGGGAGACGTGGCCCGAAACTAGGCCGGCAGCCGATGGCAAGCCTGCGCCGCCTTTTCGCGCCCGGAGTGGGGCCGCGCCAAACCGTGACGCGGCCGCTGCGTACCGTGCACCGAGTCTCTCCACTACCGATGCATCACACAACCGGCACGCTCGCCGCCCGGGATGGGACCGAGCTTTTCACGCGGCGCTGGACGCCGGACTTCGGCACCGCCGGCGCCGTCCTGGTCGTCCACGGCGTCCACGAGCACAGCGGGCGCCACGCCTACCTCGCCTCGGCGCTCATGGAGCACGGGCTCGACGTGTTCGCATACGACGCGCGCGGGCACGGCCACTCGGGCGGCACCCGAGCCAACGTCGCGCGCTTCTCGGACTTTCTCGACGACCTGGAGGTGGTCCTGGCGCACGTCCGCGCCGAGAAGGCCGGGCGGCCGCTCGTGCTGTTCGGGCACTCGATGGGCGGGCTCGTCGCGGCCGACTACGTCGCCGAGCGCGGAGCGGACGGGCTGGCCGGGCTCGTGCTGTCGTCGGCGGCGCTGCACACGTTTCCGGTCCCGCGCCTGCTGGAGCGGGCGGCGCCGTACGTGGCGAAGTGGCGGCCGGAGCAGGTCGTGACGCCGCTCGACCTGCGGAAGCTCTCGCACGATCCGGCCGTCGAGCGGGCCTACCGCGAGGACCCGCTCAACACGGTCTCGGGCCTGAAGGCGCGGCTGGCGCACGAGATCCTGCTCGCGTCCCGGCGCGTGCAGGCGCACCCCGAGGCGTTCACGCTCCCGCTCTACCTCATGCACGGGACGGCGGACCGCATCACGCCGCCCGGCGGCTCCGAGTGGCTCGCCGCGCACGCCCCGAGCCCCGACGTCACGCTGCGCCTCTACGACGGCCTCTTCCACGAGCTGATGAAGGAGCCCGAGCGTGACGCGGTCATCGCCGGCGTGGCGGACTGGATTGCCACCCACATTGAGGCGGCGGGCGCATCACCGACCGAGGCGGGCTAGTCGGGGACCAAGTCGAACGTGTCCGGGTGCGGCCCGACGCGACCGGCGTCGCCGCGGTCGAGGGCCGAGAGGGCGGCCATGTCGTCCGCGCCGAGTTCGAAGTCGAACAGGGCGGCGTTCTCGCGCATGCGCTCGGCGCGGCTCGCCTTCGGGAAGACGACGTCGCCGCGCTGGATGTGCCACCGGAGGACGGTCTGCGCGGGCGTCCGCCCGAGCGCCTCGGCGATCCGCGCGACCTCGGGGTCCTTCAGGATCGTGCCCTGCGCAAGCGGCGACCACGCCTCGGTGACGGTCCCGCGGGCGTGCCCGGCCGCTCGGACGGCGTCGTTGAGGAAGTACGGATGCGCCTCGATCTGGTTGACGCTCGGCACGAGGTCCGTCTCGGCTGCGAGGCGGTCGAGGTGCTCGGGCTGAAAGTTGGACACGCCGACCGACCGCGCGCGGCCCTCGCGGGCGAACTCGGTGAGCGTGTTCCACGTCGAGACGTAGTCGCCGCCGTAGAGCATCGGGAGGGGCCAGTGGATGAGGAACAGGTCCACGTGGTCCATGCCGAGCGCGTCGAGGGTCGCGTCGAAGGCGCGGCGGGCGTCGTCGGGGCGGTGGACGCCGTTGTTGAGCTTGCTCGTGATCCACACCTCGGCGCGGCCGAGGCCCGAGCGGCGGACCGCCTCGCCGACCTCACGCTCGTTGCCGTACATCTGCGCCGTGTCGATGTGGCGGTAGCCGGCCTCGAAGGCGTCTGATACGGCCGCGACGGCGTCCTCGGGGCTGATCTGCCACGTGCCGAAGCCGAGCTGCGGAATGGCGGTGCCGTCGTTGAGCGGAATCGTCGGGATGTCGGGCATGGGCGGGGCGGGCGAGAAGGCGCGTGGAGCGCGCGGTCGGTCGGTCCGGTTCCCGCCGCCCGCGCCGCGGGCGGCATCTGGGCATTTCCCCGAGGCCGGCGGGGCCGGGCCCGCTCGCCGGGGCGCCTAGTTTCGCCCGACGCCAACCCGCCTTCCGATGCGCGCCCGCCTCCCTCTCGTCGCCGCCCTGCTGCTCGCCGGGTGCACCACGACCGCCCCCGTCGTCTCTCCGCCTGCTGCCGAGGCGCCCGGCCCGGGGTCACCCGGGGCCGCGCCTCGCGCGCAGCCGCTCGAAATCCAGTGGACGCGGACGTCCGCCGAGCACGCCGCGATCTTCGCCCAGACGTACCGCCTCGCCGGCGAGTACGTCCGCGCCGTCGCCGACACCGTCTCGACGCCCGCGTGGGCCGTGATTCTGGACGCCGACGAGACGACGCTCGACAACTCGCTCTACCAGCGCGAGCGGGCGGCCCTCGGCCTCGGATTCTCGTCCGAGAGCTGGGACGCGTGGGTGCGCCGCCAGGAGGCGACCGCGCTCCCCGGCGCGGTGTCGTTCACGCGCCTGGTCTCCAGCCTCGGCGGGCGTGTCGTGATCGTGACCAACCGCAGCGAGGCGACGTGTGGGGAGACGCGGGCCACTCTCTCGGCCGTGGGCTTTGCTCCCGACGCCGTGCTGTGCCAGACCGCCGAGAGCGATAAGAACGCGCGCTTCGCGGCCGTCGCGGCGGGCACGGCCGGCCTGCCGCCGCTGCGCGTCGTGATGTGGGTCGGCGACAACATCCAGGACTTCCCGGCGCTGAGCCAGACGACGGCCACCGCCGCCGAGGCAGAGTTCGGGCGCCGCTTCTGGGTCCTCCCAAACCCGATGTACGGCTCGTGGACCCGCAACCCGGACCCGGCCGACGCGCCGTAGCGCGGGCGTGCCCACGGGAGGTCTCGAACCTCCGACCTGCAGTTTAGGAAACCGCCGCTCTATCCGGCTGAGCTACGTGGGCGCAACGCCAAGATAAAGAGGCCGCCTCGGCGTGAGGTGGCGTCTAGCTTCTGCCGTCGCCTGCCCCGCCCCGATGGAACTCGCCCGCCCCGCCCCGCGCTCCGGCTCGTCCGCGCGCACCGTCTGGGCGTGGGCCCTGTACGACTTCGCCAACTCGTCGTTCACGACCCTGATCGTGACGTTCGTCTACGCGACGTACTTCACGAAGGGCCTCGTGCTCGGCGCAGACGGCCTGCCGGACGAGATCGCGGGCTCGGCCCTGTGGAGCCGCGGCGTCGGCCTGACGGCCTTTCTCGTCGCCGTGCTGTCGCCGTTCCTCGGCGCGGTCGCGGACCGGACGGGGACCCGACGGACGTTTCTGATCGCCACGACGGCCGTCTGCATTGCCGCGACGGTCGGGCTGTTCTTCCCGCTTCCGGGGCAGGCCCTCGCGGCGCTCGCGCTGTTCGTCGTCGCCAACGTCGCCTTCGAGCTCTCGGGGGTGTTCTACAACGCGTTCCTGCCCGAGATCGCGCCGCCCGAGTCGATCGGCAAGATCTCCGGCAACGGCTGGGCGCTCGGCTACGTCGGCGGGCTGCTCGCGCTCGTGCTCGCGCTGTTCCTGCTCGTGCTGCCCGAGGCGCCGGTCTTCGGGCTCGACAAGGCCACCGGCGCGAACATCCGGGCGGTCTGCCTGCTCGTCGGGGCCTGGTACGCCGTCTTCAGCATCCCGGCCTTTCTCGCGCTCAAGAACGACCGCGTCACGGACCGCCCTGGCACGGGCGCCATCCTCCGCGCGACGGCCGGCGAGCTTGCACAGACGTTCCGCGAGATGCGCCGCTTCCGCGACGCGTTCCGCTTTCTCGTCGCCCGGCTGTTCTTCAACGATGGCCTGAACACCGTCTTCGCCTTCGGCGGCATCTACGCCGCCGGCACGTTCGGCTTCACGACGACCGAGATCATCACGTTCGGCATCGCGCTCAACCTCGCCGCTGGCGCCGGCGCCTTCGGCTTCGGATTCGTCGACGACCGCCTCGGCGGCAAGCGGACGATCCTCATCTCGCTCGTGCTCCTCGCCGCGGCCACGACGCTCGGGGTCTTCGCCCCGAGCCGCGCGTGGTTCTGGGTCGCCGGCATCGGCATCGGCCTCGCGGCCGGCCCCAACCAGGCGGCGAGCCGCTCGCTCATCGGCCGCTTCACGCCGCCCGACAAGGAAAACGAGTTCTACGGCTTCTTCGCCCTCACGGGCAAGGCCGCCGCCTTCGCCGGGCCGCTCCTCTTCGGCGTCCTCACCGAGGCATTCGAGAGCCAGCGCGCAGGCGTCGCGTCGGTCCTGCTGTTCTTCCTCGTCGGCGGGCTGCTGCTGCTGCGCGTGGACGAGCGCGCGGGCATCGTTGCGTCGGGCCGCGGCGCCTGATGACTCCTCCGCCGATGCAGACCCTGGATTCCCGGCCAGACGAGCGGCTCGACGCCGGCCGCCTCCGCCTGCTCCGCGACCGCCTCGCGACGTGCGACGCGGCCGAGGCCGCCGCCCTCCTCGAAGCGCTTGACGCGCCCGCCGACCGCGCCGCCGCCTTCGCGACGCTGCCCCGCGAGGCTGCGGCCGACGCCTTCGAGTACCTCCCGCACGACGCTCAGGCCGCCCTCGTCGCCGACCTCGCCGGCGAGCAGGAGCGCCTCGCGGACCTCCTGAACACCATCGACCCCGACGACCGGACGGCGTTCTTCGCCGACCTCCCCGGCCCGGCCGTCCAGCGCCTGCTGACGCTGCTGAGCCCCCGCGAGCGCGCGACGGCCGTCCGCCTGCTCGGCTACCCCGAGGAGTCCGTCGGCCGCCTGATGACGACCGACTACGTGGCCGTCCGGCCGGACTGGACGGCCGCCGAGGCCCTGCGGCAGGTCCGCCGCTACGGCACCGACTCGGAGACGATCCACGTGCTCTACGTCGTCGAGCGCGGCTGGCGGCTCGTCGCGACGGTCGGCATCCGCGACGTGCTCCTGACCGACGGCGAGACGCCCGTCCGCGACGTCATGGACGAGCGCGTGCACGCCCTCGCGGCGACGGACGACCAGGAGGCCGCCGTTGCCGCGTTCCGCGACGCCGACCGGACGTCGCTGCCGGTCATCGACGAGTCGGGCGTCCTGCTCGGCATCGTGACCGTGGACGACGTGCTCGACGTCGCCGAGGCCGAGGCGACCGAGGACATCCAGAAGCTCGGCGGCATGGAGGCCCTCGACGAGCCCTACCTCCAGACGCCGTTCTGGACGCTCGTCCGCAAGCGGACCGGCTGGCTCGTGGTCCTCTTCGTCGGCGAGATGCTCACGGCGACGGCGATGGGCTTTTTCGAGGCCGAGATCGCGCGGGCGGTCGTGCTGGCGCTGTTCGTGCCGCTCATCATCTCGTCGGGCGGCAACTCGGGCTCGCAGGCGGCGAGCCTCGTCATCCGCGCGCTCGCCGTCGGCGAGGTGACCGTCCGCGACGCATGGCGGCTCGTCCGCCGGGAGACGCTGACCGGCCTCGTGATGGGCACGATCCTCGGCGCCGTCGGGGCGCTGCGGATCACGATCTGGGCCCTCGCCTTCGGCGCGTACGGCCCGCACTGGGCGCTCGTCGCGGCGACGGTCGGGATCTCGCTCGTCGGCGTCGTCCTCTGGGGGACACTCTCGGGCGCCCTCCTGCCGCTCGCGATGCAGCGCCTCGGCTTCGACCCTGCCGCGTCGTCGGCGCCGTTCGTCGCGACGCTCGTCGACGTGACGGGTCTGGTGATCTACTTCACCGTTGCTGCGGTCTTGCTCCGCGGGACGCTTCTCTAGGGCTCATGGCAACGGTTCAGGATGTCGTGCGGGCGGTGGGCGAGGCGGCGCCGTGGGGGCAGGCGGCCGAGTGGGACTCGGTCGGGCTCCACGTCGGCGACGCCGCAGCGGCCGTGACGGGCGTCCTCGTCGCGCTCGACGCGACGCCGGCTGTCGTGGACGAGGCGGTCCGGAGGGGCTGCAACGTGCTCCTCACGCACCACCCGCTCCTGTTCAAGCCCGTCGCGCGCGTGACTGCGGCCGATCCGGTCGGGTCGCTCGTGCTTCGGATGGCGCAGGCGGGCGTCGCGCACGTCGCAGCCCACACGAACCTCGACGCCTCGGACGCGGGCGTCTCGGTCGCCCTTGCCGGGCAGCTCGGTCTCGCGAACGTGCGCGTGCTCGCGCCCGAGCCGGGCCGGACGCATCTGCTCACGGTCTACGTGCCCCACGCCGACGCGCAGGCCGTGCGTGACGCGCTGGCCGGCGCCGGCGCGGGCCGCATCGGCGACTACGACGGCGTCTCGTTCTCGTCGGACGGCGCGGGGCGGTTCACGCCCGGAGCGGGCGCACACCCCGCCATCGGGACGGTCGGCCAGGCCGAGCATGTGGACGAGGCGCGCGTCGAGGCGCTGGTGCCGGCGTGGCGCGTCGCCGAAGCGCTCGCGGCCGTGCGCGAGGCGCACCCGTACGAGGAGCCCGTCGCGTTCGCGCACCCGGTCGCGGGCGTCCGCACGCGCGAGGGCTACGGCGCGCTCGGCGAACTGGCTGCGCCCGAGGTGCTAGGGGCATTCCTGGACCGAGTCGCGCGCGCACTCGACACGCCGGCCGTGCGGCACGTCGGCGATCCGGCCCGACCCGTCCGCCGCGTGGCCGTCTGCGGCGGCTCGGGCCTCTCGTTCCTGCCCGACGCCCTCCGGGCGGGCGCCGACGCCTACGTCACGGCCGACGTGACGTACCACCGCTGGTTCGAGGCGCTCACGCCCGACGGCACGCCGCGGATCGCGCTCGTCGACGCGGGCCACGCCGAGACGGAGCGCGTTGCCGAGGCGCTGCTCGCCGACCTCGTGCGGAACAGCCTCCCCGGCGTCCCGGTCTTCCGGACGGAGGAGCGGACCGATCCGTCGCGCGTCCACGTCGGCGCCGTCTGACTCGGTCGCCGGACGTTTCCCGAGAGATCGCACGGCCATCCCGAATTCGCGTCGCTCTCAACGACCGCAGCCGCGGCGCGGCGGTACGTTCCGCGTTCCCTGACCCGACCTGCCGATGGCGACCGACACGACGACCACGATCGAAGACCAGCTCCGCGCCCTCGTCCGCCTCCAGGCGATCGACTCGCGGATCGACCAGCTCACCAAGCTCCGCGGCGACCTACCGGACGAGATCCGCGACCTCGAGGACGAGAAGGCAGGCCTCAACACGCGGCTGGCCAAGATCGACCAGGACAAGAAGGACGGCGAGGTGAACCGCAAGAAGCTCAAGCTGGACGTCGCCGAGAGCGAGGGCCTCATCCGGAAGTACGAGGAGCAGCAGCTTCAGGTGCGCAACAACCGCGAGTACGACGCGCTCACGAAGGAGATCGAGGCGCACCGCCAGCGCATCGCGACGAGCCTCGAAGAGATCGAGCGCTTGGAGACGGTCGACGTCGACTCGGTCGAGACCGTCGACACGTCCGGTGACCGCCTCTCGGGCCTCGACGCGGCGATCGTGGAGAAGAAGGGCGAGCTGGAGCGCGTCGTCGAGGAGACACGCGTCGAGCAGGAGGGCTACGAAAAGCAGCGCGCGGCGGCCGTCGGCTTTATCGAGGACCGCTACCTGCGCGCCTACGAGCGCCTGCGGAGCCGCCTGCGCGACGGCCGCGCGGTCGTCCCGATCGAGCGCGGTGCCGCGGCCGGCTTCATGGTGCCGCCGCAGCGGCAGGTCGAGATCCGCCAGCGCGACCGCATCATCGTCTCGGAGCACGACGGCCGCATCCTCGTCGACGACGCGCTCTTCCAGGAGGTCTCGGCCGAGGTTGACGCGGACTGACGTGGCGCCCCGCCTCTTCCGGCGGGTGAAGGATTGGCCCGAAGGGGCTCGGCGGCCGGTCTCTGCGTGCAGGGGCCGGCCGCGCTGCGTATCGTGGCCGGGCGTCGGCCGGGCCGCCGCGCGGCTTTGAGCGCTTCGGCGCGACGGGCCGTGAGGAACGTCCGGACACCACAGGGCGCCGCGCCCCGCCAACAGCGGGGGCGTCTCGCGACCGCCTCGGCGGGCCGGGGCGACGGCACGTGCAACAGAGAACAGACCAGCCGATGGGCCGGCTCGCCCCTCGGGACGGACAGCCACAGGTGATGGGTGAAACGGTGGGGTAAGAGCCCACCGGCGCGTCGGGCAACCGGCGCGGCCAGGCAAACCCCGCGGGGTGCAAGGCCAAACAGGGTCGTCCCCTCCAGCTCTGCGGCCCGCAGAGAGCGCCGGTCCGCCGGGGCTGACGGCCCGGGTAGGCCGCTCGAGGCCGCGCGCAAGCGCGGTCCCAGATAGATGGCGGCACATCGGGGAAGCGTGCGACCGCCGCCCCGAGGACAGAATCCGGCGTACAGGCCGGCGCACGTCGCCAGACCGCCCCGCCCGGCCCGTCCGGGCGGGGCGCGTTTGCGTTCGAACGTCTGCCGCCCTGCCCTACTCCGCCGGGATGACCTCAAAGCGCCCCGTCCGAATGCTACCCGGCTCGCCACGGTCGAGCGCGATGACGTACGTGCCGGCGGCGAGAGTGGCCGGGAGTTGATACCGGAATGGGACGGACTGGCCAGGCTGGATGATCGCCAGAACGTCCAGGCAGGCCGGGTCGTCGGGACGCGGCGTGTTCGCGTCCAGGCCGATAAGGACCAGGCACGGGCCGTACGACTGCTCCTGGCCCGTGTCGTTGTCGAGCACGAGGAGGGCCTCGTCGCCGGCAGTGAACCGCGTCTGGTTGACAACGAGTTCGAGCCTGCTCGTACGTCCATCGTGGGCGTCGCAGCCGGCAATGGCCAGCAGGGCGACAAACGGGATGAGGTGGCGCATGACGCGAGCGGCGGGTGTGTCCCAACCTCGCTTTGTGCTTGACCTGCGACAAGGTCAATCCTCGGTCCCAGAATGACAGACGCCGCGCGCTCCTCGGAGCACGCGGCGTCTGGTAAGACGGTGCGAGGCACTTACGGGGCCGGCGGCGCGGCGGGCGGCGGAGGTGCAGGCGAGGCGGGGGTCGCCTGGGGGGCCTGCTCGCCGGCGGGGGCACCGTCGGGCGTCGCGGCCGAGCCGGGGGCCGTCGTCGCGCCGCCCGGGCCGGGGATCGCGGTGCCGGGGGCAGTCGTGCCGGGGGCCGCCGTGCCCGGAGCCGTCGGGGCGACGCTGCCGGCGGGGAGTTCGTCGGCGCGCTCCTGGAGGATGCTCCCGCCGACGCCCTGGCGCGGGATCACGAAGGCCGTGAGCACGCAAAGTCCCAGGAAGAGCCCTCCGAGCGTCCACGTGGCCTTCTCGAGAAAGTCCGGCGCCTGCCGCGCGCCGAGGATCTGGGTCGTCTGGCCGCCGGAGGCGATGCCGGCGAGGCCGCCGCCCTTGCCGTTCTGGAGCAGGATCACGATGCCCATCAGGAGGGCGACGACGACGATGAGGACGATCAGAAACGTAAACATGGCCGGGCGGTCTGGGATCGGGCAAGCTAGCGCCGGACGCGCCGCCGCGCGTGCCCAAAGGGACGTGAAGACCGCGCCGCGGCGCGGCGGCCAGGGCTGGACGGCATCTTGGGGAAGACGCGCCGTGGCGCGTCTCTACGGGTGCTCCGCGGCCCCCCGGCTCGCAAGGACGGCGTCGGCGAGCAGGAGCGCGAGGGCCGTCTTGCCGTCGGCGATGTCGCCGCGCCGCGCCATCGCGACGGCTTCGGTGATCGGCATCCGGACCGGCACGACGTGCTCGTCGTCGTCGGTCGTGCCGGACGCGTCCTCGATGCCCTCGGCGAGGAACAGGTGGATGACCTCGTCGCTGTAGCCGATCCCGGGGTACGTCGGCCCGAGCGGCGTCCAGCGGGTCGCCTGCAACCCGACCTCCTCGGACAACTCGCGGGCAGCGGCCGTCTCGGGCGTCTCGCCCGGGTCCAGCTTGCCCGCCGGGACCTCGAGAAACTCGCGGCGCGGCGGGTAGCGGTACTGGCGGATGAGCACCGTCGTGCCGTCGGCGTAGAGGGGCACGACGGCTGCGGCGCCGGGGTGCTCGATCCACTCGCGGACCGACTCGCCGCCGCCGGGCGTGCGGACGCGGTCGCGGCGGACGTGCAGAAGGGCGCCGTCGAAGACGGGTTCGGTCGAGAGCGTGTGCTCGGTGAGGTCCATCGGGCGGCAGAGGGTCGGGGCCGGTAGTTTCGCACCATGCCGACGCTTCCGTCTTCCCTCCCCGCTCTGCCGCACCCCGCCGCGCGACGCCCGCTCGGGCACCCGGCGCGCCACCTCGCCGACGTCGGCTCGACGATGGCCGAGGCGGCGGCGTGGGCGGACGCGCCGCACGGCGCGCTCGTCGTCGCGGAGACGCAGTCCGCGGGCCGCGGCCGCCACGGGCGCGTGTGGCAGGACGAGCCCGGCGCGAGCCTCTTGCTGTCGATCGTGCTACGGCCTCGGCTCGCGCCCGAGCGCCTCGGCCTCGTCGGGCTCGCGGCCGGCCTCGCGCTCGCCGAGACGGCCGAGGCGTTCGGGGCGACGGCCGCTCTGAAGTGGCCCAACGACGTCCTCGCAGCCGGTCCCGACAGGCGCCTCGCCAAGCTCGCCGGTGTCCTCGCCGAGGCGTCGTGGGCCGGCGCCGTGCCCCGCGTCGTGCTCGGGGCCGGCCTGAACGTGCGCCAGAGAGCGTTCCCGGACGACCTCGCCGGGACCTCGCTCCGGATCGCAACCGGCCGGGACATCGAACGCCTCGCCCCGCTCGGGCCCTTCCTCGACGCCTTCGCCATCCGCCTGGACGACGCGGAGCGGGCTCCGGCCTCGTTCCTGGCCGCCGTCGAGGCGCGCCTCGTCGGCATTGGGGAGCCGTGCACGGTGGCCTTCCCGGGGACGGACCGCCCCGCACTCGCGGGCACAGCCGCAGGCCTCGCGCCCGACGGTGCGCTCCGCGTGGCGACACCCTTAGGCGAGCAGACCGTCCACGCGGGCGAAGTCACGCTCGCCCGGTGAACGCCGCCGCGCCAACCGACCGGTTCCTCGCCCTCGACGCCGGCAACTCGTCGGTGAAGGCGGCCGTGTGGGACGGCACGCGATGGTCCGAGGTCGTCCGGTTCGACTACGACGCAGGCGCGGACGAGTGGGCGGGCCGCATCCGGGCGCTCGTCCCGCACGGGACGCCGGCCGGCCTGGCCTCGGTCGTGCCACAGCACACCGAGGCGCTCGCTGCAGGCGTCACTGCCGCGACCGGAGGTGCACCCATCCGCATCTCGGCCCGACTGCCGCTCCCGTTCGAGATGGCGTATCGGACGCCCGAGACGCTCGGCGCAGATCGCATTGCGGTATCCGTGGCCGCCTTCGGGCTCGGTGGGGGCCGGCCGATCATCGCCCTCGATGCCGGCACGGCAGTGACTGTAGACGTCGTAGACGTGCGCGGTGGGGCCCCGGTCTACCTCGGCGGCGCCATCGCGCCGGGACCCGACCTGCTCGCGCTCGCGCTCGCGCGTGGAACCGGCGCGCTGCCGCGCATCCCGTTTGGCGGCACCCTGCTAACGGTGGGAGACTCTACATCCGAGTGCATTCGAACTGGCGTCGCCGCCTTTCTCGGCGCTGGCGTCCAGCGCCTCGTCGCCGACGCAGCGGCCGTGCTCGCGTCTTCGCCGTTCGTCGTCGCTACGGGCGGCGTTGCACCGTGGCTCGTCGCGCACGGCGTGGCAATCGATGCACTCGTCCCGACCCTGGTGCTCGACGGCGTCCGTGCGCTGTGTATATCTACGGATGCAGCGGCGTCGCCCCGTCGAGGTTGAGCAACGACTGCACGCGCGCGATCACCATGTCGATGGCGACCTGATTGCGGCCTCCTCGCGGGATGATGACGTCGGCGTGGCGCTTCGAAGGCTCGACAAACTCGAGGTGCATCGGACGAACAGTCCGGCGGTACTGTTCGAGGACCGAGTCGATGGACCGGCCGCGCTCATGGAGGTCGCGTTCGATGCGGCGCATGAGCCGCACGTCGTCCGGCGCGTCGACATACAGCTTGACGTCCATGCGCTCGCGGAGGGCAGGCTCGGCAAGGACGAGGATGCCATCGACCAAAATAACGGGGCGAGGCTCGACGGCTTCGGTCGCATCGAGCCGGCTGTGCATCTCGAAGCTGTACGTCGGCTTGGCGACGGCGCGGCCGGCAAGCAGCGCGTCGAGGTGCTCGACCATCAGCCCGGTTTCGAGGGCGTCGGGATGGTCGAAGTTGAAGCGCGCTCGCTGCTCGGGCGCGAGGTGCGCGAGGTCGCGATAGTACGCGTCGTGGTCCAGGAGCGCGATGCGGCGCGTGCCGAAGCGCTCCATGATGCGCCGCTGCACGGTCGTCTTGCCCGAGCCGGAGCCGCCGGCGATTCCGATGACGACAGACATGGTGCGTGCGGGGATTGGGGTACCTCGTACCCGTCGATCGGGCTCAGTCCTCCTCGTCCTCGTCGGGGCTGCGCTTGGGTGCGGCCGCCTCGGCGCGAAGGCGGTGGCGCTCCGCGCGTCGCGCCTCCCAGCCGGGCGCCGAGACCATCACGACGGTCCCGCCGCCAGCGGCGTCGAGGTCCGACGCGTCGTAGTCTACCTCGTACCCGTCAGGCGCGTCCCACAGGTCGAGCGCCTCGACCGAGTCGGCTACGGCGGTTACGATAAAGCTGACGAGCGCTCCGCGGAGTTCTTTGGCGCCGTGCGAGAGCGGCCGGCGCTCGCCGTTGACTTCCTTGAAGAACTTGACCCGGATGGTGCGCGCGGCCGTGCCGGCATCGTCCCAGGCCTCCTCGAACGCGGCCGGCAGCAGGTTCCAGACGGCCTGCCCGGCTAGCAGCGCATTTAGGTTGGCCGAGAGCGGCTCGCGCCAGTACGCCGACGCCTTGCCGACGCCCTCGACGCGAGCGTCCATGCGGAGCCTGTAGTCCGGCACGAGGTCGTCGGGCCGGAGGAGGCCGAAGAGGCCCGAGAAGATGATCCCGTTTTCGAGCAGGCGCCGCTGCGCGCCCGTTGGGAGCGCCGTGAACTCCATCGCGCGGTACATCACGCCGGGCGCGTAGCGGTCGATGGCGGCTGTGAGCGGGCTCTCGTAGACGGCAAGCGAGACCTCGATGGCGCGGTCGAGCGCATCGCCCTTGACACCGAAGAGGGCCTCAAGCGACGCCGTGTCGCCGGCAGCCTGCGCGGCGCGGACCTGAGCCTGAACGGCATCAATGAGGGCTCGGCGCTCGGGGTTAAGCTCGGAGAAGTAGTTGAACGTGTTCGACGATCGGTAGTCGAACATGTCCGGCGCGAGCGGGTTGCCGCCGGCCTGCTTGCCCTCGGCACTGGGCAGGAGAATGGAGAAGCGCACGCGGGGAGGGTCAGGAAGGGCTGTCGCCGCGGCGCTGGCGCGCCTCGTCGATCAGGGCGTCGGCCTCAGTGAGGAGCGCCTGCGCCTGGACGCGGGCGTCGGCGACGAGGGCGTCGGCCTTGGTGCGGGCGATGCTCGTGCCGGGGCTGTCGTCCTCGTCGAGGCGGCGGACGACCGCGGCGAGGTCGTCGGCCCACGAGTCCAGCAGGTATGCCGCGCGGCGGCGCAGCTGGCGCCCTTCGCCGGGCGCGAGCAGCAGACCGAGGGCAAACCCGGCTGCGGCGCCGACGAGGGTACCGGCAGTGGCGGCACGGACGGTGCGGCTTCGCGAACTCATCGGGACCGAGAGGAGGGTGGGCGGGAAAGATACGCGGGGCGCTGGCATGCCGAGGCGGGTAGGACGGGCATCGGATGGCGCCACGCATGTACGGCGCATCAGGCCGCCCCCACCTCGGGGAGCGGCCTGATGCAGACGACAGAGCAGATCGAGAGGACCCGCCGAGAGCCTAGCGGCTCTTCTTCTTGTGGCGGTTCTTGCGAAGCCGCTTCTTACGCTTGTGCGTGGCGATCTTGTGGCGCTTGCGCTTCTTGCCGCAGGGCATAGGTCCCGAGGGATAAGTGAACGGTCGTCGGAGGAGGACAGGGAAGATAGGGCTCTGCAGGGGCGGGCGTGCATCGGGGGGCGATCCGGGCGGAGCCTTCACACCGCGCAGCGGAGCCGGCCCGGATCGGGGACAGCACCGTCTCCAAAATCGGACACCCGCCTGTGGCCGTCCAGCCCGATTCACTCCTGACACATGCGGGCTCTGTTGAGTTGGCGCCGCCTGAGCCATCTGCTAGGTGTTCTGGATCTGTGGCACGTGTCTTGCAGATCAGCGTCTGAACCCGCGTGGTATCGGCGGGGGTTCAAAAAGAGCGACCCCGTGCACACTCAGCCGAAATCGCTGCGTGCACTCCGGGCGGACACGTTTGGGTGAGCGTGTCCGCCCGGCTCTTTTTTGCCCGTCCTTGCCGGCGGCCCCGGGGGGCGGATTTGGACCTGCGGCGGCTCCTTGTCGTGGGTAGCCTTCGGACTCTACCACCCGAGGACGCATGGCCCGTCACCTTCTGATGTCGCTGGTGCTGCTCGTCGTGTCGGCCTGCAGCTCCGTCCCGAGCCCGACCTACCGCGACTACGAGGTCCGGACGCAACCCGCACCATCGGACTCCGCACTGACGGCTCGTCTACGCCTCGCCGCCGAGGCGGCTGGGTGGGCCCTCGCCCCGCAGCAGGCTTCCGGAACCGTCACAACCGCGATGCGCCCGGTTCCCGGCGGCACGCTGAGCCGGACGACAGCCGCGCTGGACCTTGTGCCGCTCAATGCGGGCGCCTCGCACGGCGCCCGCTACGTCCGCGTCGTCGTCCGCGCCGAGCAGCGGAGTGCCCTCGGGGGGCGCTCGAAGGTGTACGCCCTGGACAGCCGGCTTCGCGAGGCGCTCCTGGGCCCGGTCGGGGAGGCGCTTGCAGCGCAGGGACTCGTCGCGTTGGGGACTCCGCGAGACCGCGATGAAGACGCGACGGGCGACTGATACCGCGGGACCTCGTGGCAGTTGTGCGCGTTGTAGAGCTAATTCCCCGGCTCCGGCCGGGCCTGTTCTCTGGGGATGATTTGGTTTCGACGAACGACGTGTGCGGCAGGCTGCGCGCCGGGTGGTGTCCAGTACGCCCGTGACCTCCACTGGACCGCAATTGTAGCTGCGAACGACTACTCCTACCAGCTGGCCGCGTAATTTTACGCCGTTAGCTATCTCGCGCGACGGATGCCCGTAGACGACGCGCGAGGTACCGCTTAGAACGGGTTGGCTCCAATCGCACCGGCTGAGCGAACGGAGTGAGAACCAATCAGCCTGCGCTCTCCCGGAAGCCTGTCAGTGGGCCATGTCGGGAAAGCAAAGACCCTGAGTTTGCTGACTATGCCTGTAGACGCCTGGACTGTAGCGCCGTTCGGACCCGGGTTCGACTCCCGGCATCTCCACATATTCAACCCCCTATCTTGTTGCACGAGAACAAGATAGGGGGTTGTCTATTTCATCGGGTACCGCCCAGGGTACCGGTTTTACGGCCCCTCTCCCTCACGGGCCGCGACGTTCTGCGCCCGCAGCCAGATGATGACATCATCGAGAAGGAAGAGCGGAGAGCTGTTCTGGCCGAGTCGAGCGCACGGAAGCCCCCGCCTTGCAACGTAGGTCTCCGTGACCGTCCGCCCAGCCACGGGGACCGAGGCCGCCTGCCAACTGCCCGCACCATCACCGACGCTGGTCTCCTCCACGCCGAGGGGCTTTCCTAGGCCGGAACGTCCTTCAGCCCGAGTGGTCGTGAATGATCCGCCACCCCGCCGGCCCGCGCTTCCAGACCGTCGTGAACCACCCGGTCCGGTCCGCCTCGCCCCCGCCGCTCAGGATGAACCGGCCCGTCACGAGGGCATGCCCGGTCCCGAGCGGGCTCACCGCCAGCGACTCGAACCGGAGCTGCTGGACAGGCTGACCGTCGCGGAAGAAGGCCGCCCGGAGGATTTCGGCGGTCCGCTCGCGCCCGACCTCGGGGCCCTGCCCCGTCATGAACGCGGCCGAGTCGGCGTACATGGCGACGTGGCCGTCGAGATCACCCCGGTTCCAGGCCACGGCCGAGGACTGGAATGCGGCCGTGATCTCCCCGTCCGGCGGGGGCCCCGTGCGGTCCGGCGATGTTGCCGCGCAGCCTGCGAGCAGGAGCGCCAGCAGAAACATTGGGGTACAGGACGAGAGGCGATAGAGGAGTGGCATAGGGAAACGGGCGAGCCGTGAGATCAGGGTCGGGGAGCAGGAGTTAGTGCGGCCGCACCCACGCCGAGGACCAGACGGTCCTGGCTGGTGATGCCTGGCCCGTACCCGGCGTGCCAGCCGACGAAGAGGTCCACGACCCCGTCGCCGTCGACGTCCGCGACTTCGAGGGCGATGCCTGCGCCGGGCGGGACGGTGTTTATCAGATCGGGGCCGGTTCCGGGGCCGAACCGGCCCGTCCCGTCGTTGAGAAGGACGTGGACGAATCCCTCGCCCGTACGGACGAGGTCGGGGTCGCCGTCTCCGTCCACGTCGACGGCCTTGGCGTCGAGCGTCGTGAGCGTGTCCGGGGGGAGGTGTGTCGCCGTCGCGTCCGAGAACCGCCCGGCGCCATCGTTGAGGGCGAGCTGGTCCTGCGGCTGCCGGCCCTCCCACCCGACGTGCGAGAAGAAGAGGTCCGCGTCGCCGTCGCCGTCTACATCGAACGGCGTCACCTTGCGGGCCTCGACGTTGCCGGGGTCTGGGAGCCGAGCGGCGCTCTCGTCCACAAAGTGTCCCGTCCCATCGTTGACCCAGAGTCGGTGACCGCCTTCGTTCCCGAGGGCGACGTCGAGGTCGCCGTCACGGTCAACGTCGACGAACTCGGCGTCCTGACCCGTCTCGGTCTCGACGGGCAGGCGCGAGGCTGTCTCGTCTACAAATCGGCCCGAGCCATCGTTGATCAGAAGCCGGTCTTGCCCGGCCCCGACGACGAGAAGATCGACCCCTCCGTCGCCCGTGATGTCGGCGTGGGCGACCGAGTTGGCCTCGGAGTCCGGGAGAATGCCCGGAACGCGCTCGAACGTGCCGTCGCCGTGCCCGCGGTACACCTGGTGCACGTCGGTCCGGCCGAGCCCGGCGTCGTCCTCGCTGACGAAGACGAGGTCGAGATGGCCGTCGCCGTCGAGGTCCGCGATGGCGATGTCTTCGGAGTCGTACCCGGCGGCGAGGCCAGGCGCGCGGGCCGGCGACGGGAGCCCGGGGGGCACGGGGAGCGGGAAGGCGGCGACGTGCCCCGCCCCGTCGTTGAGGAGGACCACGTTGGGCTCCCACTCGCCGGCGAGGACGAGGTCGAGGTCGCCATCGGCATCGAGGTCAGCCGCTTCGGCGTCCATCGTCCGCACCGGGAGCGCGGCGGGCGGGGGGAGGAAACGTGCCGTCACGTCCGTAATCGGGCGTCGGGTTCTCTCTCCGACGCGCCCCCCTGCCGGACGGGCCTCCCCGACTCGAGGGCGCGACGTCACGCACGAGGAGAGCGCCGCAGCGAGGAGAAGGGTCAGGATTCGCATCGCGAGGACCGCAGAGAGAGAGACAGCGACTGGAGACCTGCTAATAATTTAGCATGCACCTCAGAATCCCGCAACCCTCACAGACATAAGGACGCCGGCCCGGTAGACGATCAACGCTCGCTGGAAGGCGACGGCACCTCTCGCCCGCTCGAGGCCGACTGACAGCTACGCCGCCACATTAATTCGCCGCTGCACCAGACGGCACCGCCACGGTCGCGCTAAGGCTTACTCTCCTGCCCATGCCGCCGGTGAGTGGCCATTCGTTCCGTGCATCTAGAACACGAGATGATCGAGTCTGTCGCTGACCTCCGCCAGCTCTACCCCGAGCCGAAGGGCCGGGCGATCGCAAAGCAGCTCGACCGGCTCGACGTTCATTGTCGCCGGTTCATCGGCCTCTCACCGTTCGCCGTCCTCGCGACGACCAGCGGCGACGGCCGCCTCGACTCTTCACCCCGAGGCGGCGACCCCGGCTTCGTCCACGTCCGCGACGACCGGACGCTCTGGCTCCCCGACGCGTCTGGCAACAACCGGCTCGACTCGCTCTCGAACGTCGTCGAGACCGGCCGGGTGGGCCTCCTCTTTCTCATCCCCGGCGTCGACGAGACGCTCCGGGTCAACGGGGCCGCCCGAGTCTGCGACGACGCAGAAGCCCTCGGCCCGTTCGACGCGGATCGCCGCACGCCCCGCGTCGTGCTCGAGGTGACCGTCGAGGAGGCGTACCTCCACTGTGCCAAGGCCCTGATGCGCTCGCGGCTCTGGAGCTCCGAGGGCCGAGGAGAACGCTCTGGACTGCCGACGATGGGCGAGATGCTCCACGATCAGATCGGGGGGACAGGGCCCGTGGAGACGCAGGCCGACATGGTAGCCCGGTATGCCCGGGACTTGTGAGGGGCGGTTCGGCACGGAACCGGTGGCTGCGCCGGACCGCCCGGCCAGCGCCGCGTCTCGTCGTCATCTACTTTCACCACGTCGAGGCGCTGTGCCTCATGTGGCCGCTGAGCCGCCCCCGTTCGCCGGCTCGCTAACCGGCCCTGCCCCTCCCCAGACCGACCCCTCGTCCCCATGCCGATCTCCTCATTCCGGTCCGCCATGTTTCTCCTCGCGCTCAGCACGCTCGGCGGCTGCGACAGCGGCCAGAGGGCGCGGACGAGCTCGTGGGCGACTACGAGCTCGTCCGGTACGCCGGGGCTCCCCTCCCGAGCGGAGGCGTGACGGGGGGCGAGCTCCGGCTCTACCTCGACCAGACGATCCCGTCGTTCCAGATGGGGTGGGTCCAAGGCGGCGCGGCGTCCTCGCGGGCTGGGCTGTACACCAGGACGGGGAGCGCCCTCGAGCTCACGGTCACCTCCGGGGGCAGGCTGGAGGAGTACAGCGGGGTGGTGTCAGGGGAGGAGGTCGCGGTGTCGGTCGACGACGGGGCGTTCACCACGTTCACGTTCCGTCGGGAGTAGGGGCCACCACCTTGCTCCGCGCTGGGGTGGGCACCTGTCCGGCACCACCGCCAGCGCGCCCGCTGCGCCTGAGCGGCCGTCTGTCAGTTCGGTGGCTTCACACTCGAAGCGACACGTGAGACGTATGTCTTCTCTGATCGACCCTGGTAACCCGTCCGACGTCAACGGGCTCACCATGGCCAATATCAACCCCAGGGTGATATTGGCCATGGTGGTCGTGTCGATGGGCCTCGTGGCCTTGCTCGTGGACATCCACTGGAACCAGCCCCCCATCCCCGACGCTTCATGCGCCCTGGCCCTCGACTCCACCGAAGTCAGAGGGCGGATGGGGAGTCTTCGCGGGTACTACCGCGAGCGCGGAGCCGACGGAGCGTTCGACCTGCCGACGGACCTCGCACCCTACGCCCCCGTGACTGCGTGGCCCTCGGGGCCGAATCGGGGTGCCGACTCGGTGATATCGACACTCCGTTCACGGTGGTCAACGCCTCGGGCTCCGACACGCTGACGGTCGTCAAGGGGAGGTCTCCGTCGCGTTCCAGATTCCAGAGGGCTCCTGCGTAGAGGGCGGAGTCGCCCTCTGACTGCGGGATCCCCGTCATCGCCGCCCAACCCGCCGCTGCACCGGACGGCACCCGCCGTGGTGTCACCCCCTACCTTCGCGTCCGTGCCGCCAGTGAGCGGCCATTCGCTCGCCCCCTTGCTTCAAGGTTCCGTTGGGGCCAGATGTCCAATATGGGCCGAGGCGCCCGCCCTACACGACCGGTATTCAAGATGCGCAATCTGGACTTCAGCTCCTGGCAGGCAGTGGTCACGACCCTGCTCGGACTGGTGGTGACCACTCTTCTGATGGTGGGCATTCGCCTACTGGTGATGCAGACCGTGCAGGAGCGTCGCCAGCGCGAGAACCGTCAGATCAACGAACGTCTCCGCACGTTGATTGCGGCCTACAAGACGCTGGGAGGTTCCTTCAGCGGTAACCTCGCGGTCGATCCGACGCACCTCGGCGATCTCCAACGCCGGCAGGCCCAGGTGGAGTTCACCGAGGGCGAATCCACGAATGAGGGCGAAGACGGCTCGACCTCCTCCGACCGGTCGCGCCGCATCCGCGACGCCGTCGAGGCGGCACTGTCGGACGTGATCCTGCTCGGCACCGAGGAGCAGGTGCGGCTGGCTGCGCAGGCGGCGACCGATCTCGCTGCGGGACGCCGGGTTCGCACCGATGGCCTGGTTGTCTCGCTGCGCGACTTCATCCGCGGCGTGCTCGACCTAGACCCCGTGCCAGCGCAGTTAGTGGTTCCGAGGCAGGGGCCGGCTCGCCCTGGCGGCGGGGCCGGCGGCGGGAAGGGGAAGGCCGGCACCGGCGATGGCGACCGGGCAGGCACGAATCAGGACAGCAAGGGCGCGGGTGCCGGCGGTGACGGTGGCGGCGGCGGGATGGGCATGGGTGGCGACGTGGGGGAAGAATCTGCTCCCAGTAGTGCGTCCCGAGGATGAGGCAAGACTCATCGTTGCACCGAACCAGCCCGCTATCTGTGTTGCCCCCACCGATATCTACGGTGGGCCGATACCTCATGGTCTCAATCCGCTCACCGCGTGCGGCATAATCTGCGGCAGCACCGTACGCTCCCGCGCTGGTGAGCCACCACGTGTTACACCGCCCCAATGCAGCGTGGCCGCCGGCCGAGCAGCCGCATACTGATCAGACGGCCTATGCTTCAGCCGCCTCCTCGTCCTCTGTGTGACCTGAACCAAGTGTCCGGGATTCTCGGTACAGGTCAGTCCGTCGTCCCAACCGACCTTCATCACTATTCCCGTCTATCTCGGGCTATCTCCCGTCCTTCGCGTGGCTGGCGTGCATGACGGCCACGGTGTCGGCTCGCCCGTGCGTGGATTGTTAGGCAGTGGCGAAACGCGGTCGCGGGGCATGAAAGTGCGATCCGTGTCCGCCAGGTAGACGAGCATGGCCGTGAGCGTGGCGTTGTTCTTCAGGTCGTCCACGACGATCATGTCGTAGGTGTCGCGGTTGGTATGCCAGGTCGTGCTCCCATAGTCCCAGGAGAGTGAGCCCAGGCTGAAGGCCGGCGCGCCGTAGCAGGCGAACGATGCGTTGTCGCTCCCGCCCCCGGCCGGGCTGCCGGGCTCCTGGAAGTCGATGTACTGGGTGATCTCGGACGGTATCTGGGACAGGTATCCGCGCAGCACCGGCCCCGCACCCGCGAGCCCCCCCGGGCTCATGGACACTACCCGCCCCGTGCCATTGTCCTGGTTGAAGAGGGCATGCACACCCGCGACGACCTCCGGGTGATCTTCGGTGAAGGCGCGGGACCCGTTGAGCCCCTGTTCCTCGCCCCCCCAGTGCCCGACGATGATGCTGCGCCTCGGATTCGGATAGACCAGCTTCAGAATCCGAATCGCTTCGAGCATGGTCACCGTACCGGTGGCGTTGTCGGTCGCGCCCGACGCGCCGTCCCATGAGTCGAAGTGGGCGGAGAGGACGATGTACTCGTCCGGCGACTCACTCCCCCGGATCTCAGCAACCGTGTTGAACACCGGCAACTCGCCGAGCGACTCCGCGTCCGCCGTGACGCGGACACGCGGCTGCTGCCCGTTCTCTACCAGCCGCACGAGCATCGCGTAGTCCTCGCAGAGCACGTCCATCGTGGGCAGACGCTGCCGCCAGGAGCCAAAGATCTTGTCGGTGCCGGGGTAGCCCGACCACGTGCTCGAGAGCACGCCGTTGGCACCGGCGCGCTGGAGGGCCGAGTGCAGGCTGTCGGTCACCGCCGGGCGCGGTGTCCCCACCGCGCCCAGTCGGGCTGCCCAGTCGGCAGCTACGGAGTCCTGCGCCACTCGTATCCGTTCTCGTGACGCGTCGGTGCCGAACTCCACCCACTGCGCCGGCATGCGGCAGGAGAGTCGCGGCGCGCTGGTGAGCACCCATTTCCCCCTCGCACTCGGAAGCCAAGCGTCGAACTCCGCCCGGGTGGTCGCCGCAGGAAGGGCGACCACATCCCCCTCCACGGGCTGCCCGCCTGTGCCCGGGCTCCAAGCGAGCATCATCCCTTCCAAGGAACGCACACGCGGTGCGACCATGTCGATATGCGACAGGCCGCGTCGCCATGAGTTCCAGGTGCCGTACTGCTCGTTGCGAGCGGGCACGCCCCACGCCTCATAGGTACGAAGCAGCCACTCGTTGCCCGCTCTGTGCCCGGGCGAGCCCGTGAGCCGTGGGCCAATAGAGTCGGTGAGCACCTGGGCCATGGCCGCCGCTTGGGAGCGCTCCATCCCCTCGGTCCAGATGCGCTGGATCACGGGATCGTTTGGCGGCGTGGTGCGGACGTACTCCCGGGGCGCGGCAGCAGCCATCGCGGTAGCAGCCGACGTGCCCGGCTGCTGGGCAGCGGCAGTGCTTCCCAGCCCAGCGCAGAGCAAGGCAACCAGTCCAAGGGGAAGGGTCGGCGGTTTACGGAACATGTGCACTCCGATGTGAGCTTCTGGTGGGAGTTGCGAACTGAGAGAGTGGACGTGGCCCGCGTTTCGCGGTCCATCCTATGTCGGGATGGCGCCGCCCATATCCGGAGAGTACGACGTCTATAGCGCAGTTAGACCTCTTGCTCTGCGAGGTCGAGGCCCCGAGGTCACCGAAGCGGTATAACCCGCCGCTGCGCCGGACGGCACGGACACGTCGTGCTCGTCCTTGCTCTCCTATCTGCGCCGCCACTGAGCAGCCATCCGTTAGCCCACTCTCGTCCCGCCTGCCTGTGCCGGTCACTCCCTTCCACGTCGGGCCCGGCCTGCTCCTCAAGTCTGCCGCCCCGCGTGCGCTCTCGGCGACCGCCTTTGCGGCTGCGAACGTCGCTGTCGACATCGAGTCCGTGGCGAACATCCTTGCCGGTCGCTACCCCGTCCACGCCATCCTCCACACGCTTCCGGCTGCGGCGGCCGTGGGGCTCGTCGCCGGCCTCGCCGTCGCCGCGATCGGCCGCACCCTCCGCCGCCCGGCCTCGCCGGAGTGGGCGCTCCGCCCCGCGCTTCTCGGGGGCCTCCTCGGCGGGGCGAGCCACCCGCTGCTCGACGGGCTCATGCACCGAGACATCCGCCCGTTCCTCCCCCTGACGACGTCGAATCCCCTCCTCGGTGCCGTCCCGCTCGACACGCTCCACCTCCTGTGCACGGTGGCCGGCGTCGCAGGGCTCGCCGTGTTGGGGTGGAGGTCGCGTCGTGCCCCAGCAGGCTAATCGCCGCTGCACCGGACGGCCCTGTTCGTGACCCGGGGCTCTACCTTCGTGCCAGCCGCCGGTGAGCGGCCATGTGTTAGGCGCGCTCCTCGCAAACGTATACCCCCGATCTGTTGAGAGCACTCGTCACCGCCGTCCTTGTCTTACTCGCGCTGTCTGCAGGCGCCCAGAGCCAACCGGTCTTGCTCCGGTGGCAGGTTCCAGCCGACAGCGCCCTCGCCTTCCGCACTGCCATGCGAGCGGTGGAGCCGAGGAGATCTAGCGGTTTGGCGGCGCTTATCCCGGCCGTAGAGCGAGCCGACATGACGACTGTGCTACGTGGGCGCTCGGACGGCGCGGTCGACGTGGAGCTTATACAAGGCGAGGTGGCGTTCGCCGACGACAGCACGGCGGCCCTGTTCAGGGCGCTGCGGGAGTTGCAGCAATCGCT
>DASWMO010000242.1:0-9469 GCA_036399715.1 Rubricoccaceae bacterium
ACCCCCTCCCCGAGGGCGCGCCGTACAAGAAGAACACGCACGCGAGCGCGTGGCACATGGACCTCGACCGCGACGTGCGGTCGCTGATGTCCGTCGAGACGAACGCTGAGTGGTACGAGACGACGCACCACGAGCTCGGCCACATCTATTACTACATGGCATACAGCCGCCCCGAGGTGCCCGTCCTGCTCCGCGAGGGCGCCAACCGGGCCTACCACGAGGCCGTCGGGAGCCTCATGGGGCTCGCCTCGATGCAGCCGCGCTTCCTGAGCCACGTCGGGCTGGAGAGCGATAGCGTGGCCGTCGTCGATCCGGTGCAGAACCTGCTCCGCGAGGCGCTGAGCTACGTCACCTTCATCCCGTTCTCGACGGGTGTGATGCCCTCCTTCGAGCACGACCTCTACGCCGAGGACATCGACTCGACCCAGTGGAACGCGCGCTGGTGGCAGTACGCCCGCGAGTTCCAGGGCATCGTCCCGCCGGATCCCGCCCGCGCCGCCGTCGGGGCGCCGTTCAACGACGCCGCGACCAAGACGCACATCAACGACGACCCGGCGCAGTACTACGACTACGCCCTCTCGTACGTGCTTCTGTTCCAGCTCCACGACCACATCGCGCGCAACATCCTCCACGAGGACCCCCGCGACACGGACTACTACGGCCGCCGCGAGGTCGGGGACTTTCTCAAGGGGATCCTGCGCCCGGGCGCGATCGTGGACGGCAACCGGCTCCTCGAAGAGGCGACGGGACGCCCGCTCACGGCGCAGCCCATGCTGGACTACTTCGCGCCGCTAATGGACTGGCTGCGCGTCCAGAACGCCGGCCGCACGGCGACGATCTGAGCAGGCTGTGGGCTAAAACGGCGACGGGCGGGCCGAGCAGTGTCGCTCAGCCCGCCCGTCACCGTTTGGTGTCTCGGGCTCAGTTCGAGCCGGTGACGAAGACGCCGAAGGCCTGGCCGGCCGCGTTGGCGTCCGAGTTGTCCAGGAACGAGTCGTCGTAGGCGCTCAGGAACAGGTGCGTCGCACCAGCTGGGACGGTCCAGCAGTCGTCCGTGACCTCGAAGTCCTCATCGATGTTCGTCTCGGCGGCCGTCCCGTACGTCGGGCGGGTATACATGTCCCAGTCGCCGTCGATGGCGTCCTTGACGCGGATGCGCTCGGTCGTCGCATTGAGGACGTTGCTGGCGCTGAAGACGCCCGTCGCGAGGGCCTCGCCGCGCGTCGACGCGAGCAGTCCGGGAGCGTAGTAGAAGTCGCCTACGGTCCGGAAGCAGACGCGCTCGCCGGGCGTGAGGCCGTAGTCGGCGAGGAGGAACGGCGTCGCGTCGGCGGTGCTCTGGTCCGTCCGGAGGTACGTCGCGGCCGGGTTTACCGGGGCGAACGTGAGGGCGGGCGTGCTGCCACCGCCGGTCGTGCCGCCGCCACCGGTGCCGCCACCGGTCGTTCCGCCGCCATCTTCATCGGTATCGCTGCCGACGGTCGTGTCGATTCCAGTAGAGTCGCAGCCAGAAATGGTGAGGGCGACAGCGGCGGCGAAGGCGAAAAGGGAGAGACGCATGGGAGCGGACGGAAAGGGCGGAGGAAGCGGGATGACGAGCGGCCCTGCAACGCCGCGCCACCGAGGCGTGGTCCGGCAACAGCGTAGAGATTTGTCAGGTGCGCGTGCCGGCACGTCCCTGCTAAATGCCTGGCGCCAGAGTGAGACGCGCGGGCCCCGCCTCGGAGGGCGCCCGCAGCAGTGGAACCGTGCGGGTCGGGACCGCGTGAGGCCTTCACAGCCGACCTCTCGGCCCCTCTCTCGCCAACCCACTCTGTCTCATGGGACTCCTCGATTTCCTCAAAGACGCCGGCCAGGACCTCTTCAAAGGCAAGGAAGGCCGCCAGGCCGACGCTGTCAAGGACGCCGTCACGGCCGCGCTCGGCCAGCACGTCACCGGCCTCGCCGTGACGTTCGACGACGGCAAGGTGACCCTCACCGGCCGCGCGGACTCGATGGCTGCCAAGGAGAAGGCTGCCCTCGTCGCAGGCAACATCCGCGGCGTGGCGAGCGTGAACGACGACGCCCTCACGGCCCCCGCCGCCCCGGCCCCGGCCGCCACCGCCGCTGGAGCCGCTGCCCCGGCCAAGGCCGCGACGCGCTACTACACGATCAAGAGCGGCGATTCTCTCTCCAAAATCGCGAAGGAGATGTACGGCGACGCCAACGCGTACGACAAGATCTTCGAGGCCAACCGCGAGGTCATCGGCGACCCGGACAAGATCTACCCCGGCCAGCAGATCCGCATCCCGGCCTGATCCGTCTCAGGAGTGATCCGCGCCTCGACCTGCCTCGCGCCGGTCGGGGCGTTTCCGTTCGAGGCTACAGGCTCGGCATTGCGCGGGCGGCGAGCCACAGCACGAGCCCGGCGCGGGCGCTCCACAGACCCGTCCGGATCCAGTTCGTCGCGACGAGACGCGCGTGTGCCTCGGCGTCAAAGACGGGGCCCGAGAGTGCGTTGTGGAGCGGCACCTGCACGAACGCCGTCGATGCCCAGAGCAGCGCCACGAGGACGGCTCCGGCGACGACGGCCCACTGGGGAAACGCTGCCGGGCGATCCAAGACGAGCCAGACGGCCGTCGCCATCTCCAGCACCATCGCCGGGCCGACGACGAGCGTGATCCGCGATTGGTGCGCGACTTCGTACGCCGACCACCCGGCCCGCCCGACGAGGCCGAACAGCGGGTAGTGGACCACCTGGACGACCCAGATCGCGCCGAACATCGTCAGCGTCGCGAGGACGTGGAGGAGGAAGACGAGGCGCAGCGGCACGTCAGCGGGGAAGAGGCGAGTCGGCCCGGAGTTGCTCGGTGACGGCCTCGGCGGCGTGGCGCCCGGCGACAAGCGCGCCGTCGATGGAGCCGTTGCGCAGCCAGTCGCCCGTCAGGAACAGGCCATCGCGGACGTGGAGCGGGCGCTCGGGCGGGTCGAGGCTCGGCAGGTCTGGGAGGGCGTGCGGGATGCGGTGGACCGCCAGGGTGCGCCACACGTCGACATCCGGCCCAAACCACGCGCGCATCTGGACGCGTGCGGCGGCATCGAGCGCGACGTCGTCCTCGGCCGGTGTGCCGAGGACCGAGGCCGTCACGAGCGCCTGGCCTCGTGGCGCCAGTTCCGCCGCGACGTTGCTCATCGTCTGCGCGTTGTTGACCGGCCCGGCGGCGTCGCCGTCGAGCATCAGCACGGCGCCGGCCTTCGGCGCCCGGGGCGCGGCGTAGGCGATCTGGACGGTCCCTTTCCACGCCGGCACGGGTGTGCCGGGGACGAGGCCCGGCACGGCCGCGGCGTCGGTCGCGACGACGACCACGCGGCACGCGACCGTCTCGCCCGAGGCGAGGCGCAAGCCGGACCCGTCGGCCTCGACGTACGCGACGGGAGCATTCAGCTGGATCGATCCCGCGGGCAGGCGGTCGGCGAGCTGGTCGGGGATCGCCCCGATGCCCTGCGCCGGCACGGCCGCGTCGCCCTCGGAGAACATGCGGAAGTAGAACTCGAACGCCCGGCTCGACGCGCCGAGGTCGCCGTCCAGCAGGACGCCGCCGAGAAACGGGCGGAAAAACCGGTCCGTCATGCGCGCCGAGAAGCCGTAGCGCTCGCGGAGCGCGGCCAGCGTCGTGGTCTCGGGCCGCGCCCAGAGGCTCTGGGTCGTCCCCCGGCGGACCGCCTCGCGCAGGCCGAGCACGCGCACCTTGTCGCCGAGCGTCCCGACGCGCGAGACGAGCGTCGGCAGCAGCGACTTCACGTCGCGAAACGGGTCCCCGACGCGCTCCCAGCGACCGTTCAGGCGAACGAGCGCGCCGGGCTCGAACGCGCGCAGGTCGAGCGCGTCGTAGTCCAGCACGGCCCGCGCCTCGGGGTAGGCCATCAGGAAGACCTGGAAGCCGCGGTCGATCCGGAAGCCGTCCACGACATCCGTCCGCACGCGCCCGCCGACGCCGTCGGACGCCTCGAAGACCGTACACGAGATGCCGCTCTGGGCGAGCTGGCGGGCACAGGCCAGCCCGGCCAGACCTGCCCCAACGATGGCGACGTCCGGGCTCACGGCGTCGACGCGCCGGCTGCCGTGCCCTCGAAGTAGACCGGCGTGGCCTCGCCCGGCGGATGGACGCGGACCGTCAGGTCGCCGAGGCTCGTCGTGAACACGTCGCGCGGGACGAACGCTCCCGCGGCGATGGCCCGCTGCGCCGCGGCCGTGTCGACAAACAGGCTGCCGTAACCGCGCTCGACGCGGACGTCGCCCGCGCGGTCGTAGAGGAGGCGCCCGCCGCCGGCCTCGGCGTCCGCGAAGCGGCGCATCTCGTGGCGGACCTGCGTGCGACCGTCGGCGGTGCGGCGGACGGTCGCCGTCACGACGAGGTCCTCGCGGACATAGGGCGCGACGGGGAGCGGGACGTAACGGAGCGCGAGGCTGTCGCCCGTGGCGGTCACGTCGAGGGCCGAGAGAGGAAACGCGGTCGCGCCCGTCGCGGCGGCCTCGGGCGAGCCGAGCAGGTCGAAGGGCGTCGCCGGGTAGGCGCCGCTCCGCTCGCGGACGAGCGCGGCGGCGGTCGCGAGGCGTGCGAGGCCGGAGAGGTCGTCCGTGAAGACGGCAGCGGTCCGGGCGAGCGCGGGCTCGGTGGGCGTCGCGGCCGTCTGCGCCGAGGCGGCGAGCGGCGCGACCGCAAGCGGTGCGGCGAGGAACGCGAGGAGGAGAATCCGGGTCATGGCTGCTGCGCGAGCGTGCGTCCGTAGAGGTGGCGGAGAGTGCCGTGGAGGTCCGGGTACGCGAAGGCGAAGCCGGCGTCTTCGAGGCGGATGGGGAGCATACGAACGCTCGCGAGGGCCACTTCCTGTGCGGCCTCACCGCCGAGCAGGCGCACGAGGCCCCGCGGGACCGAGGCGAAGGCGGGCCGCCCGAGTACACTCGCGAGCGCCTTGACGAACGCTTTGGACTCGGCCGGCGCGGGCGCCGAGAGGTTGTACGGCCCGCGCGCGTCGGCGAGCCCGAGCAGGTGGTGGACGGCGTAGACCCAGTCGTCGGCCGCGATCCACGGCCAGACGTCCTGCCCGCGCCCGACCCAGCCGCCGAGGCCCAGCCCCGCCGCCCGGCCGAGCCCGCTGAGCATCCCGCCCGCGGGCGACAGGACGAGGCCGGTCCGGAGGTGGAGCGTCCGTACGCCGGCCGCCTCGGCGGGCGCCGTCGCGGCCTCCCACGCGCGACAGACGTCCGAGAGGAAGCCCAGGCCGGGGCCGTCGGCCTCGGTCACCTCGGCGCTCCCGCGCGAGCCGTAGTAGCCCGACGCCGAGGCGGAGAGCAGGACCGGGCGCGGCTCCAGCTGCGCGACCGACCGCGCGATGAGGTCCGTCCCGCGCGTGCGGCTCTCCCAGATGCGGCGCTTCTTCTCGGCCGTGTACGCGAGGCCGTAGACGGGCTCGCCGGCGAGGTGCACGACGGCGTCGGGCGCCGCGGCGCGGAGGGCCCCCATGTCGATCTCGTCGGCGTCCGGGTTCCAGTAGACCGTCTGCTCGGCCGCCCCGCGGCGGAGCGCGCCCGCATCGCCCCGCGAGCGGACGAGCCGCACGACGCGGTGGCCGCCTGTCGTCAGGAATGCCGCGAGCGCACGCCCGAGCAGGCCCGACGCGCCCGAGATGGCAACCGTCAGGCGGCGGTCGCCGTGGGCCGCCTGCCACGCGGCGTGCCGCGCGAGGTCAGCCGCGGTTACGCGGTGGCGGTAGCCGAACATCCGGTCGAACTCGGTCCGCGCTGTGGGCCCGCCCACCATCTCGCCGAGCCCGCCGCCCGGCAACTCGGCCTCGACGTGGTCTTCGAGCACGGACGCCGAGGCGCCGTCGGCGATCATGCGGTGCGTGTGCGTCCACGCCCGGAACGGGCCCTCGACCTGGATGTCGCGGAACTCGCACACCCCGCCCTCGCCCTCGCGCGTGCACGCGTCCGAGTAGGCCCGGTGCTCGGCCACCCACCGCACGCCCGGCCCCGGCCCGACGCGGAACACGGCGCGGTCGCCCGTCCGGATGCCTTCCATGTGCTCGATCCGCACCGTCTGCCACGGCGGCGTGAGGCGCTCGAACGCGCCCGGGCGCTCGTGCCACGCGAACAACTCGGACGCCGGGACGGGGACGGACAGGCGGGAGGTATACGAGATCACGGGCGGCGGGGCGGGGGAGAGGGCCGTACCCCCACCGGCACGCCGCGGATTCCGCCCGCCCAGCCGTCAGCGCGCGACGACGAGCCGGCGGGTCGCCGCCGCCGTCCCGGCGACCGTCCGGACCGTGTAGACGCCGGCCGCCAGCCGCGACGCGTCGAGCGTGAACGCGTGCGCGCCCGCCGCGAGCGGCCCGTCGTGGAGCGCCGCGACCTCGCGCCCGAGCGCGTCGACGACGACCGCGCGGACGTGGGCAGCCGCGCCCAAGGTCAGCCCGATCCGGACGACCCCGCGCGCCGGGTTCGGCGAGGGCGTGGCGAGCACGAGCCCGGGCGCGTCGGCGGCCGGCTCCGTCGCCGACGGCCGGGCGTCGCGGACCTGGATCGCCCAGAGCTGGTCCGGTTCGTCGAAGCTCACCGTGTTCACCGGCACGTACGCGACCTGCCCGTCCGGCGAGAACGCCGCCGGGGCCCCCGCCCCCGCCGACGGGCCGGTCACGGGCAGGCTCCACAGCGTGTGCCCGTCCGCCGCGTCCGCCGCCACGATCGCCCCGTTCTGCCCGAACCCGTACACCGACCCCGCCACGACCGTCGCCGCGTCCGGCGAGACCTCGGCCCGCCACGGGAAGTTGGTCAGCGGCTGAACGACCCGCCACCGCTGCACGCCGTCGGCCGTCAGCGAGACCAGCGCCGTCTCGTCGTGCCACGCGTACAGCGTGTTGTCCGGGCCGACCCCGACGTCGCTGGGCAGAAACGTCCGCGACCAGTCGAGGTCGCCCTCGGGCGTGTACGCCCGGAGATACTGGTCCGGGAGGGCATTCTGCCACACGATCGCCCGCCCGTCGCGCGTCGCCCGCGCCCCGGTCGCCTGCCCGAACACGCCCGAGATCACGCGGCACCACTCGATGGTGCCGTCGAGCGAGACCGAGACGAGGCCGGACGACAGGCTCGGCCCGCACCCCGGCACGTTCTCGTCGGCGAAATACAGGTTGTCCGGCCCGAAGGCGAGCCGGTCGACTGGAAAGAACCCCTGCACGCTCACGCCGGGCACGTTCCAGCGGAGCGCCCCGCCGGGCGTGAGCGAGAAGATGCCCAGGCCCCCGTTCGTCGTCACAACGTAGACGTTGCCGTCGGGCCCGACCGTCGGGCCGCGGAGGACGCCGAAGCCGGCCGGGCTTTCGGTAAACGCCCACCGCTGCGTCCCGTCGGGGGCGTACGCGTAGACCGTGTTCGCCGCCGCGGCGTAGACCGTCCCGTCCGCGCCGAGGCTGACCTCGCTCATGGACGCCGGCGCCGTCCAGAGTCGCTCGCCGGCCGGCGAAATGGCGTAGAGGCTGTCGGTGACGAGGTACACCGTTCCGTCGGGCGCGACGGCGGGCTGGCTCATGTCGGCATACCCGCCGACGGTCGTCGTGCGGACGTCGACGGACCAGAGGCGCTGGCCGGCCGTCTGGGCGAGCGCCGCCGGGGCGAGGGCGAGCAGGGCGAGGGCAGCAAGGCGCATCGGATCGGGGAGGGGCGGGCAGAGAATAGTGCGTCCCTCTGCAACATGCATGCCTATGTGCAGGCCGCGCGGCCACCTGCCGCCCGCTGCGACGCGGGGCCGCCCGCCCGCGCAGACCCTGCACTGGCGTGCGCACCCTGTGCACACCCGCGACGCCCGCCGCCCCAGACCCGTTCACTCGGTCGATCCCATCATTCCCCAGGCTGCCCGCCGCGTCCACTGGCTCGCTCCCCTCATTCACAGGCTCGCCCTGTCTGTTCACAGAGTCGCCCGGCCCGTTCGTAAGGGCGACACCCGCGTTCGCTAGGTCGACCCCCGCGTTCACAGGCTCGCCACCCTCGTTCACTAGGTCGCCACCCTCATTCCCGGGGTCGAAAGGGCCGATTTGCCCCTACCCGGTCGTGCGCGCGAGTGGACCCATTTGCGGGTACACTTGCATCTCCGATTCACGAGGCGCACCTTGGCCGCACGTTCCTTCACATGCCTGCCCGCCCATGACTGCCCCCCGTGGACCCAACAACCGCGCCATCGCCGAGCGCCTCGGCCGCCAGCTCCGCTACCTCACCAACGTCCGCGACGACGCCGAGGCCGCCCCGCTCGTGGCCGCCCGCGGCTACACCGCCGACAAGATCGCCGAGGGCCTCGCCCTCCATGCCGCCGCTGTGAACGCCTATGGCGGCCGCGACACCGCCTCGGGCGCGCTCAAAGGCGCCCAGGCGTCCCTCGCCGCGACCGACGCCGACGCCCGCCTCAAAGGCGGCGCCTGACCGTTCACCGGCGTCACGCCCCGCCACGACGCCGGACGATCCGCCCGGCCGCCCACACCGCGCCCGCGAACACGCCGACGTCGAGCGCAAACGCCCACCACCGGATGTCGTCCTCGACGAAATGGGGCGCGTCGGGGACCGAGATCTGTGGGTTGTCGATGAGGTAGGGCACGGGCCACCCGCCCGCGACCACCGCGACCTCGCACGGCGCGGCCGACGCCCCGCAGAACCCCTCGCCCGAGACGACGCGCAGGGGACCGACGCGCTCGATCCAGGCCGTCGCCAGCGCCAGAACGACGGCGACCGTGAGCAGGAGCGCGGTTCGCGTCATGCCGCGGCCGTCTGTTTCAGCGCCGCGAGCGCCTCGATACGGCGCTCGGCGTGGTCCACGATCGGGCGCGGGTACGTCTCGCCGAGGCGCACGCCCGCCGCGGCGAGGACGGCCGGCGGCGCCTCGTGCGGCCGGTGGATCCATTTCGCCGAGAGCCCCGCCAGCTCCGGCACCCACCGCCGGATGTAGTCGCCCTGCGGGTCGAAGCGCTCGCCCTGCCCGGCCGGGTTGAAGACGCGGAAGAACGGCTGTGCGTCCGCCCCCGAGCCCGCGGACCACTGCCAGCCCATCGTGTTGTTGGCGAGGTCGCCGCCGCAGAGCGTGTCCCAGAAGTACCGCGCGCCGTCCTGCCACGGCAGCAGGAGGTCCTTGGTGAGAAACGAGGCCGTGATCAGGCGCGCGCGGTTGTGCATCCAGCCCTCGGCCCACAGCTGCCGCATCCCCGCGTCCACGACCGGGAAGCCCGTCCGCCCGCGGCGCCACGCGCGAAAGCCGGCTGCATCCGCGCGCCACGGGAAGCGCTCGAAGGCGGGCTTGAGTGCGTGCTCGGGCGTCTCGGGGTAGTGGTGGAGGACGTGATACGAGAACTCGCGCCACGCCAGCTCGGCGAGGAACTTGTCCCGGTCGTCGGCCGGCGCCCGGGCGGCGCGGACGGCCGCGGGCGCCTCGTGTGGCCGGTGGATCCA
>DASWMO010000243.1:0-3973 GCA_036399715.1 Rubricoccaceae bacterium
CCTGACGGCCCTCTCGGGTGTCGGCGCGCGCCTCATCGGCATCGTGCTCAATGGCTTCGACATCTCGCTCGCTTACGGATACAAGTACCGCTACACGTACCGGTATGGCTCGGACTACGCCTACGGGCACGAAAACACAACGACCGACGCCTGACCGGGCTCGCCCCTCTATGACCGCTCGACTCTCGACCCTCGCCGTCCTGCTCGCCGCTGTCGTGGCTTCAGCGGCTCCCACCGCGGCGCAGACCCTCCGCCCGACCGACGAGCGCGTCTCGACGGCCCCGGGGTACTTCACCTACGTCCTGCCCGGCGAGCGGACCTCGCAGGTGACGGTTCTCGGGACCGTTCGCGCGCCGGGTCTCTACCTCGTCTCGAACGGGACGAACCTCGGCGAACTCATCGGCCTCGCCGGCGGGACCGAAGCCGGCGCGCGCTCCAGCGAGGTCGAGCGGACGGTCACGATCCGCCTGTTCCGTGCCGGCGCGTCGGGCACGCGCGAGGTGATCTACGAGCGGACCGACGACGCCTTCGCCCGCGATGCCGACGGCTACCCCGTCGTCCTCGACGGCGACACGGTCGAGGTGCGGACCGTCGAGCGCCGCCTGCGGACGGTCCGGGACACGCTGACGCTCGTCGGCGGCATCGCGACGGTCGTGATCGCGGTCGTCCAGATCGTGACTGTCCTCCAGTGATGCACGCTCCTTCCGACGCGCTCGCGGGCGCCGAGGGGGCCCTCGTGGCCGCGCCGCGGACGTGGCTCGTGACGGGCGCGGCGGGCTTCATCGGCTCGCATCTAACCGAGCGCCTCGTCGGGCTCGGGCAGGCCGTCGTCGCGCTCGACGACTTCTCGACGGGCCACCGGAGTAACCTCGCGTCCGCCGAGTCGGCCGGTCGGGCCTCCGCCGAGTCGGCCGGGCGCGTGCCGGGCACACTCCGCACGGTCGAGGGCGACATCCGCGACGCGGCCGCCTGCGCCGACGCCTGCGCGGGCGCCGACGTGGTCCTGCACCAGGCCGCGCTCGGGTCCGTCCCGCGCTCCATCGCCGACCCGTGGGCGACGCACACGGTCAACGTCGACGGCTTCCTGCAGGTGCTCCTCGCCGCGCGCGACGCAGGCGTGCCGCGCGTTGTCTACGCGTCGTCGTCGTCGGTCTACGGCGACGAGCCGACGCTGCCCAAAGTGGAGGACCGGACGGGGACACCGCTCTCGCCCTACGCCGTCACCAAGAAGACGGACGAACTGTACGCCGACACTTTCGCGCGGCACTACGGGCTCGCGGTCGTCGGGCTGCGCTACTTCAACGTGTTCGGCCCGCGGCAGGACCCGGCTGGCGCGTACGCCGCCGTGATGCCGCGCTGGATCGACGCGCTCCTCGACGGCCGCGACTGCACGCTCTTCGGCGACGGCAGCACGAGCCGCGACTTCTGCTACGTCGCCAACGTCGTCCAGGCCAACCTGCTCGCGGCCACGTGTCCCGACGCTGCTGCGACGGGCGTCTACAACGTCGCCGTGGGCGACCGGACGACGCTCGTGCAGCTTCACGACGCCATCCGCGAGGCGCTCGCCGCGGCCGAGCCCGGCCTCGCCCTGCGTCCCGGTGGTCTGCGCCCGCCCGTGTTCGCGCCCGAGCGTCCGGGCGACATCCGCCATTCGCTCGCCGACGTCTCGCGCGCCCGCGACGCACTCGGCTACCGCCCGACGCACACGGTCCGCGAGGGCCTCGCCGATTCGATCCGCTGGTACGTCACCAGCAGCCTGCCCCGTTAAGGCGGGGCGCACCGCTCTCTCCTGACTGTTTCTCCGACCCGCACTCGAATGTCCGCACTCTCTGACCTTCTCGGCCGCATCGACCGCCGCGACGCCACCGTCGCCGTCGTCGGGATGGGCTACGTCGGCCTGCCGCTCGCCGTCGTCTTTGCCGAGGCGGGCCTCCGCGTGATCGGGCTCGACGTGAGCCAGGCACGCATGGACCAGATCAACGGCGGCGAGAGCTACATCGAGGACGTGCCGTCCGAGACCGTCGCGCGCCTCGTCGCGAGCGGCCACCTCCGCGGCTCTGCCGACTTCGCGGACCTCGCCCTCGCCGACGCCGTCTCGATCTGCGTCCCGACGCCGCTTGGCAAGACGCGCGACCCTGACGTGTCCTACATCGCGGCTGCGACCGAGCAGATCGCCCGCTACCTGCGTCCCGGACAGGTCGTCGTGCTCGAATCGACGACGTATCCCGGCACGACGCGCGAGGTGATCCTGCCCGCGCTCGAAGCGGGCGGGCTCGTCTGCGGCGAGGACTTTTTCCTCGCCTTCAGCCCCGAGCGCGTCGATCCCGGCCGGGAGGACTACACGACCAAGAACACGCCCAAGGTGATGGGCGGCGTCACGCCGGCCTGCGTCGAGGCCGCAATGGCGCTTTACGGCGTCGCTATCGACACGCTTGTGCCCGTCTCGAGCCCTGAGGCGGCCGAGATGGTCAAGCTCCTCGAGAACACGTTCCGATCGGTCAACATCGGCCTCGTCAACGAGGTCCTGATCATGTCCGAGAAGCTCGGGCTCGACGCGTGGGAGGTCATCGACGCCGCGGCGACCAAGCCGTTCGGGTTCATGAAGTTCACGCCCGGCCCCGGCCTCGGTGGTCACTGCATTCCGATCGACCCGCTCTACCTCTCGTGGAAGATGAAGGCGCTGAGCTACACGGCGCGCTTTATCGAGCTCGCGAGCGAGATCAACACCGACATGCCGCGGTGGTGGGTCCAGCGCGTGCAGGACGCGCTCAACGACGCCGGCCGCGCCGTCAAGGGCTCGTCCATCCTCGTGCTCGGCATCGCCTACAAGAAGGACATCCAGGACATGCGCGAGAGCCCGTCGCTGGACATCATCCGGCTGCTCGAAGAGAAGGGCGCGACGGTTTCGTACCACGATCCACACGTGCCGCAGTACCGCGAGGACGGCGTCGAGCACACGTCCGTCCCGGACCTCGCCGCGGCGCTCGCCGCGGCCGACTGCGTCGTCGTCGCGACCGACCACTCGTCGTACGACTGGGCAGAGATCGCGGCGGCGTCCGCGGTGCTCGTGGACACGCGACACGCGACCGCCGCGGCTGCTGTCACGGCGTAACGGCAAGACCTGGCGGTACGACGCGCCGCGGCGCGTCTCGACGGGCGCCCGCCTGACCCCATCTCTCTCCGAATGGTCAACTTCGCGCTGACGGGCCTCGCGGGCTACATCGCCCCCCGCCACCTCCAGGCCATCCGCGACACGGGCAACCGCCTCGTCGCGGCCGTGGACCCGCACGACTCGGTCGGGCTCATCGACCAGTACTTCCCCGAGGCGGCCTTCTTTTCGGAGTTCGAGCGCTTCGACCGGCACCTCGAAAAGCTCCGCCGCGGGCCCGAGGCCGAACGCGTGCACGTGGTCACCGTGTGCGCGCCCAACCACCTCCACGACGCCCACATCCGCCTCGCCCTCCGGACGGGCGCGGACGCGATCTGCGAAAAACCGCTCGTGCTCAACCCGTGGAACCTCGACGGGCTCGCCGAGATCGAGGCCGAGACGGGCCAGCGCGTGTACACGGTCCTCCAGTTGCGTGTCCATCCGGCCCTCGTCGCCCTCCGCGAGCGTCTGCTCGCCGAGCCCGAGAAGCGGCGGACGGTCCGCCTGACGTACGTCACGACGCGCGGGACGTGGTACCGCTACTCGTGGAAGGGCGACCCCAAAAAGTCCGGCGGCGTCGCGACCAACATCGGGGTCCACTTTTTCGACCTCCTCCAGTGGCTCTTCGGCGAGGCGACGGCGCAGACGGTCCACCTCCGCGAGGAGACGCGCGCCGCGGGCACGCTCGTGCTGCCGCGCGCGGATGTCCAGTGGTTCATGTCGCTCGACGCGGCCGACCTGCCCGAGGCCGCGCGCGGCGCCCAGCCGACGTACCGCTCGATCACGGTCGACGGCGAGGAGGTCGAGTTCTCGGGCGGCTTCCGC
>DASWMO010000244.1:0-3519 GCA_036399715.1 Rubricoccaceae bacterium
GTCGACGACGCCCGCGCCGTGCTCGCCGCGATGTCGGGCGACCCGGCTCCGCCGCGCCGGTCGCGCCGTGCGGTTGTCGCGGCCCTCATCGGGCTCGCAGTCCTGTCGCACCCGGCAGGAGCCCAGACCGGAGACGGGCCGACTGCCGAGGCGGACCGCCTCGTCGCGCTCGGCACGCAACTCGCTGCCGAGGGCGACGCCGCCGGCGCCGAGGCGGCGTTCTCCGGCGCGGCCGACGCGGGACGTGCGCTCGGGCGCGCGTCGGCCGCGGTCGAGCACAACCTCGGCACGCTCGCGCTCGCCCGGGGCGACGCCGGCCGGGCGCGCCTCCACACCGAGCGCGCCGCGCGCCTCGACCCGTTCGACGCCCGGATCGCGACCAATGCGGCGCTGGCTCGCGCGCTGGCGCGCGTGCCGCCCGAGACGCCGGGGGAGCGAGCGTGGCGAACCGTCCGGGGCGCCGTGGGACCTGCGGGCCTCGTCGCGCTCGCGCTCGCGCTCGTCTACGGCGCGCTCGGCGTAGCCCTCACCGGGCACCGCCGGGCCGCGGCCGGGCTCGGCGTCCTCGCCCTCGCCGCTGTCCTCGCCGCTGCTGGCGCCCTAGCCGAGGCGCCCCGGGGCGTCATGCTGACGGCGGCCGATCTGCGAGAGGCGCCTGCTCCCGACGCCTCTCCTGGCCGGCCGGTCGCGGCCGGAGCGGTCGTACAGGTCAGCGAGCGACGCGGCGCGTGGCGCGCCGTCCGCGTGGACGGCCGCTCGGGCTGGGTCCCCGCAGGCGTCGTCGAGGCGCTCGCGCCGTAGCGCCGTCACTGCGCGACGTCTACGAGTGGCGTGCCGGTCATCGCGGGTGGCTGCGGCAGCCCCATGATCTTGAGGATCGTCGGCGCGACATCGCCTAGAACGCCGTGGCGGACGGGCCCCGTGACGCCCGGCGCGATGATGAGATGGGGCACCACAACTGTCGTGTGGGCTGTGTGGGGCGTCCCGTCGGGATTACGCATCCTGTCTGCGTTGCCATGGTCGGCGAGAATCTCCACCGAGTAGCCCTCGTCCAGTGCAGCCTCGACGACCGTCCGTGTCGCGGCGTCAGCCGCCTCGACGGCCGCGACGGCCGCCGCGAAGACGCCCGTGTGCCCGACCATGTCGGGGTTGGCGAGGTTGAGCACGACGAGGTCCGGCCGGTCGGCGCGGATCGCGGCTGCGACGCGGGCTGACAGTTCGGGGGCCGACATCTCGGGTTGCAGGTCGTACGTCGCGACCTTCGGGGACGGAACGAGGATGCGGGCCTCGCCCGGGCCGGGCTCTTCACGACCGCCGTTGAAGAAGAAGGTGACGTGCGGGTACTTTTCCGTCTCGGCCGCACGGAGCTGGGTCAGTCCAGCTCGTGAAACCACGTCGCCCAGCGTGTCCACGAGGTCCTCCTTGTCAAAGGCGACCGGCACGGCGAACGCGTGGCTGTACCGCGTCATCGTCACGAGGTGGAGGTTCGGACGCACGCGTCGCTCGAAGCCCGCGAATGCGTCATCGGTGAGGGCCTCGACCAGTTGCCGGCCGCGGTCCGAGCGGAAGTTGAAGAACACGACGGCGTCGCCGTCGGCGATGCGTGGAGCGCCTGCGACGCGGCCGGGCTCGACGAACTCGTCGGTGACGCCGGCGGCGTAGGACGCCTCCAGATAATCTGCCGCGCTCGCGAACTCAGCCCCGATGCCTTCGGTGAGGAGGCGGTAGGCCTTCTCGGTCCGCTCCCAGCGGCGATCGCGGTCCATCGCCCAGTAACGCCCAACGACCGACGCGACGCGGCCGTACGGGGTCGCGCCGTCACCGAGGCGTGCCATCACGGCCTCCGTCTCCCGGACGTAGCCCGCGCCGCCGTGCGGGTCCGTGTCGCGCCCGTCCGTGAACGCGTGCACGGCGACGCGCTCCCCCGGGACGCCCTCGCGGCGGGCGAGCTCCAGCAGCGCCTCGACGTGGGCCGTGTGCGCGTGGACGCCTCCGTCGGAGAGGAGCCCCATGAGGTGGAGCGTCCCGCCGCCGTCGCGGGCATGGCGCGCCGCGGCGACGAGTGCAGGCGTCTCGAAAAACGTGCCCGTCTCGATGGCGAGGTCGATTCGCGTGATGTCCTGGTAGACGACGCGGCCCGCGCCGAGGTTGGTGTGGCCGACCTCGGAGTTGCCCATCTGCCCCGGCGGTAGCCCGACAGCCCGGCCGGACGCGTCCAGCGTGCCGTGCGGGTAGCGCGCGAAGAGGCTGTCGAGGAATGGCTTGCGGGCGGCGTCAACGGCGGAGACGGACGGGTCGTCGGCGATGCCGTAACCGTCGAGAATGAGGAGCAGGTGGGGCATGGCGGGCAACGAAAATCCCCGCCCGGGCACGCCGGGCGGGGATGCAACAGAACAGGCGGGTCCTGCTAGACTACGTCTTCGAGCGTCATCAAATAGTCCTCGACGCTGCCGACGCTCACGCGCGTCTCGCCTTTGACCTTGCGGGCGGTGATGCTGCCCTGGCGGATAAGCTTCTGGACCTGGTTGCGGTCGATGAGCTTCAGCAGGCGGCGCGCCTCCGTCCGGCTGACGGTGTCGTCGCGGTACTCGTCGGCGAAGCCGCGCAGAAAGTCCAGCGACGCCTCGGAGATCTGGATGAGGCGCGTCTGCGCGTTGGCGTCCGAGACGCCCCAGTCGAGTTCGGCGTTAATGAGGCCGCGGTCGGTCCAGCGGACGAGCGTCTGGCGCGAGATGCGGATGTCCTCGGAGAGCTCGTCGAGGCGGAGGGTCGAGGCGAGGGCGGCGTCCATGGCGTGCGTGGGGAGAGAATGTTTCTTGGACGCGCGCCGATTCCGGTTGCTCCCTTCTTTCAGAAAAAAATGAAAGTCAATGTGTCCCCGATGTGCGGCTAGCGGAAGGCGCGGTCGGTGAGTTCGTCGAGGGCATCGGGCGTGAGCACGCGCCACTGCGCGCCGCCGAGCGCGCCGGAGGCGCTCCGCGTGAAGGTCGCCCGGAGCAGGAGTGTCTTGCCGCGGTCCGAGGCGCCCTCGGCGAAGGCGGCGGGCGTGAAGCGGAAGACGAAGACGGCCTCAGTCGGGTCGAAGCCCTGCTCGCGGCCGACGAGGTCGGCGACGAACGCGGCGTCGTCGGTGACCGGCGCGCCGTTGTCGGCGCGGTCGTCGATCACGACGACGGTCGGGCGCCGCTCGTCGGTCCCGGCGAAGGTGCGGACCCGCGCCTCGCGCGCCGCGGCGTAGGTCCGCCACGCGATCGGGGCGTCGTGGAGGGCGGCGCCCTGGGCGGCGGCCGGGGCGGCGAGCGTGGCGGCGACGAGAGCGAGGGCGGCGAGGCGGAGCATGGCAGCGGTGGAGCGGTGGCGGGGGGCCGATGCTGCACCAGACCCGGCGGCGGGGTGGATCTAACCTCGGGATCGAAAAAGGGCGCCGCGACGCTGCCTCGGCGCTCCGGCAGAATCCATTCGCAGAACCAGAGGGCGCGCCTGCCCCCCTCCCCCGACCCCGCCCGGCCGGGCGGAGAG
>DASWMO010000245.1:0-20214 GCA_036399715.1 Rubricoccaceae bacterium
CCGGAGACCGTAGACGATCTTGCGGATCGTGTCGAACTGGAGGTAAGGATGCTGCTCGCGGAGCTCCTCGATGGCCTCGTAGGCGGGCACGTTGTGCTCGCGGAGCGTCCGGAACTGCTGCCGGATCTGGTAGTCGCGCACGCCCTTCTCGTTGAGCAGGTTGTGCTGGGCGAGCATCTCGTAGACGTCGGACGGGACGAGGCCGCCGAGCGGGTTCGGGTCGAAGCGGATCTCCATCGGGGTGGCGGCGAGTGGGGTGGCGGGCGGCGTGTGGGAGCCCGAACGGAGGGTACGGAGCACACCCGGCCGGCCCAAGGCGGACGCGCCGAACGGTCTAATCCTCCGGCTGAACGGTCGGACGCTCCCCTGAGCGGCGCCCGGTCCCCAGGCCGACTCCGATGACATGTGTAATCGTGTGTGCATCGAGCCATCGCCGGCCGTCGCCCTCCCGGATGCGGCCTGCGACGAGGACCCGGTCCTCCACGCCAAGGCTGTCCCGCGCGGCGCCGCGGACCTCGAACGCGTGGTCTGCTGTGCCGACCCAGACCTGCCCGTCGGCCCCTACGGCCGAGACGGTCCCGTCGAGCACGGCGGTCACGACGCGGCCGTCGAGCGCGACCGTGTCGAGCCGCGCCAGCTGCGTGGAACCGAGGTCGACCCGCCGGCCGGGCGGGTGGGTGCGCAGCCACAGGCCGGCAGCGACGAGTGCGACCGCGGCCGCCGCCCAGGCAAAGGCGACGCCACGTGCCGGTGCCGCGGGGCCGCCCTGCCGCTTCGGGGCGCGCTGCAACTCCGGCTTCATCGTCACGACGCGATCGGAGCCGGACGTGCCGGCCGGACGACCGGACGGCCGTCACCGTCGCGACCGTCACCCTCAGGGGCGGCCCCGGTGCTTGCAGCCGTCGCGACGGCGGTGGCGGTGCGGAGGCCGGTGCCCTGGACGAGGAGCGCGATGGCACCAGCAACGGCGTAGAAGACGAGCTGCGCCGCGTGCCCGAGGACCGCGTACGACGTCGCCGGGAGAACGGGCACGGCAAAGAGAAGCACGAGCGTCTGGATCGTCGCGTAGTGGAACGAGCCCGCGCCGCCTGGGGCCGGCAGCGTCATCCCGACCGCGCCGACCGTCATCAGCGCCCACGCATCGATGGGGCCGAGGCCGTAGGCCGCGTCCATGCCGAGGATGCGCAGCGGCAGGTAGGACATCGTCGCGTAGCACGCCCAGATGACGAGCGTCGAGGCGGCGAGCGCGCCCGGCCGGCCCGTCCGGACGAGCGTGAGGGCGCCGTCGCGGAACTGGGCGGCGAGGCCGCGGCCTGCGCTCGGCGTGGCGCTGGCCGCTCGACGCGCCCGGATCCGCAGCCAGACGACCGCGGCGATGGCGGCGATGACAGCGGCGGCGAGGAGCACGTCCACAGCCGCGGGCAGGCCCGCGACGAGGCGCTCGACGCCGCGCACCGCCTCGACGGCGACGGCCCCGAGGCGCGCGCCGAAGATCAGCGACACGCTCGCGAGCGCGACCGCGAGCATCGCCACGTCGAGCAGGCGCTCCGCGACGACCGTTCCGGCGACGGCCACGAACCCGAGCGGACGGCGGGCCGCGATGTTGCCTGCTCGGACCGCCTCACCGAGACGCGGCACGGCCAGGTTGACGAGGTAGCCGATCATCACCGACGAGAGCGCGATGCCGAAAGGCGTCCGGTCCCGCTGCGGCGTCCCGTCGGCCTGCGGGAGCGTGTCCAGCAGCAGCGTCCACCGCCACGCGCGCGCGACGACCGAGAGGACCGTCACGAGCGCGAGCGGGAGCATCCACCCCCACGCGCCATCGCGGATGGCGCGTGCGACGGCGCCGAGATCGGCCCCGCGGAGGGCGACGTAGAGCAGGCCGCCGCCGAGGGCGAAGCTGCCAGCGAGGGCGAGGCCCGTGCGGAGGCGCGTAGACACAGAACAGGGGAAGGGAGCCGGATCAAACTAGGGCGCTGCCAGACTGGCCGGGCGGCGGGCGGCGGGACGCAGCGAAAACGCACGATCCCCGCCGCTCCGCAACAGGCTCCGGCGCGCCCGCTGCCTACCGCAGGTCGACGACCTCGGTCCCACGCGGCGCGTCGAACCGGAACAGGGACGCCGCGAGCGGCCGGTTGAGGCGCACGTTGCGGATGTCAAACTGCAACGTCCCACCGTTGCGGTCGTGTACGCGCACGCGCGTCGGGACGGCGTCGGACGAGCGGACGTAGAGCGTCGCGTCGCGGACGGACGAGCCCGACGCGCGCGGCCGGAGCGAGAGCACGTCGTACTGGACGCCTGCGAGCGTCGCCCGGGTCGCCCCGGTCGCGCGGAAGACGCGCAGGTAGTCGGTGAACAACTGCCCGACCGAGAAGCCGACCTGGCCCTCGTCGTAGTCCTGGACCACGACCTGGCGGTCGTCGGCGGTGTAGGACCACATCGTGCGGCCGTCGGTGACGAGCAGCTGCTCGCCGAGGTCGAGCCGGAAGGCGTTGCCGCGGACGGCGAGCGTGCCGCTGAGGCGCTGCCCGCCGGACGTCTGGACGAAATCCGCCTGGAGCGAGCGGACGGTTCCGTAGCGGCGCTGAAGCCCGCGCGCGACGGCGTCGGCCGACTGAGCCTCAACCTGTCCTGCACAGAGGACGGTCACGAGGGTGAGGAGGGCGCCGGGGCGTGGGAGGGTGGCGAAACGGGGCATTGGAGTGGCGGTGTACGGGGGGATGCCCGAAAGCAGCCAAACCCCGTGCCGCGCGCGCTGGGTCCGCCGTCACGCCGTCTTCGCCCAGGCAGGTGGTGTCAGAACGGGATCAGTCCCGCCAGTCCTGAAGCACGCGGAATCGGAGCGGCAGCGACATCCGCACCGCAACCGGGCGCCCGCCCGCTGTTGCGGGAGACCACCGCGACGCCGCGACGGCCCGTAGGGCGGCCTGCCGAAGCGTAGCCTCTGGAAGGCCAGACGGCTCACCGTCGAGCGTCACATCGCTCACCTGCCCATCCGTGCCGACCTCGAACCGAGCGACGACGGTCCCGCTCGTCTCCGTTTCGGCGGCGAAACGTGGGTACTGGATCCCGCGCTCGAACGCGCGTATGCCGCCCAGGAGCACGGGCGGGGATTCCTGACACGCAACGGCCTCGTGGAGCGGGCACGGCGGCGCTCTGAAGCGCCACGAGCGCGCCGCGAGGTCGAAGGCTACGTCGAAGCGCGACGGGACGCCGTTGATGCCCAACTCGTCGGCCGTATAGAAACCGTCGGCATCAGCGCGGACCCGTTCGGCATCGATGGCAGCCGCAAGGCGTCTGAGGGAGACGAGCGCAGGCGCACCGGGCCGGGCCGTCACTGCGAGCACGCGGAGCGTGTCCCGAACGATCTCTGCCGTGATCTGCTCGGTCTCGGCGTCCGGGGCACGCCACACGAGCCGGCGCTCACGATCGCCTATCACGGTGGCGTCGGGTGCGGGCAGCCCGGCAGGCGACCACGGCAACCCGAGGCGCCCGAGGAGTGTGTCGGCGTCGAGGCCGCGGCGCGGCTCGGGCCCCGCTAGGGTGAAGCGAATCGGGAGCGCGATCCGGACATTGACGGGCTGCCCATTCTCCCGCCCCGGCACGAAGCGCGCCGCGCGGACACCCGCGACTGCCGCGGCGTCGAGGCCCGGGCTCACGCTCCGGGCGACCTGAACCGCCGCCGCCTCGCCCTCGGCCGTGACAACGAAGCGGAGGATGACGGTCCCTTGCCGACCTGCGGCGCGGTCAGCGTCGGGGTACACGATGTTCTGCTGGAGCGCGGCGAGCCCGCCGATGATCTCGGGCGTGACGTCGGAGAAGTCGAGCGTGTCGGCAGGCGTCTGCGCCGCGACGGAATGGCCGATGAGGAGTACAACGATGAGGACCGAAAAGCGCATCGGAAGGACGGGGGATGGTGCGGCCAACCTACGTCCTGTAACGGCGCGAGGCGCGGACCCTCAGGCCCGCGCCTCGCGCGTCGGTCGCCCTGGAGCGTGTCACGCCTCGACCTCAACCGCGTCGGTCGTGTGCACGGTCTCCGACGCCGGCGGGGCCAGCGAGCCGGTCGTTCGGACCTCGATGCGGCGCGGCTTCGACGCCTCGGCCTTGCGGACCGTGACGAAGAGCACGCCCGAGTCGTAGCCCGCCTCGACCGACTCGGCGTCGGCGTCGGGCCCGAGGCGGAAGGAGCGCGCGAAGCGGCCGTAGCTGCGCTCGACGCGGTGGAAGCGGCCGTTGCGGAAGTCCTCGCGGAGCGCGCGCTCGCCGGAGACGGTCAGCACGCCCTCGGTGAGCGTCACGTCGAGCGAGGCCGGGTCGACACCCGGCACGTCGAGCGCGACGTGGTACTCGCCGTCGACCTCGACGATGTCGGCTCGGGGCGACCACACGGCGCCGTTCTCGGCGGTCGGCATCAGGGACTGAAAGATGGAGTCCATCTCGCGCCGGAGTCCGGTAAGGTCCCCGGCGACGGGGCGCATAAGAGAAGCCATCGGAGGGGGTGAAAGGTGGAAACAGGGCCTGGCGCGCTGCCAGACGCAGATCCGGATGCCACCGGCGTGCCACTCGCGCCAAGTGCGCCGTTATTGCAGACTCCAGGTTCGACTCCACTCGCCGCCGGGCGGACTGGCAGGCGGGAGCCAGGCTCCCGGCGCCTGAAACTGAAGCGATGGCACAGAGTGAGCCGTGCACGTCTGTCGTGTTGACAGGCGCTGTGCACAGGGCCAATGCGGTCAGTCTGCCCCGCTGAACGTGAACGAGAGCACGACGCGTGCGGGGACCGGGCTGTCGCGCGTGGGGTCGATCACGAACTTGGCTTCCGCGAGCGCGGCGAGCACGGCACGTTCGAGCGCCCGCCCGTCGCGGCCGCGGGCGGAGGACGTGACGATGGCCGGGCGGAACACCGCCCCGATGCCGTCGACGTCCATCGCCACGACGACGCGGACGTCTTCGCGGAGCCGACCCGCGGCGCCGGACATGCGCACCCGCTCGGCGACGCCTTCGACGCCGCCGACGAGCATCGGAAAGACCGAGACGCAGTCGGCTGCGGCCGGACTCGTCGCGCACTGCGGCCGCCGCGTGTGGATCGTCCGGCGTGCAAGGTCGACCGCGACGTCGGTTTTGTATACGAGCCCACGCGCGACGAGGTCGACGGCATGGTGAAAGCCGTCGGCGCGCGGCTGGAGGCCGACGAGGTCGCCCGGGATCTCCGAGTAGGCGGACATGTCGGTCTGGGGCGTGAGCGTCATAATCACCTCCGTGACCACGCTGTCTTCGACCACGGCCACGGCCCGCTCGACGGTCTCCGACACGTCAAGCCAGACGAGGCGGCCCCGCCCGTCCCGGACCTCACCAGAGTCGGCGCGGGCGGCGAAGTCGTCGGTCCAGCGGCTGTTGGTGTTGAACCCGGTCTGGGCCTGGTAGGGCGCGGGCTCGCCGGTGATGCTGAAGCGGACCGGGACCGACATTCGGACGTCTACCGCCTGGCCGCCCTGCCGGCCGGGCACGAAGCGCAGCGCGCGGACGCCGGCGACGGCCGCCGAGTCCAGGCCGGGACTGACCCCGCGGGCGACCTCAACGGCCGCCGGCTTGCCAGAAGCCGTCACGACGAAACGGACGATGACGGTTCCCTGACGGCCCGCGCGGCGGTCGGCCGACGGGTAGGCGATGTTGTCCTGAAGTGCCGCGAGCCCACCGACGATCTCGGGCGGGACTTCGTAAACGTCGCTTGTGTCGGCGGGCGCCTGCTGCGCCGCGGCGGCATGACCCGCGAGGAGCGCGGCGAGGAGGGCCAAACGACGCATCGGCAGGGCGGGGGATGGACCGGCCAACCTACGCCGGACGGCGTCCGACTGCTGCGGGCGGACGCCGGTTGCCATGCACGGCGTCGGCTAGTCTACCCGGTTCGCCCCGTTGCCCGGCGGGGTCTCGCCGAGGTGACGCTCGCCCCGTCGGCGCAGGCCCTGACCGGTCCGCTGCGCGTAGAGGTCTTCACCAGCCCGGAGGCGCCGCAGGGCGGTCCACAACACGACGCCGACGAGGAGCGCCCCGCCGAGCGTCACGACGAGCACGGGCAGCCAGAACGAGTGTGCGAAGGCGCCCTCGACCCACCGCGGCTTCTTGAGCGTCACGTCGGGATTCGTGGCGGCGGCCCACACGAGCCACCCGCCGACGGCGACGACGAACGCCGCGACGGCCCCAAGGCCGGTATGGAGCAGCCGGCGACCGATGTGTGGCTCGCCGCTCACGGCGCCTGAGTAGCGCCCGCCTCGGGAGTGCCCGAGAGGACCGGCGCGGGCCGCACCGCGACGCCGTGCGCGGCGAGGTACGCCTTGGCCTCGGCGACCGTCGTCTCGCGGAAGTGGAACATCGAAGCCGCCAGGGCTGCCGAGGCGCGCCCCTCGGCGAGGCCGGCCCGCAGGTGCTCTGCCGTGCCCGCGCCGCCCGACGCCACGACGGGCACGCCGAGCGCGTCGTCGAGTGAGAGCAGCAGGTCGAGGTCGTACCCGTCCCGCGTCCCGTCGCGGTCCATACTCGTCGCGAGAATCTCACCGGCCCCGCGTGCCTCGCCTTCGGCTGCCCACGCGACCGCGCAGCGGCCTGTCGGTGTGCGGCCGCCGTGCGAGAACACCTCCCAGCCCGAGGCCGTCCGGCCGGTCCGCTTGGCGTCGACGGCGAGGACGGCGCACTGGGCGCCGTAGCGCGCGGCGATGTCCGCCAGCAGGTCTGGCCGGGCGAGGGCGGCCGAGTTGACGCCGACCTTGTCTGCCCCGGCATCGAGCATCGCCCCGGCGTCGTCGGCCGTGCGGACGCCCCCGCCGACGGTTAGCGGGATGCCCAGCTCATCGGCTGTCCGGCGGACGACGGCACGCATCGTCTGGCGCGCCTCGGTCGTGGCCGAGATGTCGAGAAAGACGAGTTCGTCAGCGCCCGAGGCGTCGTAGAAACGCGCCTGCTCGACGGGGTCGCCGGCGTCGCGGAGGTCCACGAAGCGGACGCCTTTGACGACGCGGCCGTCGTGGACGTCGAGGCAGGGCACGATCCGTTTGGTCAGCATAGGGGCATATGGGATGAGCGACAGGGGATGGGCAGAAGGCATCGCAGTCGAACCTGCTGCGGCCTCATCCCCATCCGTCATCCCCCTTTTAGCGCCAGGCGGGCGGACGAGAACGTGTCGAGGTCGACCTCGTCCTTGCGGTGCCAGCACCAGAACTGCTGGCACGGGAAGGCATTCTCGTAGAGCGCCCGCCCGACGACGACCGAGTCCACGCCGAGCGGCTCGAGCGCCTGCAGCGCGAGCAGGTCGCGGTACCCGCCGACGCCGCCCGAGGCCGTGACACGGGCCCGCGTGAGGCGCTGCGCCATCTCGCGGTACGCCGGCACGTTGGGCCCGTCGAGCGTCCCGTCGCGCGCGATGTCGGTGTAGATCAGCCGCCGCACGCCGCGCGCCTCCATGTCGACCGCGAGGTCGACGGCGTCGAGGCCCGAGCCCTTCTCCCAGCCTTCGGTCTGCGCCTCACCGTCGCGGGCGTCGATGCCGACGACGATGCGCGAGGCGCCGAAGCGCGCGATGGCCTCGGAGACGAACTCGGGCTCGCGCGCGGCGATCGTCCCGAGCACGACGCGGTACACGCCGACCGAGAGCATCGCCTCGATGTCCGCGACGGTCCGGATGCCGCCGCCGACCTGGACGGGAATGTCCAACTCGGCCGTGACGCGGGCGACGACGGCCCGGTTGTCGGCCGGCGTCGCCGCCGAGGAGGTCCGGGCGGCGTCGAGGTCGACGAGGTGCAGCACCTTCGCGTTCATCACGCGCCACAGCTTCGCCATCCGGACGGGGTCGTCGAAGTAGACGGTCTCGTCCTCGTAGCTGCCCTGCCGGAGGCGGACGCACCGGCCGCCGCGGAGGTCGATCGCGGGAATGACAAGCATCGGGGGAGGGTTACGGGGCCGTGAGGGACGGTGAGGTGTGGGCAGCCAACTCGCGCGCGGCGGACCCGCCGTGGCCGGCTGAGGCGTCCCAGGCGCGCAGAATCGCGAGCCCGACCGGGCCGCTCTTCTCCGGGTGAAACTGCACGCCGACGACCGCGCCGCGCGCCACGACCGCCGGGACGGCGACGCCGTACTCGGCCTCGGCCACGACGAGCGACGGATCAGCCGGGACGGCGTGGTACGAGTGGACAAAATAGACGTAGGTCGCCTCGCCGAGGCCTGCGGTCGCCGGGTGCGGACGGACCGTCCGCAGGGCGTTCCAACCCATGTGCGGCACCTTCAGCCGGGCGCCGTCGGGGCCGGCGATGTCCGGCGCGAAGCGGACCACACGGCCGGGCATCAGCCCGAGACCAGCTGCGTCGCCTTCGTCCGAGTGCTCGAACAGCAGCTGCATCCCGACGCACACGCCGAGCAGCGGCACGCCGGCCGCCGCCTGCTCGCTCACGACGGCGCCGAGCCCGGATGCCCTGAGGGCGGAGGCGCACGCCCCGAAGGCGCCGACGCCGGGCAGCACGAGGCGGTCCGCCGCGCGCGCGTCCTCGACGCAGCTCGACCGCACCACGGCGACGCCCGCGCGCTCGAACGCGCGTTCGAGCGACCGGAGGTTTCCGATGCCGTAGTCGAGCAGGACCGTCAACGGTGTGAGGGAGAGCGAGATGTGCAAACGCAGAGGCTAGACCCGCTTGCGTGAGGGTCCCGCGAAAGGCGCGGCAAGATTCGGGGCTCCCGTGTGGCGCGGCGCGCGCGGACGGCGGCTGTGCGTCAGGCGTCTCAAAACGGGGGCACCTATCTTCATCCTGCACTCCGCTTCGCGTCATGCCCCTGCGGCCGGCTGCCCTGCTCGCCTTCGCGGCCGTCTCGGCAGCAACGCCGCCAGCCGCGGCGCAACCGGGCGTGCTAAGGGGCTTGCAGACCGCGGCACCGCTGAACGTGCAGGTCGACCGCCTCTCGGTCCAGGACGGCCTCTCGACGACGACGGTCTCGTCGCTCTTGCAGGACCGGACGGGCTTTCTGTGGGTCGGGACCGAGGTCGGGCTGGACCGCTACGACGGGTACGGCTTCACCACCTTCCGTCATGACCCCGAAGACACGCGCTCGCTGTCGTCGTCCTTTGCGACCGCGCTCGCCGAGGACAGGGGCGGCCGCATCTGGGTCGGGACGTACGGCGGCGGGCTCAACCGCCTCGACCCAGCGACGGGCCACGCCCTGCGGCTCCGCCACCGCCCGGGACGCACGCCGGATGCCCGCGCGACGGTCTCAAGCGACCGCGTCGAGGCGCTCCTCGCTGACCGCCGCGGGCGCATCTGGGCCGGTACGAGCGAGGGCCTCGACGTCGTCGATCCGGCATCTGGTCGGGTGCGGCGCCTCGGCGCCGTTCTCCGCCGCCGCGCGGACGTCAAGGATGGGGTCAACATCCGCGACCTCGCCGCCGCACCCAACGGCGACGTGTGGGCCGCGACATTTGCCGGCCTCTTCCGCGTGAATGGGCGCACGGGCCGGGTTCGGCTCTTTCTCAGCGCCGATTCCCTCGGCAGCGCCGCCGTGACGTCTGTCTGGGCCGACCGCGATGGAACGGTCTGGGCGGGCCTCGACGGCGCAGGCCTCGTCCGCGTCTCGTCGGCGACGGGCGCGGTGACGCGGATGCGGCACGCCCCGGCCGACGCGTCCTCGCTGTGCAGCGATGCGGTGCAGGACGTCATTCGCGACACGCAGGGCGTATTGTGGGTCGCGACCCGCGGCGGTGGTCTCTGCCGCCTCCAGGCACCGACCGTTGACGCGACGGCTGCCGGCGGGTCGGCGCGCTTCGTCTCCCTCCACACGGACCCTGCCGACGACCACTCGCTGAGCACCGACGAGGCGCGCGTGCTCGCGTCTGACCGCAGCGGCGTGCTCTGGGCCGGAACGTGGGGAGGGGGCCTCAACCGCATCCGGCGGACCCCGTTCGAGCGCTTCCGTGCGCTCCCCGCGGACGGCTTCCGCTCCGAAGACGTGATGACGTTCGCCGAGGCGGGCGGCGGCCGCCTCTGGGTCGGGACGTACGATGCCGGTCTGCACCTCGCCGACGCCTCTGGCCGCGCGCTCCCGACCCCGGGCCTGCCGCAGGCGCTCCGCGAGATGGGCGTCCGCTCGGTCCTCACCGACCGCACGGGCACCCTCTGGGCGACCGGCGACGCGCGTGGCCTGTGGCGCCGCAGCGTCAAAGGCGTCTGGACGCTCAGCCCGTTCCCGCCCGATGCGGGCGTCCGCAGCGCGCTCCGCCTTGCCCTCGGCCCCGACGGGACCGTCTGGATCGCGGCATACGGGCCGGGCCTCTGCCGTGCCGACCCCGAGACGCGCCGGATCGACTGCCCCGCAACGCGCTTCCCGGTCGGCCGGCGCCTCTCCGGGACGGAGGGCTACGCCGTCCACGCCAATGCCGACGGGACAGTCTGGGTCAGCCTGTGGGGCGTCGGTGTAGACCTTGTCGATCCGGCCGGGGGGCGGATCGCGCACTTTGAGAACGACGCCGAGCGGGCCGGCAGCCTTCCGCAGAACACCGTCACCGCCTTCGCCCGCGACCGCCTCGGGCGGCTGTGGATGGGGACCTACGGCGGCGGCCTCGCCCGCTACGAGCCGCCCGCGCGTGCAAACCGGGCGGGGACGTTCCACGCGGTCGGCGTGCGGAGCGGGCTGCCGGACGAGACGGTCTACGCCCTCGTGCCCGATCTGGCCGGTGCGCTCTGGGTCACGACCAACCGCGGCATGGCGCGCTTCGACCCGGTCCGCGAACGCGCCGTCGCCTTCGGAACCGAGGACGGTTTGCAGAGCGACGAGTTCAACGCTGGCGCGGCCCTCGCCCTCGCCGACGGCCGCATCGTCGCCGGGGGCATCCACGGCTACAATCGCTTCGACCCTACGGCCCTCACGGCCAGCGGGCCGCCGCCGCCGGTCGTCGTGACGGCCGTGCGCGTGATGGGCGTCGAGCGGCCGCTCGCCGCGGCGCGGCGTCTCCGCTACGACGAGACGGCGGTCTCGTTTACGCTTGCGGCGCTGGATTTTACCGCGCCCCAGCTTAACCGATTTGCGACACGACTCGACGGTCTCGATGCGGCGTGGACGCCGCTGGGCACGCGCCACGAGGCGGCGTACACCAACCTCTCGCCGGGGCACTACACGCTCCGCGTCCGCGCCGCATCGTCGGCGGGCGTGTGGGGCGAGACGGCCGTGCCGTTCGAGATCCGCCCGGCGTGGTGGCAGACCGCCGTGTTCCGCGGCAGCCTCGGGCTGGCGCTCCTCGCGGCCCTCGTCGCGGCCGTTCGCACGGTCTCGCAGCGCGGCCTCCGGGCCGAACTCGCCCGGCTCGCCGCCGAGGCGATCCTGCAGGACGAGCGGGCTCGCATCTCCCGCGACCTCCACGACCACGTCGGCGCGCAGCTCTCGACGCTGCTCGCGGACGTCGAGCTGGTGCGCCTCGAACGTGGCGCGGGTGGCACGGGCGCGGAGGCGCTCGACAGCGCCCTCGTCAATGTGGAAGCGGACGCGCGCGAGACGATGGCGCAGCTTCGCGAGTCCATCTGGGCCCTTGGCGAGACCGACGTGACCCTCGGCGCCTTCCGCGACCGCCTCGCGGCGGACCTGAGGCAGCGCCTCCGCAGCCGCGCCCGCCCGGCCGCGACGGTCACGCTGGACGGCCCGGCGGCACACGTCCTCAGCCCCGAGCAGGCTCTCCATCTCTACCGGATCGCCCGCGAGGCGTGCACAAATAGCCTCAAGCACGCCGGCGCCACCCGCCTTGACGTCCACATCGTGGCCGATGCGGGCGGCGCGGTCATGGTCGAAGTGAGCGACGACGGACAGTTCGTCGTTCCCGACACGTCCGGCTCGGGCGATGGCGCCGTCGGCCTGTCAGGCTTCGGCCTCGACTCGATGCGGACGCGGGCGGCCGCGCTCGGCGGGCGCTTCGAGATGGAGACCGATGCCGGAACGACGGTCCGCGTGACCGTGCCGGCGGGGCGTCCAGCCCGGCAGCCCGTGTAGACGGCGGCGCGTTTACGGATGCGTCGCCGCCTCGTGGCGCTGCCGGTCGTCGCCGTCGATCGGGAGGCCGAGCGGCGGCTCGCCGGCCGTCAGGTCGTCCTCACTGCCGTCGAGCGATCCCTCGCCGGGCCCCTCGCGGCGGGCGACGATGTAGGACGCGATGGCCGCCCCGCCGAGGCACGCCGCGATCACGACGAGCGAGAGCCACGTCGGGAACTCGAGGCCCCGCGAGTGGAGCAGCGGCTCGGTCAGCATCTTGATGCCGATGAACGACAGCACGAGCGCCAGCCCGATGTGGAGGTAGCGGACGCGCTCGATGACTCCGGCGAGCAGGAAGTACATCGCTCGCAGGCCGACGACGGCCATGATGTTGGATCCGTAGGCCAGGAACGGGTCCGTGGTGACGCCGAGGATGGCCGGGATCGAGTCGACGGCGAACACGACGTCCGTGAGCTCGATCATCACGAGCACGAGGAACAGCGGCGTCACCATGCGGCGGCCAGCCTCGCGAATGAAGAAGCGCTCGCCGTGGTACTGCTCCGTCACCGGCAGCGCGCGCCGCAGGAACGCCAGCAGCCGGTTGTCGGACACGTCCGAGGCGCCGTCATCGTGACGGAACATCTTGAGGCCCGTGAACAGCAGGAACGCCCCGAAGACGTACAGCAGCCACGAGAAGCGCTCGATGAGCGCGACGCCGAGGAAGATCATCCCGGCGCGCATCACGATGGCCCCGAAGATGCCCCAGAAGAGAACGCGGTGCTGGTACGGGGCCGGGACGGCGAAGTAGCCGAACAGGACCGCGATGACGAACAGGTTGTCGACCGAGAGCGACATCTCGACGATGTAGCCCGTCAGGAACGTCAGCCCGGCCGCATGCCCGTACGCGCCCCACACGCACGCCGCGACGGCGAGGGCGGCGCTGACGAAGAAGGCCGTCATCTTGGCTGCCTCGCGGAGGCCGATGGCGTGGCTGCGGCGGTTGAAAACGAGCAGGTCCAGCAGCAGCAGCACGACGACGAACGCGTTGAGCGCGACCCACCCGGCGGTGGGAATGTCGAGGTAGTCGGCAGTCTGGGGCACGGCAGGGTAGGGGGGCGCTCTGGCTCTACTGCGGGAAAGCCCGAAGGTGCCCGGAGTTTGCGTCAAATACAAACCCGCAATGCGCAGCGCGCTGGAGGCGCGCCTGTGGCATGCGGATTGCCGCGATCTTGCGCCTCTGCCTTCCACCGCGCCCGGCGTTCGCTCGCATGCCGTCTCGGCTGCTCTCCCGGTTGCCCGCTCGTCCGCGCGTGCTCCTCCTCGCACACGCCTGCAGCCCTGCGCGTGGGTCGGAGGAGAAGGTCGGCTGGAACCGGGCGGTCGCGAGCGCGCGGCACTTCGAGACGGTGGTGATCTGCCGCCGCGAGCCGTTCGAGGCCGAGATTCGGGCGCACGAGGCGGTCGCGGGGCCTGTCGCCGGCCTGGAGTGGGCCTTTCTGGGGCAGTCGTGGCCGGAGCGCGTGCTCGCGCGCGTGCCCGGCGGCACGTGGGTCGGGTACAACCTGTGGCAGCGCCGCGCGTTCCGCCTCGCGCGCCGGCTGGACGCCGCGGCGCCGTTCGACCTCGTGCACCACGTGAACTGGGTGAGCTTCCGCGAGCCGGGCTACGGGTGGCGCCTCGGGCGGCCGTTCGTGCTCGGGCCGCTCGGCGGGACGCAGAACACGCCGCGGCGCTTCCTGCTCTCGGGAGGACTCGCGATGGCCCTGCGCGAGAGCCTCCGGAGCGTGCTCAACGTCGTCCAACTTGCGGCCGGGCGGCGCCTCCGCCGGGCCGCACGGACGGCGGCCCCCTTCCTGGCGGCCAACTCGACCGTCCAGCGCGACGTCCGGCACTGGCTAGGCGTCGAGAGCGTGCGGATGCTGGAAACCGGCTCGGGCGCCGTCGGGGCGCCGCGACGGTGGGCGGACCGCCAGCCGGGCCCGGTGCGCCTGCTGTGGGTCGGCGACTGTCTCAACCGCAAGGGTGCGCACCTGATGATCCGCGCGATGCAGCGGGCCGAGCGCGAGCGACCTGGAGCCGTCGTGCTCCGCGTCTTCGGCGACGGCCCCGAGCGGGCCGCCTTCGCGCGCCTGCCGGGCGTCGAGGCGCCGGGCGCGATCCCTCACGCGGCGATGCAGGCCGCCTACGCCGAGGCGGACGCGCTGGTCTTTACGAGCCTCCGCGACACGTCGGGCAACGTCGTCCTCGAAGCGCTCGGGCAGGGCCTGCCCGTCGTGTGTCTGGACCACCAGGGCGTCCGCGACATCGTCACGCCGGCGTGCGGGATCAAGGTGCCCGTCACGACGCCGAGGGCGGCCGTCGCGGGGCTCGCCGCCGGCATCCTCGCCGTCGGTTCGGACGCCGAGGTGTACGACCGGATGAGCGTGGCGGCCGTCAGGCGGGCACGGTACTACAGCTGGGAGCGCAGCTCCGAGATGCTCCGGCGCATCTACCTCGCCGCGCTCGGGCTGGGCCCGCCGGTCGTCGCGCCGCCCGGGACGGACGCCCTCGACTTGCTCGACGCCGAGGCACCGCTGTTCGGCGACGGGTGCGCAGCGGGCATCGCCGCGCCGCGCGACGTGCCCTGACGCCGGATACCGCGCCGACGGTCAGTCGTCGTGGCTGAGGTCGCGGTGACCGAAGTAGAACAGGCAGTGGGCGAGTTTTTTCGCCTTGAGCGGCCCAAATCCGGGCAGCCCCTGAATGCGCCTCTCGACCTCCGCGGCCGTGCCGGAGGCCCAGAGGGCCTGTGCGCCGCCCGCCTCGGCGAGATGTCGGGCCACCTCCTGAGTCCGCGCAGCCATCGTGGACGTGAAGCGGTGGACGGCCGGCGGCTCGGTAAAGGCGGTGCCGAATGCGTCGGCGTCCATCGCTGCGATGAGTGCCATGTCGAGGTGCCCGAGACGCTGCCGGAGCTTGTGCGGACCACAGAAGGCCGTCTCGGCGAGCACGCGCTGGTCGAAGAGCAGCCCGAGCACGACCGCGTTGGGGTCGTCGCGGAGCAGCTGGTCCGCCTCGGGGTCCTTGGTCGCCGTCCCCTCGGCCTGCAGGCGGTCGAGCATGCGCTTCAGGCCGCCGTCGAGGTACGAGTAGTCCGAGGCGTCGTAGGGCATGGGTTCGGTGGGTGGGTGTTGAGCCGCAGTGGGCATCACGGGGCGCGGCGTGTCCACGTCGGTCCCGAGGGCGTGTCCATCACGACGATGTCGAGCGCGTCGAGGGCGGCGCGGAGGTCGTCCGCCCGCGCCCAGTCCTTGGAGGCGCGCGCCTCGCTCCGCTCCGCGAGGAGGGCCTCGACGCGGGCCGTGAAGCCATCGTCATCCGCCTCGGCCTGGGCGGGTGCCGCTTCCGAGCGGACGATCCCGAGCAGGGCATGGACGCGGTCGAGAAAGGCGACGGCTGTCGCGCCCGACGCGGCGGAGAGGGGCTCGTCGCGGGCTGCCGCCAGAATGGCGCCGGCGCCGCGGTAGGCCGCCGCGAGCGCAAGGGGCGTGTTGAGATCGTCCGCCATCGCGGCCAGCATCTCGTCACCTGCGGCGGTGAGGACATCGGCCAAGACGTCCGGCCCGTCGCCCGCCGCCGCCTCGGCCGCCGCGAGCGCCTCGGCGTAGCGGCGGACGTTCTTGCGGGCGTCGTCGAGCGCCTTGCGGGTGAGGTTGAACGGGCGCGCGTAGTGGCCCGAGATGAGGACGAGGCGGAGCGCGAGCGGGTCCACGGGTGCGCCCCACTCGGCCCGGCCGCCGTCCTCGGGCGCGGCGATGAGGTCGTGGACGGTGAGGAAGTTGCCGCGGCTCTTGGACATCTTCTCGCCCTCGACCTGCAGAAAGCGCGTGTGCACCCAGTAGCGCGAGAAGGGCTGGCCCGAGAGCGCCTCGGCCTGCGCGATCTCGCACTCGTGGTGCGGAAAGCGGAGGTCCTCGCCGCCGCCGTGGAGGTCGATCGTCTCGCCTAAGTACTGCTGCGCCATCACGGAGCACTCGAGGTGCCAGCCCGGAAAGCCCCAGCCGCCCGTCGTGCCAGCTGTGAACGGGCTGTGCCATTGCATGAGGTGCGCGTCGTCCTTCTTCCACAGCGCGAAGTCGCGCGGGTCGCGCTTGCCGTCGTCCTGAACCGTCCCGCGGGTGTCGACGACGAGCGCCTCGGCGTCCGTGTTGCCCGAAAGCGCGCCGTAGGCCGGGAACGACGGGACGTGGAAGTAGACGCCGTCGTCGGTCTCGTAGGCGTGGCCCGAGGCGACGAGCGCCTCGACGGCGCGGATCTGCTCGCGGACGTGCTCGGTCGCGCGCGGCCGCACGTCGGGGTCGCGGAGGCCGAGCGCGTGCCAGTCCGCGAGAAGCGCGTCGGTGTAGTGCCGTGCGAGGTCCCAGACGTTGACGAACGCCTCGCCTTCCTTCGAGGCGAGGCCCTTCGCCATCTTGTCCTCGCCCGCTCCGTCGGCCACGTCGTCGTCCGTGAGGTGCCCGACGTCGGTGACGTTGCTCACGTAGCGGACGGCCCACCCGAGCGCCTCGGCGGTCCGCACGACGAGGTCGGCCGTGAGGAACGTCCGGAAGTTGCCGATGTGGGCGTACGAGTAGACGGTCGGCCCGCACGAGTAGAACCGCAGCAGCGGCCGGCCGTCCGGGGCAACTGCCACGGGCTCGACTGTCTCGACGGTGCGCGAGAGCGTGTTGGTGAGGCGGAACGGGGGCAGGGACATCGCAGACCGGTGGGCGTCCGGAAAGCTACCCGCGCCTCGCGAGCCCCGCGCTCAGTAGCGGTCGTCCGAGAACGTCAGCCCGACGAGCAGGCTGAAGCGCGGGCCGTCGCGGCCGAGCACGACGGCGGCGTTGAGGGGGACGTTGATCTCGCCGACCGGGTTGGCGACGCCGAGCGTGAGGGCGTAGGCCGCGCCCGTCGCCGAGAGGTTCGGCCCGACGCCGATCTCGACACCCGACGCCGTGCGGACGCCGACGATGAGCGATGCGCTCGGGAGCGCGAGCCCGCGCTCGAGCCCGCCGACGAGGAGCACGCTCTCGGTTATGATCGCGAGGCCGCTCGACGTCTGCGCCATCTGCCGCTCGAACTGCCACCCGAACTGCGTGATGACCGGGAGGCTCGTCGAGATGAGGTCCTCGCTGGTGCACCCGCCGGTCTGCGGGTCGTACTCGCACTCACCGAACGTCTCGTTGATCTCGCGGACCGTCGCCGGGCTGAGGAGCGTCACGCCGGCCCGCGGGCCCGAGAGGCGCCGCGCGCCGGTGCCGACGCGTGGGACGGGGCGTCGGACCGGACGCGGGCGGGGAACGGGCCGCGCGTCGGCGGGCGTCTCGGCGGTCGCCTCCGGGGCGGCGAGCGTGTCTGCGGCCGTCTGCGCAACGGCCGCAGGGACGAGCAGAACGCCGAGGAGAACCAGGAGCAGAAGTCGGGCGAGGCGCATCGGGGCGGGGCGGGTGTGTGCGCAAGATGCACTGCGCCCCGCCCGCCGGCATAGTCTATCTGTACCAGACGCTGCCGGCGCCGGGAGCGTCAGTAGCGCCGGTTCGAGAACGTCATCCCGACGAGCAGGCTCACGCGTGGGCCGCCCTTGCCGAACGCCGCGGCGACGTTCAGCGGAATGTTGACCTCGCCGGCGCTCGCATTGAAGCCGGCCGCGAGCGCGTACGCGACGCCCGTCGCCGAGACGTTCGGCCCGACGCCGAACTCGATCCCGTCGTGCGTCCGCGCGCCGACGAGGAACGTCGCGCTCGGGAGCAGGATGCCGCGGTCGAGGCCGCCGACGAGCGGGACGAACTCGGTCAGCCCGGTCAGCCCGCCGGGCGTCTGGAAGACGCGCGTCTCGAACTGCCACCCGAACTGCGTTACGACGGGCATCGTCGGGTCGATGACGTCGCCCTCGCCCTCGGCGAGGCCCGCGTCGCGGAAGCGGTCGTTGATGCGGCGGACGGTGTCGGGGCTCAGCAGCGTCACGCCAGCGCGGGGGCCGGAGAGGCGGACGGCGCTGCGCGGGGCGCTGACCGTCTGGGCGCCGGCCGGCGCGGCGAGCCCGGCGACGGCGAGCGCGGCGAGCAGGGCGAGGCGCATCGGGGAGAGGATCGTCGGCATGGGCGTTGGCGGAGGGTGGGATGCCAGAATCCCGCGCGGGCCGGCGGGCCGCCTGATGCAGGCGCACTAGCCCGAGTGGCGGGATCGCGCCAGGCGCGGCGTCCCCGGAACCGCGCCGCCGCGCCGCGCGCTCAACGCCGCCCGCCTCGCCGCCCGTCCGATGATCCTTCCTGACGCCTCAGACGCCGGTCTGCGCTACGCGGACGACACGCGGCCCGGCATCACGCGCCGCCGCTCCGGCCGCGGCGTCTCGTACCGCATGCCCGACGGCTCGCCCGCCCCGAAGGCCGTCCGTGCCCGCGCCGAGGCGCTCGTGCTGCCGCCGGCGTGGACCGACGTCTGGATCGCGCCCGACCCGCGCGGCCATCTCCAGGCGACGGGCCGCGACGCCCGCGGCCGCAAGCAGTACCGCTACCACGTACAGTGGGCGGACCACGTGAACCGCCTCAAGTTCGACCGGATGGTGCCCTTCGGCGAGGCGCTTCCCGCCCTCCGCGCCCGCGTCGAAGCCGATCTAAACGGGCGCGGCCTGGGCCATGACCGCGTCGTCGCGCTCGCGGTCCGCCTGCTCGACGAGACGCTCGTCCGCATCGGCAACGCCGAGTACGCCCGCACCAACGGCACCTTCGGCCTGACGACGCTGCGCGACGACCACGTCTCGTTCGACGGCGGCGGCCTGACGCTCTCGTTCGTCGGCAAGAGCGGCAAGGAGCACGCGCTCGCCGTTGCGGACCGCCGCCTCGCGCGCCTCGTCCGCGCCTGCCGCGACCTCCCGGGCCACGACCTGTTCCAGTACCGAACCGGAGACGGCACGGCGACGATCGGCTCGGCCGACGTCAACGCGTACCTCCGTGAGACGATGGGCGACCCGGACGTCTCGGCCAAGAACTTCCGGACGTGGGGCGGGACGGTCCACGCCGCCGACGTGCTCGCTGTAGCGGGCGAGCCGGACGAGGCCGATGTCGAAAAGACCGTATCGGCGGCCATCAAATCCGTCTCGGGCGCGCTCGGCAACACGGTCGCCGTGTGCCGGCAGTACTACGTCCACCCGGACGTGCTGGACGCGTACCGGGCCGGTCGCCTCGCCGCGCGCTTCGCTGCGGTCCGCGAGGCCCCACCGGGCCTGAGCCCGGCCGAGGCGGCTGTGCTCGACATGCTTCGTCGCGCTGCGTGAGCGGACGCGGGGCCGGCTACAGCGGCGCCTCGGCGCTGCGTATGGCCTCGGCGCTCCGCGCCGAGTCGGCGGCGGGCTCACGAATGGCCTCCCACACGAGCCGCTGGAGATCCGGCAGGACGAGCCGCTCCATCGCGAGGTGGACCGACGTAACCGTGCCGGGGCAGCAAAAGAGCAACGTCGAGACCGGCCCGTCCTCGCGGCCGTAGAGCCCGGCCATCGCGCGGGTGAGCATTGCCGACGCCCCGAACTCGGCGAAGGCGAGCATCCGGAACAGCTCGCCAAAGCCCGGCAGCGGCTTGCGCACGAGGCGCTGCGCGACCTCGATCGTCGTGTCGTGTCGCGCGATGCCCGTCCCGCCCGACGTCACGACGACCTCGACGCGCCCGGCGAGGTGCAGCAGGACGGCCCGGATCTTCTCGCCGTCGTCGGGGACGATGCGGTAGAACTCGACGCGGTAGCCGGCCTCGTGGAAGAGGTCCTTGGCGCGCGTCCCACTCGCGTCCGACGCCTCGGTGAGGTCGTCCGAGATGGACACGACGGCGCACGTCACAGGGCGGTCGCGGTCGGCGAGAATCGGAGAGGTCATCGGGAGTCGGGGAGAGACGGGCTCAACCCGTCGCGCCGGGGTCCGTTCCGGCGCCGGGCTCGACGACCGGCCTGGCCGGGGTACCGCCGGGCAGCGCCCACGGCGGGGGCGGCGCAGCCGCCCCGAACGGCCGCGGCGGGTCCCACCCGTGCCCGCCGAACGGATGGCACCGTGCGATCCGCCACAGCGCGAGCGCGCCGCCGTAGAGCACGCCGTAGCGGGTGAGCGCCTCGGCGGCGTACCCGGAGCACGTCGGCGTGAAGCGGCACGACGGCGGCGACAGCGGCGACATGACCCGCTGGTACCACCGGACCGCCGCGACGAGCGCGCGCCGCGGCGCGAG
>DASWMO010000246.1:0-36507 GCA_036399715.1 Rubricoccaceae bacterium
CACGCCAATGCCGCCCGTCGGGCCGTCGCCGCGCTCGACGCCGCCGAGCGCCAGTGGGCGCGCCTCGACGACGACGCCCGCGACACGCTCGCCGACCCGCGCCCGACCCTCGCCGCCGCGGCCGACGTGGCCCTGAGCGACGCCACGCTGCGCTTCGGCGACGCCCTCCGCGGCCGGCGCGTCTCGCCGCGCGCCCTCTACCCCGGCACGTGGTTCCCGGAAGTCCGCGACAGCGCGAACGTTGCGTTCGGTGGCCTCCAGGCGGCTGTCCGGACCGGCGACGCCACGCGCGTCAGCCGTGCGCTCGATGGCCTCCGCCCGCAGCAGGCCGGCTACCGCCGCCTCCGCGAGCGCCTCGCCGCGCTCCGCCAGGACCTCGCCCCGATCCCCGACGGGCCCGTCCTGACCGTCGGCGGCCGGTCGGTTCGCGTTCCGCACCTCCGCGAGCGCCTCGCGGCGTACGGCTACCTCCGGCCCGACTCGCTCGGCGCATGGGGCCGCCCCGAGCCGTATCTCTTCGACGACTCGCTCGCATCGGGCCTCGCCCGCTTCGAGACGGCGCGGCACCTGCCCGTCAACCGTGCGCTCGAGCCCGAGGACACGGCCGCGCTCAACGCCGACCCGGCCGCGCTCCGCGCGCGCCTCGCGCTGAACCTCGAACGCTGGCGCTGGCTGCCGGACACGTTCGGCGAGGACTATATCTGGGTCAACATCCCCGCGTTCGAGCTCCGCGTCGAGCACGCCGAGGGCGGGCGCGTCACCGAGCGGCTGCGCATGCCGGCCAACGTCGGGTCCGCGCTCACGACCGGCTGGACGACGCCCGTCATCCGCGACTCGGTCCACACGGTCGAGTTCCAGCCCGCGTGGTACGTCCCGGCGTCGCTCGCCGGTGGCCTCTTCGCGCAGGCCCGCCGCGACAGCCTCTCGCTGTGGCGGCAGGGCGTCGACGTGTCGCTGAACGGCCGGCCGGTCGACAGCCGCTTCGTGCAGTGGGACTCGGTCTCGAGTGCCGGCTTCCGCTTCGTGCAGCGGCCGGGCGCGGCCAACCCGCTCGGGCGCGTCAAATTCCTGATGCACAACCCGTACGCGATCCTCATCCACGACACCAACAAGCGCCACACGCTCGCCGACGGCGTCGGCTCGTCGATGTCGAGCGGGTGCGTGCAGGCGGGCGCGCCCGAGAAGCTCGCCGAGTACCTGCTCACGACCGTCAACGGCTGGGCGCCCGGCGAGGCTGAGGCCGCGTATCGCCGCGGGCCGCGCCGGGGCGTCCGCCTGGAACACGCCTTCGCCGCGCAGTTCGTCTACTTTACCGCGACGGCCGAGGCCGACGGCTCGCTGCGGACGTACGCCGATACGTACGGCTACGACGCCCGCCTCGCCCAAGCCCTTGGCATTGCACTCGCCGAGGAGCCCCCGGCCGATCTCGCCGACGCAGCTCCAGTCCGCACGCGCCGATAAGTGCCTCCCGCTGCGGCGGTTGCCCTGCCCGTCCCGCTGCGCGTACCTTCCCGACATGATCCGCACCGCTCCCGTCTGCTCCTGGCCGCGCTGGCATGGCACGCTCCCGGTGGGCGGTCCGCGCAGGCCCTTGGGCTAGCACCGCGCGGCACCGATTGAGCCCCACCGTTCTTGCCGAGCGGGGGGCTTTTTTCATGTCTGCCCGTTCGGGATCTCTCGACCTCTCCCCTGTCCGTGACCTTCGACCAGTTCACCGCCATCGTCCGCGAGCAGCGCCCGACCGACGGCCGGCGCCTCGCCGTGCCCGTCTTCGCGCGGCGCTCGGCCGACCTCACGACGCCCGTGGCGGCGTTCCTGAAGCTGCGCGAGCCGGGGACGTTCGGCTTTCTGCTCGAATCGGTCGAGGGCGGCGAGCGACTCGGGCGGTACTCGTTCCTCGGCCGCCGGCCGTACCTCGTGCTGGAAAGCCGCGGCGACCGCGTGCACCTGCACCGCCCCGGCGGAGCCGTCTACGGCGACGGCGCGCCGCACGAGGTCGACGTCGAGCGCGGCTCGGTCTTCGAGGCGCTCTCGCGCGTGCTCGGCCGCGTCGAGCAGGCGCGCGTGCCCGGTCTGCCGCGCCTCACGGCCGGGGCGGTCGGCTATGTCGCCTATGACGCCGTGCGGCAACTCGAAGCGCTCCCCGTCGGCCCGCCCGATGTGCTCGGCCTGCCCGACGCCGTGTGGGGCTTCTACGACACCGTCGTCGCGTTCGACCATGTCCGCCACCAGGCCGTCCTGATGGCGACGGCATTTGTGGACGAGGACACGGACCTCGAAGACGCCTACGCCGACGCCCGCGAGCGGATCGAAGACCTCGAACTCGACCTCGACCACACGCCCCCCGAGCCCGGCGACGCCGTCGAACTGCTCGCCGATGCGCCGGCGCCAAGTGTCACGAAGGAAGCGTTCGAGGCGGGCGTCCGAGCGGCTCAAGGCCACATCGTCGACGGCGACGTCTTCCAGGTCGTGCTCTCGCAGCGGTTCACGATGCCGTTTACGGGCGACCGCTTCAACCTGTACCGCGCGCTCCGGCAGGTCAACCCGAGCCCATACCTCTTCTACCTCGACATCGACGGGCTCGACGTGCCCCAAGGTGACTTCTCGCTCGTCGGGTCCAGCCCCGAGGTCCTCACGCGCGTCGACCCGCGGCCGACGGCCGCCGAAGCTGCGGCCGGGGCCGAGCGCCGGGCCATCGTGCTTCCCATCGCCGGCACGCGTCGCCGCGGCACGACCGAGGCCGACGATCTAGCGCTCGAAGCGGACCTGCTCGCTGACCCCAAGGAGCGCGCCGAGCACCTGATGCTCGTCGACCTCGGCCGAAACGACGTCGGGCGTGTGAGCCGTCCGGGCTCGGTCCGGGTGGACCGCTACGCCGAGGTCGAGCGCTTCTCGCACGTGATGCACATCGTCTCGTCGGTCTCGGGCGACGTCGAGGGCCGCGACGCCGTTGACGTGCTCGCGGCGTGCTTCCCCGCCGGGACGGTCTCGGGCGCGCCCAAGGTGCGCGCGATGGAGATTATCGACGCGCTCGAGCCCGTCCGGCGCGGGCCGTACGCCGGGGCCGTCGGCTACGCCGGCTTCGACGGTGCGCTCGACACGTGCATCGCTATCCGGACGCTCCTCGTCACCGAAGACGCCGAGGGCAACCAGACGGCGATCGTCCAGGCCGGCGCGGGCATCGTCGCCGACTCGGACCCCGCAGCCGAGCACGCCGAGACGCACGCCAAGGCCGCCGCCCTGTTTTCCGCCATGCGCTCGGCCACGAGCGACCTTCTTTAACCGGGATTCGGGATGTGGATGGAACAGACGTTATCTGCCTCCCTCCGCCCCATCCCCCGTCCCACATTCTCTCTTCCGATGTTCGAAGCACTCCGACCGATTCTTAACAAAGGAGGCGCCGGCCACTACGCGACGCGCGCCCAGAGCGCCGAGCGCGTGCTACCCATCGCCGAGCGCCATCTCGACCTCTTCGAGGCCTACCGCGGGGCCATGGCGGGCCTCGCACCGGGCGCAGACCGCGAGCGCGTCGAGGCACTGATGCCGTTCTTCCGGACCGAGATGGCCAAGATCTCCGAGACGCTGCTGAGCTACGGCGTCGCGCCGCCCTCGGGCCTCGGCCGCGAGCCGGCGGACCTCGGGGCGACGGACGCCGAGCGCCTGCTCGCCCTCGCCGACCACGAGCGTGCCTTCGGGGCCGCCCTTCGCGACGAGGTCGACGCGGTCCACCACCAGGAGCGGACGCGCGCCATCCTCGGCCACAACGCCGCTGCCTCGGACCGCCGGCTCGATGTGCTCCGGGATCTCACGTCGGGCCTGCGCCGCGGCTGACGCGGCGTCCGGCGGCGTGCCGCTCGGCGCCGTGGCACCCTGAACGACAGGGCACGGCGCGCCGTGCCCCTACGGCGGCTCTGCTCGGGCGCGGCGCCGCTCCCATCCTCCCCGACCCTCGAATGTCGTCCCCCCTCCCCGTCGTCGTCTCGGGCGTGCAGCCGACCGGCACGCTGCACCTCGGCAACTATTTCGGCGCGCTCCGCCAGCACGTCGCCATCGCCGACGACGCCGCGCGCCGCGCCGAGGCGTACTACTTCATCGTCGACTACCACGCCCTCACGTCGGTCCGCGACCCCGAGGCGCTGCGGCGGCATTCGTTCGAGATCGCGCTCGACTACCTCGCGCTCGGCTTCGACCCCGACACGGCGCACCTGTTCGCCCAGAGCCGCGTCCCGCAGACGACCGAGCTCGCCTGGATCCTGCTCTGCCTGACGCCCGTGAGCGCGCTCGAAAAGGGCCTCGCGTACAAGGACAAGGTCCAGCAGGGCCTCTCAGCGAACGCCGGCCTGTTCACGTACCCGATCCTCCAGGCGGCCGACATCCTCGTCTATGGCGACCCCGCGAAGCCGCTCGTCGTGCCCGTCGGAGCGGACCAGAAGCAGAACATCGAGATCGCCCGCGACCTCGCGCTCCGCTTCAATCTCACCTACGGCGACGATCTGCTGCCCGTCCCCGACGCGATGATTCTCGACGACGTCGCCGTCGTGCCCGGGACGGACGGACGCAAGATGTCCAAGAGCTACGGCAACACGGTCGGTCTGTTCGACGAGGGGACCGCCCTCAAAAAGGCCGTCGCGGCCATCGTCACCGACTCGACGCCACTCGACGATCCGAAGGACCCCGAGGCGGACAACGTCTTCGCGCTCATCCGGCTGTTCGCCTCGCCCGAGCAGCGCGACGAAATCGCGGCCGCCTACCGCGCCGGTGGCTACGGCTACGGCCACGCCAAGGCGGCCCTCGTAACGCTCATCTCGGACTACTTCGCCGAGGCGCGCGAGCGTCGCCGCGATCTCGCCGCCCGCCCCGAGGCCGTCCGCGACGCCCTCGACTCCGGCGCCCGCGCCGCCCGCGCTCGCGCCGAGTCCGTCATGGAGCGCGTTCGCGAGGCGGTCGGACTCCGCACCCCGCCCGTGCCATGATCCTCGTCGTCGACAACTACGACTCGTTCACGTACAACCTCGTCCACCTCGTGGCGATGGAGACGGACGACGTGCAGGTCGTCCGCAACGACGCGGTGAGCGTGGCCGACGTCGCCGCAATGGCACCCGACGGCATCCTGATCTCCCCCGGCCCGGGCCGCCCCGCCGACGCCGGCGTGAGCGAGGCGCTCGTCCGCGACCTCGGCCCGACCGTCCCTATCCTCGGCGTGTGCCTCGGGCACCAGGCCATCGGCGAGGTCTACGGTGGCCGCGTCGTCCACGCCGAGTCGCTCATGCACGGCAAGACGAGCCTCATTCGCCACGCCGGGCAGGGCGTGTTCGACGGCCTCGCACCCGACTTCGTCGCCACGCGCTACCACTCGCTCGTCGTCGACCGGGCGTCGCTCCCGAGCGATCTCGAGGTCACGGCCGAGACCGACGACGGCGTGATCATGGGGCTCCGGCACCGCGCGCATCCGGTCGAGGGCGTCCAGTTTCACCCCGAGAGCATTCTGACCACCGAGGGCCCACGCCTCGTCCGCAACTGGGTGCTCCGCGCCCGCTCCCCCCGATGAAACCCCTCCTCCAACTCGTCGCCGAAGGCGAGACGCTGACCGAGACGCAGGCCGGGCAGGCGATGGACTGCATGCTCCGCGGAGAGGCCTCGCCCGAGCAAATCGCCGGCCTCCTGCTCGGCCTCCGCGCGCGCGGCGAGACGCTCGACGAGCTCACCGGCTTCGCGCGCGTGATGCGCCGCTTCGCCGTGCCCGTCGAGACGGGCGCCCTCAACCCCGTCGACCTCTGCGGGACGGGCGGCGACCACTCGGGCACGTTCAACATCTCGACCGCCGCGAGCTTCGTCACGGCCGGCGCGGGCGTGCCCGTCGCCAAGCACGGCAACAAGGGCGTCTCCAGCCTCTCGGGCTCGGCCGACGTGCTCGACGCGCTCGGCGTCCGGACCGACCTCGGCCCCGAGGACGCCGCGCGGTGCCTCCAGGAAACCGGCATCTGCTTTCTGCTCGCGCCCGAGTACCACCCCGCCCTCAAGCACGTCGGGCCCGTCCGGCAGGCGCTCGGCGTGCGGACCGCCTTCAACATTCTCGGTCCGCTCTGCAATCCCGCTGGCGTTCGCCGGCAACTCGTCGGCGCCTTTTCGGACGCCGTCGCGCGCCAGATGGCGGCGATCCTGATGCGCCTCGGAAGTGAGCACGTCGTCGTGGTCTACGCGCACGACGGGCTCGACGAGTTGTCCACGACGAGCCCGACGACCGTCTACCAGACGGGCTCGCACGCCTTCGACGGCGGCCTCCTGGAGCAGACCGTCGTGCCCGAGCAGTACGGCCTCGCGCGCGTCTCGGCGGCCGCGCTCCAGGGCGGGACGCCCGAGGAGAACGCCGAGATCGTCCGCGCCGTCCTAGCCGGCGAGACGGGCCCGCAGGCCGACGTCGTGATCCTCAACGCAGCCTACGCGCTCCTCGCCTCGGCCGAGTTCGACGGCCTCGCGGCCTGCCTCGACGCCGCCCGCGATAGCATCGCCTCGGGCCGCGCCCTGCGCGCGCTCGACGCGCTCGTCGAGGCGTCCAACAGCTTCGCGCCGGCGGCACAGACGGGGGGCAGCCGGTGAACGACGCCCTTTCTACGTCCGTCCTCGGACAGATTCTCGCCGACACGCGCGCGCTCGTCACCGAGCGCTCCGCCCGCGTCCCCGTCGCCGCGCTCGAAGCGCGCTCGGCCTTCCACGCGCCGACGCTGAGCCTCGGCCGCGCCCTCCGACGGCCCGACGGCCCGACGTTCGTCGCAGAGTTGAAGCGTGCAAGCCCCTCCGAGGGCGAGCTCCGCCGCGAGTACGACCCGCCCGAGATCGCGCGCCAGTACCGCGTCGCGGCCGCCGCGGCGCTTTCAGTCCTGACTGAGCCGACGCACTTCAAAGGGTCCCTGGACCACCTCGCGGCCGTCCGCCAGGCCGTCGACCTGCCGCTGCTGCGCAAGGACTTTGTCGTGAGCGAGTACCAGATCGTCGAGGCACGGGCCTACGGCGCCGACGCGGTCCTGCTCATCGCCGCCGCCCTCGACCCGACCGAGCTGCACGATCTGCACGATGCCGCGACGGGCCTCGGCCTCGGCGTCCTCGTCGAGGTCCACGACGCGCGCGAACTCGACGGGCTCGACCTCGACCGCGTCGCCGTGCTCGGCGTCAACAGCCGCGACCTGCACACGTTCGCGGTCGACCTCGGCCGCGCCGAGACGGTCTTCCGGGTCCTGCCCGAGCGCATCGTCCGCGTCGCCGAGTCCGGCATTCGCACGGCCGACGACACGTCCCGCCTGCGCGACGCTGGGGCGGACGCGTTCCTCGTCGGGACGGCCTTCATGCGCGAGACGGACCCGGGCCGAGCCCTCGCCGCACTCCGCCGCGAGACGGCCGTCGCCCTCGCACGCACCCCGGCGACCGGCTGAAGGCAGCGCGGCATCTCCACGTGTCCCGTCGACTCGCCTCCCGTCACACCCTCGCCACCTCTCCGGCATGTCCACCCTCGTCAAAATCTGCGGCATCACGCGCCTCGACGACGCCCGCTTCTGCGCGGCGGCGGGCGCGGACTTCCTGGGCTTCATCCAGCACGAGGCCAGCTCGCGCTACGTCGAGCCCGCCGCGGCCCGCGAGATCATCGGCTGGGTCGCCGGGCCCGTCCCCGTCGGCGTGTTCGTCAACGAGACGGCTGAGGCGATCAACGCGCGCTGCGCCGAGGTCGGCTTCAAGATGGCACAGCTCCACGGCCACGAGACGCCCGAGACGTGCGCCGCCGTGACGGTCCCCGTCATCAAGGCCATCCCCGTCACGCACGACGCATCGGCCGAGCAGGTGCGGGCCATGGCCGAGCCGTACCTCGGCGTGGTGGACTTTCTGCTGCTCGACACGAGCACGACGAGCCTCTTCGGCGGCCTGTTCGGGGGCTCGGGCGAGAGCTTCAACTGGCGCGTCGCGCGCGACCTCGCGAGCGCCGCCGACGTGTTCCTCGCCGGCGGGATCGCGGCCGACAACGTCGCCGAGGCAATCCAGACGATGCGCCCGTACGCCGTCGACCTGTCGTCGTCGGTCGAGAGTTCACCGGGCGTGAAGGACCTCGACCGCCTCTCGGCGTTCTTCGAGGCCTTCCGCGCCGCCACCGAGCCCGCCTGATGCCTCCCATGACCGAGACCGTCCCCGACGCCCGCGGCCGCTTCGGCGCCTACGGCGGCGCCTTCGTCCCCGAGATTCTCGCCCCCGCCTTCGACGCCCTCCGCGCCGCCTGGGACGAGGCGAAGGCCGACCCGGCGTTCTGGGCCGAGTGGCGCGACCTCCTCCGGGAGTACGTCGGCCGGCCGACCCCGCTCACGGCGGCCCCGCGGCTCTCCGAGCACGTCGGCCGGACGGTGTATCTGAAGCGCGAGGACCTCTGCCACACGGGCGCGCACAAGATCAACAACACCGTCGGGCAGATCCTGCTCGCGCGGCGGATGGGCCTCTCGCGCATCATCGCCGAGACCGGCGCGGGCCAGCACGGCGTCGCCACGGCGACCGTCTGCGCGCGCTTCGGCCTCCCGTGCATCGTCTACATGGGGTCGGAGGACATGGAGCGCCAGCACCTCAACGTCGTCCGGATGCGGCTGCTCGGCGCCGAGGTCCGCCCGGCGACGTCGGGCTCGCAGACCCTCAAGGACGCCACCAACGAGGCCTTCCGCGACTGGGTGAGCAACCCCGACGACACGTTCTACTGCATCGGCTCGGTCGTCGGGCCGCACCCGTATCCGGCGATGGTGCGCGACTTCCAGCGCATCATCGGCGACGAGGTCCGCCTCCAGCTCGCCGAGCACACGGGCCGCGAGACGCCCGACGCCGTCTTCGCGTGCGTCGGCGGCGGCTCAAACGCGATGGGCATCTTCTTCCCGTTCATCGGCGACGCCGATGTCGCGCTCTACGGCGCCGAGGCGGGCGGCGAGGGCCTGACCAACCCCGACGGCACGCCCGGCCGCCATGCGGCGACGCTCACGATGGGCTCGCCGGGCGTGCTCCACGGCTCGATGTCCTACCTCCTGCAGGATGACGCCGGGCAGGTCACGCTCCCGCACTCGATCTCGGCCGGGCTGGACTACCCCGGCGTCGGACCGGAGCACGCGTACCTCAAGGACGCCGGCCGCGTGACCTACCATGCCGTCACCGACGCCGAGGCGCTCGCGGGGGTCCGCCTGCTCTCCGAGCTCGAAGGCATCATCCCCGCCCTCGAAACCGCCCACGCCGTCACGCTCCTCGAACGGATCGCGCCGGATCTCGCCCCCGATGCCGTGTGCGTCGTCAACGTCTCCGGGCGGGGCGACAAGGACATGGCGACGATCGCCGAGCGCATGGGCCTGTGACCGACGAGCAGACCCGCCCGGATGGCTACGTGCGCTCGGACAACCGGGCGCGCCTCGACTTCGCGGCCGTCCACGCCGCGCTCGCGGCTAGCTACTGGTCGCCGGGCGTCGCCCGCGAGACGGTCGAGCGTGCCGCCGCCGGCTCGCTCGCGTTCGGCCTCTACGCACCCACGGGCGAGCAGGTCGGCTACGCCCGCGTCGTGACCGACCGGGCGACGTTTGCCTACCTCGCCGATGTGTACGTGCTCGACGCCCACCGCGGCCGCGGCCTGGGACGCTGGCTCGTCGAGGGCGTCCTCGCGCACCCGGACCTCCAGGGCCTCCGCCGGTGGATGCTCGCGACGCGCGACGCGCACGGCCTGTACGCCCGGCTCGGGTTCACGCCGCTCCCGCACCCTGAACGATTCATGCAGCGGACCGACCCGTGACACGCCTCCACTCCCACCTCGCCGGCCTGCGCGACGCTGGGCGGACCGCCCTCGGCCTGTTCGTCACGAACGGCTTTCCCGACCCTGCCGGCACGCTCGACGTGCTCGCCGCCTGCGCCGACGCCGGGGCCGACTTCGTCGAACTCGGCATGCCGTTCTCGGACCCGCTCGCCGAGGGCCTGCCCATCCAGCGCTCCAGTGCCCGCGCCCTCGGCCACGGCGTCACGATGGCCGACGCGTTCCGGACGGCCGAGGCGTTCGCGGGCGCGTACCCGGACGTGCCGCTCGTGCTGATGGGCTACGTCAACCCGGTCGTGCAGTACGGCGTCGCCGCGTTCTGCCGCGACGCCGCGCAGGCGGGCGTCGCCGGGCTCATCCTGCCGGACCTGCCTCCCGACGAGGGCGCTCTGCTGGACGCCGACGCGGCTGCCGCCGGACTCGGGGTGACGTACCTCGTCGCCCCGAACACACCGCGCGAGCGCGTGCTGGCCGTTGCCGAGCGGTCGACCGGCTTCGTGTACGCCGCCTCGTCACCGGGCCTGACGGGCGGCGCCCTGAGCGACGACAGTGCAATAACGGCGTATCTCGACCGCACCCGCGCCCTCACCGGCGTGGCGCCACTTCTCGTCGGCTTCGGCATTCGCACGCCCGGCGACGCGGCCCGCCTCGCGCCCCACGCCGACGGCGTCATCGTCGGCTCGGCGCTGATCGAGCACGCCGAGCGCGTCTGGGACGACCCGGCGCTCTCGCCCGCCGCGCGCCGCGCGTCCGTCGCCGACTGGGCCCGCGCCCTCCGCCGCGGCGCCGACGGCCACGCCTGACACCGTCGGTCCGATTTCCCATTCCCTCTCTCCTCTTCGATGTCTCAGCTCAAACTCGGCCTCCCCAAAGGCAGCCTTCAGGATTCCACGTTCGACCTGCTCCGCAAGGCCGGCTACGCCTTCTCGGTCCGTGACCGCTCGTACTTCCCATCGACCGACGACGAGGAGCTGAAGGCAATGCTCGTCCGTGCGCAGGAGATGGCGCGCTACGTCGAAGACGGCGTGTTCGACGCCGGCATCACCGGCCTCGACTGGGTCTCCGAAACCTCAGCCGACGTCCACGTCGTCGCCGACCTCGTGTACTCGAAGGCCTCGATGCGGCCCGTGCGCTGGGTCCTCGCTGTCCCGAACGATTCCGACATCCAGTCCATCCACGACCTCGAAGGCAAGCGCATCGCGACCGAGGTCGTCGAACTCACACGGCGCTGGCTCGCCGCAGCCGGCGTCACGGCCGACGTCGAGTTCTCGTGGGGCGCGACCGAGGTGAAGGCCCCGGACTTAGTCGACGCCATCGTCGAGGTGACGGAGACGGGCTCCAGCCTGCGCGCGAACGGGCTGCGCATCGTCGAGACCATCCTCGAATCCAACACGCAGCTCATCGCCAACCATGCGGCGTGGGCGGACCCGTGGAAGCGGCAGAAGATCGAGAACCTCGCGCTCCTGATGGAGGGCGCCATCCGCGCCGAGGGCCGCGTCGGGCTCAAGATGAACGTCCGCCGCGAGGCGCTCGCGGCCCTCGTCCAGCAGCTCCCCGCGCTCCGCAACCCGACGATCTCGCCGCTGTTCTCCGAGGAGTGGGTCGCCGTCGAGACCATCGTCGAGGAGCGCGTCGTGCGGACGCTCATCCCGGAACTGAAGCGTCTCGGGGCGGAGGGCTTTATCGAGTACCCGCTGAACAAGCTCATTCCCTGAGTCTACCGGGGCGGCAGTGGCGAGCTGCAGAGGCCGGGCGGCGGGGCCGTAGATTTCTGGCCCTCCCACCCTCCGCCTCTGCATGCCCCGCCTTCTCGACCTCTGCTTCGGCCGCTCCGGCGATAAGGGCGACGCCGTCAACGTCGGTCTCATCGCGCGAGACCCGGCGCACTACGACTGGCTCCGCGAGACCGTCACGGCCGAGCGCGTGAAGGCGCACTTCGGGCCGCGCGTGGACGGCGAGGTCGAGCGGTTCGAGCTGCCTAACCTCGCCGCGCTGAACTTCCTGCTCCACGGCGCGCTCGGAGGCGGCGGGACAGTCTCGCTGAAGCTCGACGCGCAGGGCAAGACCTACGCCGCGCACCTTCTCCGGATGGAGGTCGAGGCCCCCGTCGCCGCGTGACGCGCCTCGGGGCGCTCCGCTTCGGGACGCTCGTCCTCGGCGCGCTCGCCGCCGGGCTGGTCGGATGCGGAGCCCCCGCCGAGACGGGCAGCGGGTCCGAGCCCATCCCGGTCGACTCGGCGCTCGTGGACCTGCTCGCCGACCTCGCCCTCGCGGACGCCCGCGCCGCGACGGCTGCCCCGGCCCGCCAGAGTGCCACGGCCGAGAGCCTCCGGGCCGTCGCCCTCGCCGCGCACGACATCTCAGACGCCGAGGCGAGCGACCAGCAGGAGCGCCTCGTCCGCGACCCGACGATCGCCCGCGCGACATACGACGCCGTCGAGCGCGCCCTCATCGCCGCCCGCGCCCCGTCCACGCCGTAATCCATTTCTCTGCCGCTCCGCGCATGCTCCACATTCTCACGACTGGCGGCACGATCGACAAGGTCTACTTTGACGCCGAGAGCGCCTACGAGGTCGGCGAGCCGCAGATCGCCGAGATCCTCCGCGCGGCCGGCGTCGCGATGGAGACGACGGTCGAGACGGTTCTCCGCAAAGACAGCCTCGAGATGACCGACGCCGACCGCGCGCTCGTCGCCGAGCGCGTCCGCGCCTCGCATGCCGACCACGTCGTGGTCACGCACGGGACCGACACGATGGCCGCGACCGCCCGGACGGTCGCCGAGGCGCTCGCAGCAGACCCGGACGCCGGCCGGGCCAAGACGGTCGTCTTCGTGGGCTCGCTCACCCCGGCCCGGTTCAAGGCGTCGGACGCCGAGTTCAACGTCGGCTTCGCCGTCGCGGCCGTGCAGACGCTGCCGCCGGGCGTCTACGTCGCGATGAACGGGCGCGTCTTCGACCCGCACCACGTCCGAAAAAGCCGCGAGCGCAACCGCTTCGAGGCCGGTCCGTCCGCCCCCTAGCCGTTTCTGCCTCCTCGCCCCCTCCGGGGTGGCAATGATTTGGCACGGTTCCCTCTGTTGTCGGTACGTTCGGTCACACGCCCAGCCCCACCCCCTCCATGTCGCGACTGCTTCTCGTCCTCCCCTTTCTCGTCCTCGCCGGCTGCGCGACGACCCGCACGGACACCCCGGAGGGCGGCACGACCGCCAACGCGCCCGCGCTCGAAGGTCCGTGCACGGACGGCACGGCGACGAGCGCCGCCGGCGTCGCGTACCCGTGCCTCGGCATCGACCTCGCCGCGCACCTCTCGCCGCAGCAGCTCGGCGTCACGCCCGCCGGCGAGGTCTACGGCAACAGCGTCTGGGGCTGGACAGACCCGACGACCCGCCGCGAGTACGCCGTCGTCGGCAACGCGGACGGGACGCGCTTCGTGGACGTGACCGTCCCGACGGCGCCGATCCAGCTCGGGATGCTGCCCACCGCGACCCTCGTCAGCGTCTGGCGCGAGGTCCGCGTCGCCGGTGATCTCGCGGTGATCGTCTCCGAAGCGGAGCGCCACGGCCTCCAGATCTTCGACATGAAGACGCTCCGCGGGCTCACCGCCGACCCCGCGCGGCGCTTCACGGCGACCGGCACATACCGCGGCTTCGGCAGCGCCCACGCCGTCGTGGTTACCGAGGGCGCGGGCGCCCCGCCGATCGTCTACGCCGTCGGCTCGCGTGAGCTGCTCAACCGTTCACTCCCGACCTCCTGCGCCGCGCCGGGCTTCCACGCCGTCAACCTCGCCGACCCCGCCAACCCGACCTTCGCAGGTTGCTTCTCGGACGTCGCCAAGGACGCCTCGCCCGTGACGGCGCCGGGCTACACCCACGACGCGCAGTGCATGGTCTACCGCGGGACCGATGCGGACTACACGGGCCATCAGATCTGCTTCGCCTCCAACGAGGACGTCGTGACGATCTACGACGTGACCGACCTCGCCAACGTCCGCATCGTGAGCCAGGGCGTCTATCCCAACGACGCCTACACGCACCAGGGCGCCCTGACGAGCGACGGCCGCTACTTCCTCGTCGACGACGAGCTCGACGAGCAGAACGGCCTCGCCGCGACGCAGCGCACGATCGTGATGGACTTCCAGGACCTCGACAACCCCGAGCTCGCATTCATCCACGATAGCGTGCTCCCGGTGATCGACCACAACCAGTACATCGTCGGCAACCGCGTCTACCAGTCCAACTACGAGGCTGGCCTCCGCGTGCTCGACGTCTCGGGCGTCGGTCAGGGCCGGCTCACCGAGGTCGCGTTTTTCGACACGTACCCGCAGGGGCAGACGGCCAACTTTAACGGGCAGTGGGCCAACTACCCGTTCTTCCCGTCGGGGACGCTTCTCGGCAACGACATCAACAACGGCCTGTTCATCCTGTCGCCGTCGCGCACGGCCGGGACGCACTAGGCTGACCGAGCGCCCGTCCCGAGGCGCGGTCACGGTCGAGCCGCTGCGTCCGGGCCCGGGCGCAGCGGTTCTCTGTTTCGTCATACGCTTCACACACAGAACGGACAGACGCGGCGTTCTTGTCCTTTCTCCGTCGCGGCTCCGCCGCCCTTCCGATGCCCTTCCGCCTCGCCCCGGCGCTGTTCGCCCTCCTGCTCCTCGCCGCTCCGGCCGCCCGAGCGCAGTCCGACGGGCTCGCCCTAGCCGGCGACCTTGCAAAGTCCGGCGTCGCCGAGGGCGAGACGGACGACCTGACGGCGATCGCGACGCCCTGCGTATCGGGCTTCGCCGGCGTCTATGCGTGCTCGGGCATCGACCTGTCAGCGCGCCTCCCGTTATCGTCGTTCACGGCCGGCACCTCGACCGCGCCGACGAGCGCCGCCGAGGTCTGGGGCTGGACGGACCCGCAGACGGGCAAGGAGATCGCGCTCGTCGGGCTGAGCAACGGCCTCGGCTTCGTCGACGTCACCGTCCCGGACGCGCCGGTTTACCTCGGCAAGCTGGCCTCGGCGACGACGGGCAACAACTCGTGGCGGACGTTCCGGGTTTACCAGAACGTCGTCTTTGTCGGCTCTGAGGCGGCGGGCCACGGCATCCAGGTCTTCGACCTCACGCGCCTGCGCGGCGTCACGACGCCGACGCTCTTCGCCGCCGATGCGCGCTACACGGGCACGACAGCGCAGCGCGTCGGCAACGTCCACACGCTCGTCATCAACGAGCAGACGGGGTATCTCTACGCCGTCGGGACGGGCTCCTGCGGCGGCGGCGGGCCCCATATGGTCGACATCCGGACGCCGCTCACGCCCGTCTTCGCCGGCTGCGTCGCGACCGACGGCTACACGCACGAGGCCCAGGCGCTCGTCTACGACGGGCCGGACGCGCAGTACGTCGGCCGCGAGCTCCTCGTGATGTACCAGGGCCAGGGCAGTGCCCAGACCGGCGGCCAGGTCTCGTTCTTCGACGTCACCAACAAGGCGGCGCCCGTCCGCATCTCGACGGCGACCTACCCCAACCCGGGCTACTCGCACCAGGGCTGGTTCACCGCGGACCGGACGCGCCTGCTCGTCGACGACGAGTTCGACCAGTCGGCTCCGGGCTCGCGGACGGTCGTGATGGACGTCACGGACCTCGACAACCCGGGCTTCCTGTTCAACTACAACTCGGCCAAGCGGACGTACGCGCACAACCTCTACGTGATCGGGCGCTACGCGTACATGAGCAACTACACGTCCGGCCTGCGCATCGTCGACATTCAGAACATGACGCCGACAGGCTTCCGCGAGGTCGCGTCGTTCGACACGTACAACCAGAACGACAACTACTCCTACAACGGGCAGTGGATGAACTACCCGTACTTCCGGAGCGGCACGATCGTCGCGACGGACATAAACAACGGCTTTTTCGTGCTCCGCCCGACCGTCCTCGCTGTCGCCGGCGAGGCGGGCGCACCCGATGCCGCGGCTGGCTTTGCCCTCTCGTCGCCGGCCCCCAACCCGGCGACGGACCAGTCGCGCCTCGTCCTCACGACCGACACGCCGCAGCGCGTCCGCGCGGCCCTCTACGACGTGACGGGCCGCGAGGTGTCGGTCCTCTTCGACGGGACCACCGACGGTGAGACCGAGTTGACGGTCCGCCGCGACGCGCTCGCCGCCGGGACGTACGTCGTCCGCGTGACGGGCGAGCGCGGCACGGCGACGCGCCGCATGGTGTTTGCCCGCTGAGCACGCGGCGTCTGGCGTAGGTTGCAGGGATTCTGACCCCCGGCCCGATGATCCGTTTGCTGCTTCTGCTCGCCTGCGCCCTCGCTGCTGTCCCGGCGAGAGCGCAGGCCGTTTGTACCGGAGGTACGGCCACGCTCGGCGGTGTCACGTACGCCTGCTCGGGCGTCGACGTGATGGCCGTCGTGAGCCCTCAGACGCTCGGCGCGCCGGCCGACGGCGCCTGCCCGAACCCGTACCCGAACATCTGCGCCAACGACGTCTGGGGCTGGTCCGACGTCTCGACCGGGCGAGACTACGCGCTCGTCGGGCTCGTCAACGGCCTCGCCTTCGTGGACGTGACGGCGCCCACGGCGCCGGTCCTGCTCGGCCGCCTGCCGACGCAGACCACGAACTCGTCGTGGCGCGACGTCGAGGTCTATGCGGACCACGCGTTCGTCGTCTCCGAGGCGACCGACCACGGGATGCAGGTCTTCGACCTGCGCCGCCTGCGCGGCCTCACGGCCGACCCGGCGCGCACGTTCACGGCCGACGCCGTCTACGCGCGCATCGGGAGCGCCCACACGGTCGCCGTCAACCCCTCGACCGGCTTCGCCTACCCTGTCGGGTTCCGGCTTCAGGGCTCGACGGGTCTGCCCGCGTCGTGCAACGTCCGCGGCGTTCACGCCATCGACGTCCGGACGCCATCGGCGCCCGTCTTTGCGAGCTGCTTCAACGACGCCGACCGCGAGACGGGCCCGCGGACGCCGGGCTACACGCACGACATGGTCTGCCAGACCTACGCCGGGCCCGATGCGGCGTACGTCGGACACGAGATGTGCTTCGCCTCGAACGAGGACGTGCTGACGGTCTTCGACGCGACCGACAAAAACAACGTCGTCACGGTCAGCCAGGGCAGCTATCCGGGGACGGGCTACACGCACCAGGGCTGGTTCGCGGCTGGGCAGCGCTACTTCCTGATCAATGACGAACTCGACGAGCGCAACGGGACGACGCCGAGCCAGCGCACGATCGTGATGGACCTCCAGGATCTCGACTCGCCCGAGGTCGCGTTCATCTACACGTCCGGCCTGCCCGTAGTCGACCACAACCTGTACGTCGCCGGGCGCTACGCGTACGAGAGCAACTACGAGGCCGGCCTCCGCATTCTCGACCTCGACCGGATCGGGCAGGGCGTGATCACCGAGGCGGCGTTTTTCGACACGTACCCGCAGGGGCAGTCGCCCAACTTTAACGGGCAGTGGGCCAACTACCCGTTCTTCGCGAGCGGCATCGTCCTCGCCAACGACGTCCGCAACGGTCTCTTTGTGCTTCGCCCGACGACCCTAGTGACGGGCTCCGCCGAGACGCCCGCGCCCGTCGGCGTGTGGCTCTCGGAGCCTGTCCCCAATCCCTCTTCGGGTGCCACCCGCGCCGTGTTGACGGTCGAGGTCGCGCAGACCGTAACGGCGGACCTGCTCGACACCACCGGCCGCCGCGTCGCGATGCTGTTTGCCGGCACAGCCGCGCCCGGCGCAGAGGTCCGGCTGGACGTGGACACTGCCGCGCTGCCGGCGGGCGTCTACGTCATCCGCGTGTCGGGTGAGACATTTGCGACGTCTCGGCGCCTCGTTGTCGCCCGGTAACAGGCCCGGCGAGCGGGTCGCTCAGCGGCCGAGGCGCCGCTGGCCTTTTGGCGTGAGCGCCCAGGCGCGCGCGAGCGGGTCATCGAGTCGGACAAACCCTTCTTGCGCGAGCCAGTCGAGCAGCCCATCGCGGCGGGTGGCCGGCGTGCCGGCGAGCCAGTCGCCGGGCGCGTCACCGCGGCCGATGTGGCCGAGCAGGGCGAGCAGGAGCGGCTCGTCGCGCGGCGTGACCGTGGCCGGCCGGAGGCTGCCGAGGCAGACGTCGCACCGGCCGCAGCGCGGCGGGGCGGGCTCGCCGAAGTGCGCCAGCAGGTGCTGCCGCCGGCACCCGACGCCGGACGCGTAGGCGACGACTTCGTCGAGACGGGCGAGGGCACGGGCGCGGGCACGGTCGAGCGAGCGAGCGTCGACCGGCGCTCGGTCCGTCCGCGGACCGGCCCACACGAGCCGGACCGAGCCGGCGCCGGCCGGCTGGAGGTCCACGAGCGCGCGCTCGGCGAGAAACGCCAGCCCGGCGAGCACGCGCGCCTCGGGCAGGTCCGTCCGCTTGACGAGCGCGGCGAGCGGCAGTGGCGTCCACCCGGCGAACGCCTCGGCGGGCAGCACCCGGAGCACGTGCCCAACGAACGCGGCGACGGCCGGCGCGGCGTCGGCGGCGAAGCGCCGCAGGGCGGCCGGTCCGCCGGAGACGCGGACGAGGTCGGACGTGGGCTCGGACGCGCTCCACACGCCGGCCTGTGCGAGGCGCTCGACAGCGGCTCGGACTGTCGGCGCGGGGAGGCCCGACACACTCGCGAGACGGGCCGCGTCGAGGGTCACGGGCCCGTCGGGCGCGCTGCCGATGGCGAGTTGGGCGAGGCTCCCCGCGGCGCGGTAGACGGCCTGGACCTCGGGCGCGAGCGGGTGGCCCGTCTCGGCCATACTCCGCGGCGTGCGGTCGTCGTCCGGCGCGACGAGCAGCGCGGCCTGGGCCGGGAGGCCGTCGCGGCCCGCCCGCCCCGCTTCCTGGTAGTACGCTTCGAGCGTCGGCGGGAGCGCGACGTGGACGACGGCCCGCACGTCGGGCTTGTCGATGCCCATCCCGAAGGCACTCGTAGCGGCGAGGACAGGCGTCTCGCCGGCGATCCAGCGCGCCTGGACGGCGTCGCGCTTGGCGGGTGCGAGGCCTGCGTGGTAGGCCTCCGCTCGGAGTCCGGCCCGGCCGAGGCGGACGGCCCACGCCTCGGTCGCGGCCCTCGTGCCGGCGTAGACCAGCGCCGCCCCACCGGCCTCGCGCAGGAGGTCGGCCGCGCGGCGCTCGCGGTCCGCGGTGTGCGTGACAGACCAGACGAGGTTCGGGCGGTCGAAGCCGCGCACGACGACGGCCGGGTCGCGGAGGCCGAGCTGCTCGACGATGTCGCGGCGCACGTCGGGCGTCGCGGTCGCGGTGACGGCGAGGACGGGCGTCGGGCGGCCGTCGGCGTCGCGCAGGAGCGGGCGGGCCTCGGCGATGCGGCGGTACGCCGGGCGAAAGTCGTGACCCCATTCCGAGACGCAGTGCGCCTCGTCGACGGCGAGGAGCGCGACGGGCAGCCGCGACGCACGGGCGCGGAAGAGGTCCGTCTGGAGGCGCTCGGGCGTGACGTAGACGAGGCGGTAGCGCCCGAACTCGGCGTCGGTCCACAGCTGGTCCGCGTCCCGCGGCGACATCCCCGCGTGCGCCATCGCGGCCGCGACGCCGCGGCGCGCGAGGGCGTCGACCTGGTCGCGCATAAGCGCGATGAGCGGCGACACGACGAGCACGACCGCCCGCCGCGGCGCCGCGAGGACGGCCGGCACCTGGTACGTCAGCGACTTGCCGCCGCCGGTCGGCAGGACCGAGAGTGCGTCGCGCCCGGCGAGGACGGCCGCGACCGTCTCGGCCTGCCCGGGCCGGAACGCGTCGTATCGCCACGTGCGCCGGAGCGCGCCGAGCGCCTCGGGCGGCGCCGCGTCGGGCGGCGAGTCGGGCGGTCGGGCGGCATCGTCAGGCATGCCGGAAGCTAGGCCGGGCGGGGTAGCTTGGCCCGAGCCCGCCCGCCCGCCCATGGCCCGCCTTCTCGACGGAACCGCCCTCGCCGCCGAGGTCCGCGCCGATGTCGCCCGCGACGCGGCTGCGTTTGCAGCCCGCGCGGGCCGGCCACCCGGGTTGCGCGTCGTGCTGGTCGGTGAGCACGCTGCATCGGCGTCGTACGTGCGCGGCAAGGAGCGCGCGGCGCGCGAGGCAGGCTTCGACGCCGCGACGCTGCGCCTGCCCGCGACGGCCTCGACGGACGAGATTCTGGCCCTCGTGACCACTCTCAATGCCGACCCGGCGGTCGACGGCATCCTCGTCCAGCTTCCACTCCCCGAGGCGGTCGACACGCCGCTCGTCGTGCGGGCCGTCGATCCGGCCAAGGACGTCGACGGCTTCCACCCGGTCAACGTCGGCCGGTTGTGGCTCGGCGAGCGGGCGCTCGCGCCGTGCACGCCGGCCGGTATCGTCGAAATGCTGAGGCGCGCGCGCATCGAGACGGCGGGCGCACACGCGGTCGTCGTGGGCCGGAGCGACATCGTCGGCAAGCCGATGGCGGGCCTGCTGCTCGGCCGCGGCCTCGACGCGACCGTGACGGTCTGCCACAGCCGCACGCGCGACCTGCCCGCACTCACGCGGCAGGCGGACATTCTCGTCGCCGCCATCGGCCGCGCTCGCTTCATCACGGCCGATATGGTGCGCCCGGGCGCCGTCGTGATCGACGTCGGCATCAACCGCGTCAACGACACGGGCCGCGAGTCGGGCTACCGCCTCGTCGGTGACGTGGACTTTGCGGCGGTCGAGGCCGTCGCCGGCGCGATCACGCCTGTCCCGGGCGGCGTCGGGCCGATGACGATCGCGATGCTGCTCGCAAACACGGTCCAGGCGGCCGAGGCGCGGCTCGCGGCGCGTGACGAGGCCGGCGCGGCGTAGGTTTACCGCTCCCCAACCCGCGCCCCGATGTCCAAGCTGCGTGTCCTGAGCGAGTTCTGGCAGTTTCTGCGCGTGCGCAAAAAGTTCTGGCTCGCGCCGATCGTGCTCGTCCTCGTGCTGCTCGGCTTGATCGTGGTCGCAGCGAGCGGGACGCCGCTCGCGCCGTTCGTTTACGCGCTGTTCTGAGCCGGCTGCCCTCGGCCGGTGCGCCCTAGAGGTCCTGTTCGAAGCGGATCCGGTAGTCGCGGTAGGCCGCGTTGTAGCCCGCCGCGACGACCGTAAAGCCCGCCCCGAGCCCGAGGACGGTCATGCCGGGGTGCTTGTTCGGGAACGTGTCGAAGGCGAAGCGCGCGTAGCCGAGGCGGCGCGCTTCGGCCTGCATCGCCGCGAGGAGTGCTCGGGCGACGCCGTGGCGGCGCGCCTCGGGCAGCACGCCGCCCTTGGCGCTGTAGAACGTCATCCGGCTCTCGCCGTAGCCGACCTTGAACCCGACGGCCCGGCCGTCGCGGCGGGCGACGAGGATCGTCAGGTCGTCGCGGTCGAGGCGGTGGATGACGCGCGACTCGCCGAAAATGGCCTCGTTGAGCGCCCGGACCTCGTCGAACCGGTCCAGCGCGACGCGCTCAGTCGTGAGCGGCGCGGCCGTGCGGGTGGTGGGCGAGGTGGGCGGGGCGTCGAGAAGCTGCATCTCGCGGAGGGGGCGCGTGCGGCCGTACTGTAGGGAATCGGCGGACGCTGCGCAAGAGGGATTCGGCATGGCGGGGGCTCGCCCGGCTCTATCCAGACCCGAGTTGCCGCACGTCCGGCGCTGAGGGCAGGGCGGGCGGCGTTTCCTCGACGAGCGACCACGGCTCCAGGAGCGCCTCGGGGAGGCCGGCGAGAAAGCGGGACGGCTCGGTGAGGATCGCGCCCGAGCCGCGGCGGTAGTGGACGAGCGGGGTCGAGACGTACAGACTCGTCTCGGCGCGCGTGAGCGCGACGTACAGCAGGCGTCGCTCCTCGTCGGTTTCCTCGGGCGTGCGGAGGGCGTAGTGGCTCGGCAGGATCCCGTCGAGGGCATGGATGAGGAAGACCGTGTCGAACTCGAGCCCTTTGGCCGAGTGGATCGTCGAGAGGACGAGCGGCGCCTCGTCGGCGAACGTGCCTTCGGCGGGGCCAGCCGAATAGTCGATGGGGTCGAGGGCGAGGGTTTCGAGGAAGGCGGCCCGCGACGGCGCCGCGGCGGCGAGGGCGGCGAAGGCGTCGAGGTCGTCGGCCCGCGAGGCCGCGTCGTCGGGGTAGAGGCGCTCCATGAGCGGTCGGTAGTAGGCGAGCAGGCGCTCGGTCTGCACCTCGACGGTCGCACCGGCGGTCGCATCGGCCCGGACCGCGGCGACGAGGCGGGCGAGCGCGAGCGCGCCGGCCGTCGCGGCGCCGGATCGGACCGGTGGAAGCGCATCGGCGTCGACGCGGCCCGTCTCGGTTGCGGCCGCGATCCACGGCAGGAGCAGGCGCGCCGCCTGCGGACCGACGCCCTCGACGAGCTTCAGCGCGCGCGTCCACGCGACGGCGTCGGCGGGGTTCTCGGCCGCGCGCAGGTGCGCGACGACGTCCCGGACGTGGGCCGCCTCGGCCAGTTTCAGCCCGCCGCGCTTGACGAACGGGACGCCGCGGCGTGCGAGTTCGGCTTCGAGCGCGAACGAGCACGGGCCCGAGCGGAACAGGACGCCGATGCGACCCAGCGGCACGCCCGCCTCACGGGCATCGAGAACGACCTGCGCCACGAAGCGGGCCTCGTCGGCGTCGTCGGGCGCGCGGACGAGTGCGGGCGTCTCGCCCGGATCTGTTCGGGCGGCGACGAGGCGCTTGTCGTACCCGACGCCCGCGAGCACCGTGTTGGCGAGGTCTAGAATCGGCGTCGTGCTGCGGTAGTTGCGTTGGAGTTTCAGGATGCGTGCTCCCGGGTAGCGCTCGGCGAAGCCGAGAATGTGGCGCACGTCCGAGCCGCGGAAGCCGTAGATCGCCTGCGCGTCGTCGCCGACGGCCGTGAGGTTGCCGTGGACGCTGGCGAGGCGCTCGACGAGGTCCGCCTGGAGGCCGTTCACGTCCTGGTACTCGTCTACGAGCACGTGCCGCAGGCTGCCCGAAACAGCCGCACGAACGTCGGCGTGGTCATCGAGCAGGCGGACCGTCAGTGCGAGCAGGTCGTCGTAGTCCATCAGGCCTGCCTCGCGCTTGTAACCCGCGAACGCGTCGCCGAGGGCCGCGATGGCCTCGGTGTGGACCGCGAACTGCGGCGCTGTCTGCTGAATGATGTCGGCCAGCGGCTCGCCGCGGTTGACGCTCGCCGAGAGAAGCGCCTGGACCGTACCCTTGCGCGGGAAGCGCTTCTGCGAGGCGTCGAAGCCGCCCTGCGTGCGGAGCAGGTCGATGACGTCAGCCGCGTCGGCCGTATCGAGGAGCGTGAACGCGCGTGGATAGCCGATACGCTCGGCGTGCTGGCGCAGGATGGCGAGGCCGAGCGCGTGGAACGTCCCGCCGCGGACGCGCTCGCAGCGGCCGTCGAGCAGGCGTCCGGCGCGCGTGAGCATCTCGGCGGCCGCCCGGCGCGTGAAGGTCAGGAGGGCGATCTGCTCGGCCGGCGTGCCCGTCTCGACGAGGTAGGCGACGCGGTAGACGAGCGTCCGCGTCTTGCCCGTGCCCGCGCCCGCGACGACGAGCGTCGCGCCGGGTCCGGCCGTCGCAGCCGCGTGCTGCTGCGGGTCGAGCGCCGCCGCATAGTCGATCTGGAGCGCCGCCGGGCGCGGCGGCTCGGGGTCGGCACGGAGGACGAAGCGGCGGGACACGGCGGCGGGGCGGGTTCGGCACGAAGACTACGGCGGCCTGCCAGGGCGCCTCCGTGTGCCGACGCCTCGGCGCACCGGGGCCGTTCGCCGGCGCCTCGACAGAGCAGCACCCGATCCCGGGCGCTCGTGCGTTGAAGCGACCTGCCGCCGTCCCGGATCCGCCCCGAGGCCGGTGCGTATTTTCTAGCACCTCGCGTCTCCCGTCTGCATGACCCGGTCTCTCCTCGGCTCGCTCCTCGCCGCCACGCTCCTCGCGCCCGCCGCGCTCGCGCCCGTCGCGGCCCAGACGCCCGAGCGCGCCGCCCAGGCGCCTGCGGCCTTCGCTCCGCTCACGCTCCCGGCGCCCAACGCCCAGCGCGACGCCTCAGGCCGCCCCGGCCCCGGCTACTGGCAGAACCGCAACGACTACCGCATCGCGGCGACGCTGGACCCGGCGACGCACACGGTCACGGGCTCGGTCACGCTGACCTACACCAACAACAGCCCCGAGGCGCTTCCGTACGTGTGGATGCACCTCGAGCAGAACCTCTTCGCCCCCGCCTCGCGCGGCGCGCTCCGGACGCCGCCGACGAGTCGCTGGCGCGGCTCGTTCGCCGAGGGCGGCTTCCGCCTCGGCACGGTCACGGTCGACGGCCAGACCGTCGCGCCGCGCGTGGACGACACGCGGATGCGGATCACGCTGCCCGAGCCCGTCGCCGCCCGCGGTGGGACCGTCGAGGTCGTCGTGCCCTACTCGTTCATCGTCCCCGAGTACGGCGCCGACCGCATGGGCCGCCTCGAAACCGCCGCCGGGACGGTCTACGAGATCGCGCAGTGGTACCCGCGCGTCGCCGTCTACGACGACGTGAACGGCTGGAACGCGCTCCCGTACCTCGGGCAGGGCGAGTTCTACCTCGACTACGGCGACTTCGAGTACGAGGTGACTGTCCCGGCCGAGATGACGGTCGTCGGCACGGGCGACCTCGTCAACGCCGATGACGTGTTCACGGCCGAGCAGCGGGCGCGCCGCGAGCGCGCCCGCACGTCCACGAGCCGCGTGTACGTCGTCGCGCCCGACGAGGTCGGGACGCCGGCGGCGAGCGCCGCCCGCTCCGGAATGACGACGTGGCGCTTCCGCGCCGAAAACGTCCGCGACGTCGCGTGGGCGGCGTCGAGCGCGTTCATCCTCGACGCCGCCGGCGCGGCCGTCCGCCAGGACGACGGCACCACCAACGAGGTCCTCATCCAGAGCGCCTACCCCGCCGAGGGCGTCGGGACGCCTGACAACCCGGGCTGGGAAGAGGCGACGCGCTTCGGGCGTGCCGCCATCCTCAACAACAGCCGCTGGTACCCCTACCCGTACCCTGTCGCGACGTCGATCGCGGGCGTCGTCGGCGGGATGGAGTACCCGATGCTCCAGTTCTCGGGCGTCGACGCGCGCGGGCAGAGCCTCTTCGGCGTGATCGACCACGAGCTCGGCCACAACTGGTTTCCGATGGTCGTCGGCAACGACGAGCGGCGCTACGCGTGGATGGACGAGGGCTTCAACACGTTCCTCAACACGTTCTCGAACACGGCCTTCTACGACCAGAACGAGGACCCCACAATCGCCTCATTCGGCTTGGGCGACTCGACGCGTGTCCGCCGCCTCACGACGGGCAACGGCACGGCGCGCCTCGCCCGCGAGCCCTACGCGCAGGACCAGACGATCATGACGTACCCGGACCGCATCCGGCCCGAGGCGCTCGGCTGGCTCGCCTACCGCAAGCCCGGCAAGGGCCTGCTCCTGCTCCGCGACGTCGTCCTCGGGCCCGAGCGCTTCGACGCGGCCTTCGAGACGTACATCCGCCGCTGGGCCTACAAGCACCCGCAGCCCGCCGACTTCATGCGGACGATCGAGGACGTCTCGGGGGAGGATCTGGACTGGTTCTGGCGCGAGTGGTTCTACGAGTCCGGGCGGTTCGACGCGTCCATCGCGAGCCTTCGCGCCGAGGGCGACGAGGCCATCGTGACGGTCGAGCTGCTGCAGCCCGAGGTCTTCCCCGTCACCGTCGAGGTGTCCTTCGCCGACGGCACGACCGAGCGCGCGACCATCCCCGTCGAGGCCTTCTTCTCGGGCACCGGCGCAACCGCCCGCGTGGCGACGCGCGGCCGCACGCCCGTCGCCGCCCGCTTGGACCCGAACGGCCTGCTGCCCGACGACGACCGCTCCAACGACGACCTGCCGTTCTGACGCCGCAGCGTTCTCTGACGAGGGCCTACCCCGCACCGGCTGCGGGGTCCCCGACCATCCCGACCACCGACCGACTCGCTCGATGACCCGACGACTTCTGCTCCCCACCCTCGCGGCCCTGCTGCTCGCCCCGTCGGCGTTCGCCCAGGGGACGCCCGCGCGCCTCCCGGCGACCAACGATTCGATCTTCGCCCCGCTCGCGCTCCCGACCCCCAACGGGCAGCGAGCCGCTGACGGCCGCCCCGGCGCGGACTACTGGCAGAACCGCAACGACTACCGCATCGAGGCCCGCCTCGACACGGTAAACCACGAGGTGACCGGGACGGTCCGGCTGACGTACACCAACAACAGCCCCGAGGAGCTGTCCTTCCTCTGGTTCCACCTCGAGCAGAACCTCTTCGCGCCCGGCGCCCGCGGCTCGACCGGCCGCCGCGCCTCGCCGACGGTTCAGCCCGGTCAGGGCTTCCGCATCGGGGCCGTCACGGCCGGCGGCGCGGCGGTCACGCCCGTGGTCACGGACACGCGGATGCGGATCGACCTCCCCGAGCCTGTCGCCGCGCGCGGCGGGACCGTCGAGGTCACGATCCCCTACGCGTTCGTCGTCCCGGGCGACCAGACGCCGCGCATGGGCCGCATGGAGACCCGCCAGGGGACGGTCTACGCGCTCGCGCAGTGGTACCCGCGCGTCGCCGTCTACGACGACGTGCAGGGCTGGAATACGATGCCGTACCTCGGCTCGGGCGAGTTCTACCTCGGCTACGGCGACTTCTCGTTCGACGTCACCGTGCCGGCGAGCATGACGGTCGTCGGCACGGGCACGCTCGCCAACGAGGACGAGGTCTACACGCGGGCACAGCGCGACCGTCTCGCCGCGGCCCGCCGCTCGACGAGCCGCGTCCGCATCATCGAGCCGACCGAGGTCGGCACGACGTCGGCCTCGCCGTCCCGCACGGGCACGACGACGTGGCGCTTCCGCGCCGAGAACGTCCGCGACGTCGCGTGGGGCGCATCGGCCGCGTTCATCCTCGACGGCGCGACGGCGGCCATCCGCCAGGACGACGGGAGCACCAACGAGGTCCTGATCCTCTCGGCCTACCCAGCCGAGGGCCTCTCGGCTGACCCCGCCGCGCCCGGCTGGGAGGAGGCGACGCGCTACGGCCGCGCGGCCATCCTCAACAACTCCCGCTGGTTCCCCTACCCGTACCCCGTCGCCATCTCCGTCGCGACGCACATCGGCGGCATGGAGTACCCGATGCTCCACTTCTCCGACGTCGAGAGCCGCCATACGGACCTCTTCGGGGTCGTGGACCACGAACTCGGCCACAACTGGTTTCCGATGATCGTCGGCAACGACGAGCGGCGCTACGCGTGGATGGACGAGGGCTTCAACACGTTCCTCAACACGTTCTCGCAGGTCACGTTCTACGACGAGGGCACGGACCCGGCCCTGCCGGGCTACGGGACGGGCGCCGCGTCGGGCTACACGGCCCTCACCGCCGGCGACCCGTTCGTGGGCTACGCAACGCGCATGGGCGCCGCCGACCGGCCCATCATGACGTACCCGGACCGCGTGCCCGGCCAGTCGAACGGCTACGTGCTGTACTTCAAGCCCGCCGCCGGCCTCCGCATCCTCCGCGACGAGGTCCTCGGCGCCGAGCGCTTCGACGACGCCTTCAAGACCTACATCCGCCGGTGGGCCTACAAGCACCCGCAGCCGGCGGACTTCATGCGGACCATGGAGGACGTCTCGGGCGAGGACCTCGACTGGTTCTGGCGCGAGTGGCTCTACGGGACCGACACGTTCGACGCGGCCCTCGCGGGCGTCTCGGCCATCGACGGGCATGCCGTCGCGGCCGTCCGCAACAACGCCGAGCTGGTCTTCCCGACGACCGTCGAGTTCACGTTTACGGATGGCACGACCGAGCGCGCGACGATCCCCGTCGAGGCGTGGATGTCGGGCGACGAGGCCGCGGCCCGCCTCCCGCTGAACGGCCGGACCGTCCGCTCGGCCCGCCTCGACCCCGACGGGCGCCTGCCCGACACCGACCGCTCCAACGACACGGCGACCCTCTAGGCTCGCGTGTGTCCCGGCACCCACGAGGCCGCTCCGCCCGGCGCGGGGCGGCCTCCCGTGCTGCTGAACCTTCCCTTCGGCGCGCCCGTAGCGGGCCGCTCCCCTTCCCGACTCCTGTGCGCGTTCTCGCGATTCTCGCCCTGCTCGCCGCGGCCTCCTCGGCCCCCGCGTCTGCCCAGTCCCCCGCCGTCGGCGGGTGGGACGTCACCCTCTCGGCCCCCAACTCCACCGAGGTCTTCGACCGCGGCCGCCTGGTCATTCCCGAGACGGGCGCGCAGGGCACGTTCTCCCTCGTCGGCCAGGGTTTCACGGCGGACCTCGTCAATACCACACTCACGGCCGATGGGAATGCCTTTACGCTCGCCGCGACGCTGAGCATCGCAGGACAGGCCATCCCGCTCACGTTCACCGGCACGGCGACGGCCGACCGCATCAACGGGACGGTCCAGCTCGCCGGGCAGCCCGAGCTGCCGTTCACCGGGACCCGGGTCGACCCGAACGCCCCCGTCGTGGCGCCGGTCGCCCAGGCGGCCGTCGAGACGGACAACGCAGCCGTCTTCGCGCCGCTCGCCCTCCCCGCGCCCTCGGAGACGCGCACGGCCGACGGCCGCCCCGGCCCGGGCTACTGGCAGAACCGCACGGACTACCGCATCCGCGCCGCGCTCGACTCGACCACGAACACGGTCGCCGGGACGGTCACGCTGCGCTACACCAACAACAGCCCCGACGCGCTGCCCTTCCTCTGGATGCAGCTCGAGCAGAACCTCTTCGCAGACGGCTCGCGCGGCGGCGAGATCAACAGCAACCCGCGCTTCGCGGGCACGCCCGACGCCGGCCAGGGCTTCCGCCTCGGCGCGGTGAGCGTCGGCGGGCGGACCGTCACGCCCGTGGTCACGGACACCCGGATGCGGGTCGATCTCCCCGAGCCCGTCGCCGGCCGCGGCGGGACCGTCGAGGTCACGATTCCCTACTCGTTCGTCGTCCCCGAGGACGGCTCGGACCGCATGGGCCGCCTCGCCACGCCCCGCGGGACGGTCTACAGCATCGCCCAGTGGTACCCCCGCGCCGCCGTCTACGACGACGTCAACGGCTGGAACACGCTGCCCTACCTCGGGCAGGGCGAGTTCTACCTCGACTACGGCGACTACGACGTCGAGGTCACCGTCCCGGCCTCGATGCAGGTCGTGAGCACGGGCACGCTTCAGAACGAGGACGACGTCTACACGCGCGCGCAGCGCGAACGCCTCGACCGCGCCCGCACGTCCACGAGCCGAGTCTACCTCGTCGAGCCGGCCGAGGTCGGCACGGCGACGGCCTCGCCCTCGCGCACGGGGACGGCCACGTGGCACTTCACGGCCGAGAACGTCCGCGACGTCGCGTGGGCCGCCTCCGCCGCGTTCATCGTCGACGCCGCGGCCGCGCCGGTCCGCCAGGAAGACGGCACGACTAACAACGTCCTGATTCAGAGCGCCTACCCGCCCTCGGCCGTCGGCACGCCCGATAACCCGGGCTGGGAGGAGGCGACGCGCTTCGCCCGCGCCTCGATCCTCAACAACAGCCGCTGGTTCCCCTACCCGTACCCCGTCGCGATCTCCGTCGCCTCCAACGTCGGCGGGATGGAGTACCCGATGCTCCACTTCTCCAGCGCCGGCTCGCGCAACACGGACCTCTTCGAGGTCATCGACCACGAGCTCGGCCACAACTGGTTTCCGATGATCGTCGGCTCCGACGAGCGCCGGTTCGCGTGGATGGACGAGGGCGTCAACACCTTCATCAACCCGTTCTCGGTCACGACCTTCTACAACGGCCCCGCCACCCCTGCGGGCGTGACGGCGCCCGAGGGCTTCACGGGCACGGGCACGGCCGAGCGCACGCAGGCCGTCGCCTTCGTCCAGCCCGACACGTACGTCCAGATCTACCGGCAACTCGGCGCGGCTGACGAGACGCTGATGACGGCTCCGGACCAGCTCTCGGGCCAGGGCCTCGGCCTCGACGCCTACATCAAGCCCGGCGCCGGCCTGACGGTCCTCCGCGACGCCGTCCTCGGGCCCGAGCGCTTCGACGAAGCCTTCGAGGCGTACATCCGCCGGTGGGCCTACAAGCACCCGCAGCCCTCTGACTTTTTCCGCACCATGGAGGACGTCTCGGGCGAGGACCTCGACTGGTTCTGGCGCGGCTGGTTCATGACGACCGACACGTTCGACCAGGGCCTCACCGCCCTCACCGCCGACGCGGCGAGCGCGTCGGCGACGGTCTTCAACTACGGCGGCCTCGTGATGCCGAGCACGGTCGAGTTCACCTTCTCGGACGGCACGACCGCCCGCGCGGCCGTCGCCGTCGAGTCCTACACGACGACCGACACGGCCACGGCCCGCGTCCCGCTCAACGGCCGAACGGTCACGGCCGCCCGCCTCGACCCGGACCACCTCCTGCCGGACACGGACCGCTCCAACGACGCCGCGACGCTGTAGCGGCTGACGATTGTGGCGCTACGTTCCGGGTGCTTCGGGACGCGCTCCCGGTCCTTCGGGACGTGCTCCGGGTACTTCGGGGCACACTCCGGGGCTTCCGGGAGACGCTCCGGGTCCTTCGGGGCGCATTCCGGATGCTTCGCGAGAATGTTTTGCGGTATCGGTGGGGAACGGGAGTCATTTCAGGCTGCTTCGGTCCCCACCCGAGGCTTTGCGTACCCATGCTGCGCGCACGACGCATCCCCGCCCGGTGACACGACGCGTGCCCAGGCGCCGGCCGTAGGTTGAGCGCCCCCCGGTACAGCCTGCCGTGTCGTCTCCGACCCTCCCGCCCGAGGTCGCGTCTGACGCGACCATCCCCGGCCTCGCGCTCCGCGACGGCTTCGCCCTCCGCGACGGCCAGACGGCCTTCCTCCGCGCGTGGGCAGCCGCCCTCGACGGCGGCGAGCGCAACGCGCTCGGCGTGTTCGTCCCCGGCTACGGCAAGACGATCACGGCGCTGGCAAGCTTTCTCGTCGCCCGCGCGCTCGGCATCGCGGACCGCCTCGTCGTCTTCGTCCCCCGCGGCAACCTCCGCGACCAGTACGCCGACGGGGCCGAGCTCGCCCGTGTCTTTCAGAACCTCGGCGCGCCGCCCGTCAGCTTCTGCGTCGCGGACTCGGACCGCGTGTTCCTCAAAAACCTCGACGTCGAGGTCGTCATCACGACGTACCAGTACGCCTCCGGCGAGCGCGGCAACGACGCCCTCATCGCGTTCTGCCGCCAGGCCAAGGCCCTCTTCGTGTTCGACGAGGTCCACCACCTCGCCACCGACGGGACGTGGGCCCGCGCCGTCGAGCGCTTCCCGCACGCCGCCTCGGTCGCCCTCTCCGGGACGCCCCTCCGGAGCGACAACAAGACCCTCTTCGGCGTCCCGTTCGAGGAAGACGACGACGGCTTCCAGTACTACCGCGCGCTCCACGAGGTCTCGATGCGCCAGGCCCACGCCGAGGGCGGCATCCTCAAGCGCGTCGACGCCCACGTCGTGGACTACACCGTCCGGATGGTGCGGACCGACACGGGCGAGGAGGTCGACGTGTCGCTCTCGGAGCTACGCGAGATGGCCGACACGCCGCGCGACGTCGACACCTTCCTCGCGCGGCGCAAGCTCCGCTTCCACGAGGTCTACCTCGACACGCTGCTCGGGCCGGCCTTTGCCCGCTTCGCCGAGAAGCGCGGCGCCCTCGCGCGCACGTTTGCCCGGACCGGCCGCCTCATGGACCCGGCCGCGCGCAACCACCAGATGCTCGTCATCGCGATGAGCAACATTCACGCCGCGGCGATCCTCCAGCACGTCCGGCGGCGCTACCCGGACATCTCCAGCGCCCGCATCGGGCAGGACGTGCCGGCCCAGGAGCGCCAGACGACGCTCGACGCGTACCGCCGCGGCGAGATCGACGTGATGGTGCAGGTGGACATGATCGGCGAGGGGACGGACATCAAGCCGATCTCGGTCCTCGTCAAGGCCGACCTCGTCCGCGCGCTCGGCAAGACGATGCAGCAGGTCTTCCGCGGGATGCGCCACGTCCCCGGCTGGCCCGACGACGCCAACCGCTGCGACCTCTACGCCGCCGACGACTCGGGCGTCGTGGACACCCTCCGCTGGATCGCGGCCGAGGAGCAGGCCGGCGTGAAGCGCTCTGGGAAGTCGGGCGGCGAGGGCCTCGCCGTGCCGGGCACGCGCGAGGTCCAGCACTCGGTCTGGGAACTCAAGTCGGTCACGCAGGGCGCCTCGCAGACGACCTCGATCGAGCAGATGCCGGGCTACCGCACGTCGGCCGCCTTCCACGCCGCGCCGCCCGTCCCCGAGGCCGCGCCCGAGGCGCTCGACGTCGCCCGCCGCGAGCGCGCCCTCCGCCGCGAGTGCGCCGTCCTCGCCCGCGACCTCGCCTTCGCCCTCGATGCGCCCGCGCGGCCGGTCACCGCCCGCGACGTGCACCGCATCGCCAAGGAGCGCATCGCTAAGGCGCAGGGCGACCTCAGCCTCGGCGAGCTGGAGCGCAAGAAGCTCTGGCTCGAGCGCTCGATCCGCGCCGGGCGGTTGCAGTAGCGCGCCCGCGGCGTCTAGCTTCTCACCCTCAGCAAGCGGATGGCGCGTGCTCTCGAAACCGGTCTGACTGCCGAGCGCGTGCTCGAGGTGACGGCGTGCCTCGCGGCGGCGCTCACCCCGGCCGACGTCGCCGAGACGTGTCTGGAGCAGATCGTCGACGTGCTCGGCGCGTTCGGCGGGGCGCTCCTGCTCGCCGAGGCCGGCGGGCTGCGGGTCGCGCACGCCGTCGGCTACCCGTCCGAGGTCCTCGCGGCGTGGCCGACGATCCCGCTTGACGGCCCGACGCCAGCCGCGGACGCCGTCCGCCGCCAGACGGCGCTGTGGCTGCCGACGGACGCCGAGGTCGTCGCGGCATACCCGGCGCTAGGCCCGTCGAGCGCGCGCCCCGGGAAGCTGCGCGCTCGCCGTGCTCCCGCTCGTGGCCGCCGGCGAGGCGCTCAGCGCGGTGACGCTCTCGTTCGAGACCGACCGCATGTTCGGGCCGGCCGAGCGGGCCTTCGGGGTCGCGATCGCGGTCCAAGCGGCGACGGCGCTGGAGCGCGTGCGCCTCTTTGAAGCCGAGCGCGGCAGCCGAGAGCGCGCACGCTTCCGCGCCGACCTCGCCGAGGCGCTCCGAGCGGCCGAGGCCGACCCGGCCAGCGGACCCGAGGCCGCCGAGGCCGCGGCCGTCCGCCTGCTCGGCCAGCACCTCCGCGTGTCCCGCGTGCTGTTCGACGAGGCGGTCGCCAGTGACGGCGGCGCCAGCCCGGACGTCGACGTGGCCCACGACTGGTGCGACGGCGTCGTGAGCGTGCGCGGCCGCCACGCCCTCGCCGCGTTCGGGGCCGCGCCCGCGGCCGCGTTCGCCCGCGGCGAGCACGTCGCCGTGGGCGACGTGGAGGAGGCGGGCCACACGGACGCCGAACGGAACGCCTATGCCGCCGCCAGCGTCCCCGCGCACCTCGGCGTGCCCGTCGCGCGCGGCGGCCGCTTCGCGTCGCTCCTCGCCATCCACGACTGCCGCGCCCGCGTGTGGACGCCCGACGAGGTCGCGCTCGCGCGCGGGACGGCCGAGTGGACGTGGGCGGCCGTCGAGCGGGCCCGCGCCGAGGCGGCGCTCCGCGCGAGCGAAGCGCGCTACAGCCGCGCGATGCGCACCGCCGTCGGTGGGGTCTACGAGTGGGAGGTCGCGACGGGCACCGTCACGCGGTCCGAGGGCTACGTGGAGCTCATCCTACGCGCCGGCCGAGATGGGCGACGCCGCATGGTGGATCGCCCAGATCCACCCGGCCGACGCGGCGCGCCTCGCGCCGGTCGGCGAGGCGCTGCGCGCGCGGTCCGAGGAAACGACGTTCTCGTCCGAGTACCGCGTCCGCCACCGCGACGGCCACTGGGTGGACGTGTGGGAGCATGCCGTCGTGGAGCGGGACGCCGCCGGGGCGCCGCTGCGGGTGACGGGCCACGTGATCGACATCACGGCGCGTGTCGCGGGGGCGCGCGCTGCGGCAGCTCAACGAGACGCTCGAGGCGCGCGTCGTCGCGCGGACGGCCGAGGTCCGCGCGCTGGCGTCGGCACTGACGCGGGCCGAGCAGCGCGAGCGCGAGCGCCTCTCGCACGTGCTCCACGACGACCTTCAGCAGACGCTCTTCGGGCTCGACCTCTGCGCGACGGCCCTCGCGGCGCGCGTCCCACCCGCGCTGGCCGACGACGTCGCGGCGCTGGCGCGCCACGCCCGCACGGCGAGCTCGACCGCGCGCCACCTCGCGGTCGAGCTCGCGCCGCCGGTCCTCGTTGGCGAAGGCCTAGCGCCGGCGCTGCGGTGGCTCGCCGTCCACGCCGGCCCCGCCCACGGCCTCACGGTTGACGCGTCGGGTGTAGAGGACGGCCCGGAGCCCGCCGAGGCGTCCCGCGTGCTGCTGTACCAGGTCGCGCGAGATGCTCTTCAACGCGGCCAAGCACGCCGGCACAGACCGCGCGCGGCTGGCCTACGCCCAACGCGACGACATGCTCGTGCTGGAGGTCGGCGACGACGGCCGCGGCTTCGACCCTCCTCCGCCGGCGGCTTCGGGCTCGTGTCCGTGCGCGACCGCCTCGCCTACTGCGGCGGCCACCTCGACCGCTGGACGGCCCTCGGGGCCGGCACCCACCTCCGCGCCTGCCTCCCCGCGGCCACATCGACGCCTGCACCGGCGGCCTGACGCGTACCGCCAAGGATCAGGCCCGCAAGCGCGATCGACCCGGGGAGGACGAGCCCATAGAAACCGGCGGGCTAGCGGGCCCGGCAGCACGCCCGCGAGCCACGGCCCGAGCCAGCAGGAGACGTACTGCTGTGGCTGCCCGAGGCCGAGATGCGGCGCCACCTCGGCCGTGGGCCAGTCGTACATGATGCCCAACCTGAGTGCTCGACCGGGTCGATTGACCCGTAAAGCCACACGAGAGCGGCGGTAGCGGCGAGCGAAAAGGCGAGCGGACGGGGCACAGGGCGGGATCGGGGTGCGGCGCCGGGGCGTCCGCCCGGCGAACGTCGCTCCGCCCGGCCCTGGACTCGCCCGCCTTCGACTTGCCCGGCCCTGACGCGCCCGACGGCAGCGCGGCGCACGCGCCTGCGCTGTTGGCCGTCGACCTCGGGCTGCGGACCGGCTTCGCGGCCTATGCCCGCGACGGGCGCCTCGTGTGGGCGCGCTCGCAGAACCTCGGCACGCGAACGCGCCTGCGCGCGGCGGCGGCGCACGTGCTGAACGGCCTGCCCGGCGTCGAGCGGCTGGTGCTCGAAGGCGGCGGCGACCTCGCGCGGCTGTGGGCGGCCGTCGGCGAGAAGCGCGGACTCGCCGTGCGCGTCGTCGACGCGCAGACGTGGCGGCGGGCGCTCCTGCTGCCCCGCGAGCAGCGCTCCGGGACGGACGCCAAGGCGGCCGCGGATGGCCTCGCGCGGGCCGTCATCGCGTGGTCTGGCGCCGCGGCCCCGAAGGGCGCCCTGCGCCACGACGCCGCCGAGGCCGTCGCCGTCGGCCTGTGGGGCGTGCTCGATGCGGGCTGGCTCGCGGCGGTGCCCGAGGCAGTCAGACGCCGGTGACGTGCGGGAGCACCGTCCGGCGCCGCGCGTAGAGTCGGACCCGCTCACGCCCGTCATGTTCGAGATCGAGCACGCCTTCGCCTGCCCCTACTGCAACGCCGAGATCTCGATGCTGCTCGACCCGAGCGTCTCGGCGCAGCGCTACGTCGAGGACTGCGAGGTGTGCTGCAACCCGATCGAGATCGACTACGCAGTCGAGGACGGCGAGGTCGTCCGGTTCGAGGCGCACAGCATCGAGCAGTAGCCGACTCGCCTCGGGCGACCGCTCACATCGGCAGCGTCACGACGAACGTGGCGCCGTCGCCGGGCGTGTCGCGGGTTTCGAGCGTCCCGCTGTGGCCCTGCGTGACGATGTCGTAGGCGAGCGACAGCCCGAGGCCGGTCCCCTGCCCCGCCGCTCGCGTCGTGAAGAATGGCTCGAAGACGCGGCCGCGCGCGGCGGGCGAGAGGCCGGGGCCGTTGTCGGTGACACTCACCTCGACGGCCGGCCCAGCGCCTGACAGGTCCTCCGGCGGGTCGCCGGGGAGCACGCGCAGGGCGACCGTGAGCGTCGGCGTCCAGTCGCTGCCGACAGGCTCGGCCGCGGCGCGGTCGGCGAGGGCGGCGAAGGCGTTGGCGAACAGGTTCGCGAACACGCGCCGGAGCGAGCCCGCCACGGCGACAACCTCGGCGCCGTCCGAGGCGTCGTCGACGACGAGCCGCAGGCCGGCGGGGGCGTCGTCGCGCAGCGCCTCCAGCGTCGCATCGACGAGGTCTGCCACGGCGACCTGCCCGCGCGGCCCGCCGACCGTCCGGACGTGCTCCAGCATCGACGTCACGATGTCGTTGGCGCGGCGGGCGTGCTCGTCGACGCGGGCGAGGTTGGCCCGGAGCAGCGAGAGGGTCTCCGCCGTGGCGTCGGCGGCGGCCGTGTCGGGGACGGGATAGCGCTCGAAGGTCTCGGACAGTTCGGCGACGAGGTCGAAGGCGAGGCCTGAGAAGCCGACGACGAAGTTGAGCGGGTTGCGGATCTCGTGCGCGATGCCTGCGGTGACGCGGCCGAGGCTGGCGAGCTTCTCGGTCTGGACGAGCTGCCGCTGCGCGGATCGCAGCTCGTCGAGCGTGTCGACGAGGCGGTTGTTGGCGTCGCGGAGAGCGGCGTTGCGCGACGCCTCGGCGGCCTGCGCCTCGCGGAGC
>DASWMO010000247.1:0-3614 GCA_036399715.1 Rubricoccaceae bacterium
AGGAGCGAGGGCAGCCAGAATCCTCAGGGCCGTGGGTTCACCTGAGGTCCTGTCCGGGTCGCGAGGCCTGAAGGGTTCATTTCTTGGGAGATGAGCCCGCTATCTTTTGGTCCCGGCCCGCTCTGCCAAGCCCTGCTCGCACGCCGGGGACGAGGGACCGAATCCTAACGGGCGACGCCGGCCGGCCCCCAGCTGTGAACGCTCGATCAGGGATCGGGGACGGTGGCGAGGTCCTGGCCGCGTGACTCCCACTGACGACCATGCGGTGCGCTACAGGAGCGCGGCCATCTGCTGGCACCACTGCTCCAGCACGAGCGCCTTGAACGAGAGCGGACTCGTTAGTCCGTCCGGGTACGCGCCACGGGCGAGCTCCTCCGCGCCCTCGCGGCTGAGGATGCCGGACGTGACCAGAACGCCACCGCGGAGGGAGTCGCCGTACGCCGCGAAGAGCGCGTCGTGCCACGCGCGCGTGGGCGGCTCGAACCCCCGCTTCGGCCGGTCGAACACGTCGGCGGGGAGGGCGTCCCGGACGGCCTCCCGCAACCACGCCTTGGGCGGGAGGCCGGCGTCCCCGTACGTTTTGCGCAGGCCGACGACGGTCTCGACGAGCCGGTAGTCCACGAGCGGCAGCCGCATCTCGACCGAGGACGCCATGGCCAGCCGGTCGCCCTGCACCATGCCGTTCTCGCGGAGGTACGTCGCGCTGACGAGGCTCGTCAGCGCCACCTCGACGTCGGGCCACGGCAGCCCGAACGTGAAGAGCGCGGCCGGGTCGTACGCGGCCAGCCCCTCGGTCATGCGCTCGCCGTAGAAGCGGGCGGCGCCGGCGGCCGCGGCCTGGTAGTCCGTCGACAGGTCGAAGGACCGCATCCGGCCGGGCGGCAACGACCGGTGCGTCCGGCGGAGGTCCAGCCCGCCGCGGAGGCCGCCGAGGCCGCGCGCCCACCGGGCGAGCGCGCGCGGGGCGAGCGCGCGCGGGGCGCGGAGCGAGAGGTACGGGAGGAGCCCGCCGAGCGCGGACCGGCCGTGCGCCGACGCCATCTGCAACGTCTCCAGCGCGCCCTGGCGGAGCTGCGGGTAGCCCCAGAACAGTTCGTCGCCGCCCTGTCCCTGCAGCACGACGGGGACGCCCTGCGCGCGCGCGAGCTTCATGACGGCGTGGTAGCCCGCGCCCGAGATGTCGGCGATCGGGTCGTCGCGCCAGTAGTTCAGCTCGGGGAAGGCGTCCACGACGGCCCGCGTGTCGAGCTCGACCTCGTGGAACGGGAGGCCGAGGTGGCGCGCCAGGGCCCGCGCGTCGTCCCGCTCGTCGGACTCGGGGCGGCCGACGTAGCCGACGCTGAAGGCCTGCATCCGGCCGGGGTACGCGGCCGAGGCGAGCGCGGCGACGGCGCTCGAGTCGAGCCCGCCACTCAGGGCCACGCCGACGGGCACGTCCGAGCGGACGACGAGTTTGCTGACCGTCTCGAGCTCGGCGCGGACCATCCGCGCCGGGTCGCCCTCCAGCGGCGGGGCGTCCTCCATCCGCCAGTAGCAGTCCTCGCGGACCGACCACGGGTCGACGTCGACGACGAGCGTGTGGGCCGCGTCGAGCTTGCGGACGCCCCGGAGCGGCGTCCGGGGCTCGGGGACGTACTGGTAGTGGAAGTAGAGGTCGACGGCCTCGGGGTCCAGCTCCATCGGGACCAGACCGGAGCGCAGGAGCGCCTTCATCTCGGACGCGAAGAGCACGCGCCCGTCCCGTTCGTAGAGGTAGAGCGGCTTCTCGCCCATCCGGTCCCGCGCGAGCACGAGGCGCTGGCGCGGCTCGTCCCACAGCGCGAAGGCGAACATGCCCCGGAGGTGCCGGACGCAGTCGGCCCCGAACTCCTCGTAGAGGTGGACGATCGTCTCGCAGTCGCTCTGGGTCCGGAACCGGTGGCCGGACGCTTCGAGCCGTGCGCGGAGTTCGACGTGGTTGTAGATCTCGCCGTTGGCGACGAGGGCGATCCGGCCGTCCTCGCTGGTGAGCGGCTGCTGGCCGCCGTCGACGTCGATGATGCTCAGCCGGCGCATCGCGAGGGCGACGTGGGCCGAGGCGTGCTCGCCCGCGCCGTCGGGCCCGCGGTGCGCGAGCGCGTCGTTCATCCGCGCGACGGCCACCCGGTCGGCGGGCGCCAGGAGGTCGCGCGTCAGGAGGCCGGAGATCCCACACATTCTGCCAACCTAGCGCATCCGCCAGCGTGAGGTGTCGGACGTCTCGCCGTGCCCGGTGAACGCGGGGCCCATCAGGCGCTGGAAGTCGGGGTAGCCGCCGAGGAGCAGGCCGACGGCCCGCGCGAGCCCGGCGGGCGCCGTCGCGAGCGGCACGAGGCGGTACCGGAAGAGGGCCTCGCGGACGTCCGCCCCACGGACGAGGAGGTCCTGGAAGACGTTGCCCGCCCGGTCCTCCCCGATCAGCTCCACGACGCCGCCGGCGTGCGCCGACGGCAGCAGCATGTTCGACCCGTGGACGCCCGCGACCACGTGGCTCGCCGCGTAGCGACCGCACCACCGCCGCTCCGCCGCCTCGTCCGGGGCGGGCTCTCGGAGGTCGAGAATCCAGTCGGGGAAGCCGCCCGGCGTGCCCAGCCCGACCACGGCGAAGTCGAGCGCCGGCTGCGTCTCGCGCAGCGCCTCGGCGGTGGCCACGACGGCCCGGCGCTGGCCCTCGGCCCCGCTCGCGGGCGGGAGCCCGAGCCGCCGTCGGACCCCGCGGACCAGGCGCGGGGACGTCTCCTCTTCGCCCGGCCACACGCGGTCGTCGCGCCAGACGAACGTGACGGTCGGGCGCGACAGGCGGCCCTCCCAGTCGGCGAGCGGGAACGGCGGCACCCGGGTGAACCGCTCGATCTCGACGTCGTCGGGGTGCGGGTGCGAGAACGCGAGGCTCAGGTGGAGGTCGCCGGGCAGCGCCTCGGCCCGGCGGCGTATCTCGCGGGCCAGCCCGTCGTTCCACTCCGTGCCACGTCGCAGCGGGAGGTCCACGACCCACGCCTGCGCGACGCCCGCCGGAACCAGCCATTCCAGGAACGCCGGGATGACGACGACGACGGCGAGGTCAGGGCAGTGGTCGAGGTAGTGCTGCGCGTTGAGGAGCTTGAGCAGCGAGTGCCCGTAGAGCGTGTCCAGGCAGTTGAGCAGGACGGCCCCGCTCCGGCCCTCGACGGGCGCGAGGTCGCGGACCCGGAACGGGACCGGAACGTCCGTGCGGCCCGCGTACGAGTCGCGCAGCCAGTCCGCGAACCACCCGGCCCCGGCGCCATGGACCTCGCCCGTGCCCTGCTCCAGGAGCATCGGCGTGTACAGGGCCTGGCCCGACGGGAGGTCGCCGTAGAACGTCCGCCCGCACCGCTCGCACCGGAGGTCGGCGAGGCAGCGCATCCCGGGGACGAGCCACCCCATCGTCACGAGGGCGGACCGGCAGTGCGGGCACGCGTGGTCCGTCTCGGGGAGGGGGCTGAGGCGCGTCATCGTGGCCCGTTCAGGCCCTCCCGGGTGTGGCGACGTGCATGGAGTAGACGGCGCTCGCGGCGCCCGCCCGCCCCGGAAAGACGGGGTCGCCCGGGACGACGTTGCGCACGCGGTAGCCCAGC
>DASWMO010000248.1:0-28911 GCA_036399715.1 Rubricoccaceae bacterium
GTCACGTACCGCGTCCGCCTCGACGGCGGGATCGACTGCCTCGTCCACACGGACTCCCGGGCGGCATACGCCGTCGGTGACCGCGTGACGGTCCGGGCGGTCGAGCCGGCGGTCGTGCTGGAAAAGGCGGGGTGAGACGGCGGGCGTTCGCTCAGTTCCTCACGCTCCCGACATAAAAAAGGGGCGGCGACCCGAAGTGGATCGCCGCCCCTGGAGCTGAGCCGGATGGCTTAGTAGCCGCCGCCGTTGCCGCCACGGTCGCCGCCGCCACCGTAGCCGCCGCTGCCACCGCCGTAGCCACCGCCGCTGCCGCCGCGGTTGCCACCGCCGCCGCCGTAGCCACCGCCGCTGCCGCCACGGCTGCCGCCGCCACCGCCGCCGCCGTAGCTGCCGCCACCGCCGCCGTAGCCACCGCCGCTGCCGCCGCGGCTGCCGCCACCGCCGCCGTAGCCGCCGCTACCGCCGCCGTAGCCGCCACCGCCGCCGGCCGGGCGCTCGGTGCGCGGGCGCGCCTCGTTGACCGTCAGGGGACGGCCGTTCATGTCTGTGCCGTTGAGCTGGTCGATGGCGGCCTGGCCCTCGGCCTGGTCCGTCATCTCGACGAAGCCGAAGCCGCGCGAGCGGCCGGTGTCACGGTCCTTGATGACCGTGGCGCTTTCGACCGAGCCGAAAGCTTCAAACTGCTCCCGGAGGTCGTCGTCCGACGTGGAGTACGGGAGGTTTGCGACGTAGATATTCATTAAAACGGGGTGTTGGGAGCGCCGACGTCGTTCTGATCCGGTGTTCTACAAGGCTCGACTTGAAACCGTCGGCCCCGCGCGCTCGCTGGGAAACGGCAAACCCGTATGCGGTCCCGAGGTTTCAGGCCGTCGGCGAGAGTGCCGCCCGAAAACTAGCGCCGCGCCGGCACGCGGAACCGCCGCCGGGGAGAAGATTTCGTGCCGCGCGGCACGTAGCAGCGCGTGCGCAACTCCGCGTGGTCAGTCCAGCCCGTACGCTGCCGCGATCTCGGCCGGCGTGAGCGGCACGCGGTCGGCCTCGGGCAGCGCCGCCTTGGTGATCACGTGCCGGCCGACGGCGAGCGCGTCGATGCCGGTCTGGCGGAAGACCCGCAGCGCGTCCGCGGGGCTGTGGACGATGGGCTCGCCGCGGACGTTGAAGCTCGTGTTGACGAGGACCGGGCAGCCGGGAGCGTCCGCCGTCGCCGTGGCACGCTCGAAGGCGAGCAGGAGGTCGTAGTAGAGCCCCGCCCGCTCGCGCGTGACCGTCTGGACGCGAGCGGAGCCGTCCACGTGTGTCACGGCCGGTAGCGGCGACGCCACGCCGTAGCGCCCGGCGAGCGCCTCGGCGCCGCGCTCGGCCAGCGCCTCGGCCCCGCGAACGGGCCCGACGAGGAGCATGTACGGAGACGGCGGGTTCGCGGCGGGCACGTCTGGAGGCTCGGCCTCTCCCCCGTCCCCCAGCCCGCTGCGCCCGGCCAGATCGAACCAGTCGGCGGCACGTTCTTCGAGAACGGACGGCGCGAAGGGGCGGAAGCTCTCGCGGAACTTCACCTGCACGTTGACGCGGTGCTGCACGTCTGCCCCGCGCGGGTCGGCGAGGATGGAGCGGCCCCCGAGCGCGCGCGGCCCGAACTCGGCGCGGCCCTGAAACCACCCGACCGTCTGCCCGGCTGCGAGCAGCCGGGCGACGCGCTCGACGAGGGCTGCGTCGGACTCGAACGTTTCGACGGCGCCTGGAGGAAAGGCTTCCTGCGCGAAGGCGTCGGCGATCTCAGGCTCGGAAAAGGCCGGGCCGAGGCGAGCGCCGCGCATCGCATCGCTCGGGCAGACCGTGCGTGGCGTGCCGGCCCAGACGTGTGTCGCCATGAGGGCCGCACCGAGGGCGCCGCCGGCATCGCCGGCCGCGGGCTGGATCCAGACGTTCCGGAACGGCCCCTCGCGCAGCAGCCGCCCGTTCGCGACGCAGTTCAGGGCGACGCCGCCGGCGAGGCACAGGCTGTCCTCACCCGTCTCGGCGTGGACGTGCCGCGCCATCCGGAGCACGATCTCCTCGGTGACCGCCTGCACAGACGCCGCGAGGTCCATCTCGCGCGTCGTGATCGGCGCCTCGGGCACGCGGGCGGGCCCGCCGAAGAGGTCCGCGAACGCGCGCCCCGTCATCCGCCGGCCGCCGGCATACGTGAAGTAGCGCTGGTCGAGCCGAAACGAGCCGTCCGCTTTGAGGTCGACGAGCCGGTCGAGGATCAGGTCGCGGTAGACGGGCCGGCCGTAGGGCGCGAGGCCCATGAGCTTGTACTCTCCCGAGTTGACCCGGAAGCCGCAGAACGTCGTCACGGCCGAGTACAGCAGGCCGAGCGAGTGCGGAAAGTGCTGCTCCGCGCGGATCTCCAGTCCTGCGCCCGCGCCGACGCCCCATGAGGTTGTCGCCCACTCGCCGACGCCGTCGGTCGTGAGAAAGGCCGCGCGCTCGAAAGGCGACGGGAAAAAGGCCGCGGCCGCGTGGCTCTCGTGGTGCTCGGGGAAGAGGAGCGGGAGGTCGCGGACCGCCGCGTTCGCCTTGCCCCCGAGCGCGTCCGTGATGCGGTCGCCGATCCACAGCTTCTGCCGCAGCCACGGCGGCATCGCGTCGAGGAAGGCCGGCAGGCCGCGCGGGGCGAGCGTGAGGAACGTCTCCAGCAGGCGCTCGAATTTGAGCAGCGGCTTGTCGTAGAACGCGACCGCGTCGAGGTCGGCCGCGGCGATGCCCGCCTCGGCGAGGCAGTACGCGACGGCGTTTGCGGGAAACTCGGAGTCGTGCTTGCGCCGCGTGAAGCGCTCCTCCTGGGCTGCGGCCACGATCACGCCGTCGCGCACGACCGCCGCCGCGGCGTCGTGGTACCAGCAGGAGAGGCCGAGAACGGTCATGGGCGCAGGTCGGGAGAGGCATCGACGACCCGCTGAAGAAACGCCTCGGCGCGCGCACGGTGTCCGGCGAGGCTACGGCTCGCGTGGCGTCCCTCGGCGTAGACGAACAGCTCGGGCGCGCCGCCGTCGGCGCGAAGCGCGTCGGCGAGGCGCTCGCTGTGCGCGACGGGCACCTTGGTGTCGCGGGCGCCGTGGTGCATCTGGACCGGCGGGAGGCGCGCCGCGAACCAGGCCGGCGAGCGGCGCAGAAGCGCCAGCCGCGCCTGGGGCAGCGGCAGGCGTCCGTCGCGGGTCGCGAACAGGACGCTGTCGGCGAGGAAGCCCGCACCGGGCAGACGGACCGGCACGCGGAGTGCCCGCCGCGCAAGGCGCTGCACGTCGGGAAGGAAGAAATCGGTCGGGCCGAAGACGCTCACGACGCCGCGCACGCGCCGGTCCCGGGCAGCGGCGAGCAGGACGACGCCCGCGCCGCGGCTGCGGCCGAGCGCGGCGATGCGCCCGGCGTCGGCTTCGGGAACGACGTCGAGGGCCGCACCGAGGAGCGCGAGCGCGTCATCGACGTCGCGGTCCCACGGGCTCGCCGTGCCGCCGGCGCGCACGCCGCCCCCGACGAGCGGCAGGCCGGTCCGGAGCCGCTCGCCGCGGAAGGCGGGCAGCACCTGCACCCAGTCCCGCGCGAACGCGCCGGGCTCGAAGCCGCCGAGGCTCGCGCCACCGTCGCCGCCGTGCCCGACGAGCAGAACGGGCAGCCGGCGTCCGGTGGCGCCCGGCGGGAGGCGAACCGCGCCGACGTGACGCGCCGCGTCCGTACCCGTCGTGTGCGTGACAATGAGCACGCGCGAGCCGTCGGCGTAGTCGCGCGTCTGCTCGACGCGCACGTCGCGTGCCCGCGTGTCGCGCGCTGCCCACTCGGTCTCGACCAGTGCTACTTCGGCCGCCGTGGGCGGCGCAAAAAGGGCGGCGAGAAGTCGGTCCGAGTCCGGGCCTGACAGCCGCGGGACGCAGCCGGCTGCGACTAGCACCAGGACGGCCAGAACCCGGCCCCTCGGCCGGCGGCGCGCCGCACCGGATTCCCGTTCGGCCGTCGGTCGGTGCGTCATGGGCTCAGTACATCCGCTCCATGCGGTCACGGGCGGACGGCCCGCCTTCGTGACGGAGCCAGTACGACGGCGCCGCCCGGTCTGGCCGCTGCGCGAGCGCGTCGCGGCGGAGCAGTCGGAACACGAGCCCGACGGGCACGAACACGAGCGCGAACGCGAGCGTCAGCAGCACGCGCGTCATGACGAAGCCCATCGCGATGGCGGCCGTCATCCAGACGCGGTAGACCGGCGCGAGCGCGCGCGGGACGGCGAGTCCGCCGAGGATCAGCACCGCGCCGACCACACCGAACGTGACGCCGACCGGCCCCGGCACGCCGTCCGCGCGCCACGCCCCGACGGCCGCGAACGCGGCGAACACACCGCCGACGGCGAGGCCGAAGTGCCGCAGCGCGCGCCGCGACACGTCCAGCCCGGCGACTTCGTCGTGGACGGTCGCGAGGAATCCGGCCACTACTCGGCTGGGGGAAGTCCTGCGCGGGTAGACCCCGTGCGGGCCGTGCCGCCGTCGGGCGTGTTGGTGCCGGACGTGCCGCCGGATCCTTCCGTGTAGCCGTCCGTCGGCGCCTCGCCGTTGGGGTTGTTGCCGCGGGACGCCATGAGGTAGCCGAAAAAGATCAGCCCCAGCAGGAGCACGCCGAAGAGGACGAGCCCGAACGGGCTGAAGCGGTCGGTGAGGGCCATCGGAGAGCGGGAGGGAGAGACGGGCGGCGTCAACGCGCGCGCGCCGCCGCGGCTCCCGCGTGGCGAGAGCGGGCCGCCGGCGTCAGGTGCGGTCCGCGGGGTTCTGGAGGCGGAAGAAGAGCGCCGCAAGCGCGCCGCCGCCGAACGTCGCGACGAGGTAGACCCAGAGGCCGCTGAGCGTCTGGCCGTCGCCGAGCAGGACGTCCGTCAGGATCGGGCCGAGCGCGACGGCGGGATTGAACGCGCCGCCCGAGATCGGGCCGGCCGCGAAGGCGCCCGCCAGGACCGTAAACCCGATCGCGAGGCCATAGTGGTCGTTGCCGGCCGTGTCGCGGCTCGTCGCGACATTGAGCACGACGAGCACGAGCGCGAACGTGAACAGCAGCTCCAACAGGAAGAACTCGGCCAGCGTCGCGTCGATGTTCGGCGCCACGCGCAGCGGCCGGTTCAGCACGACGGCGACGAGGACCGACGCCGCGAGCGAGCCCAACACCTGCGCGGCCATGTACGGCCCGACCTCGCGCGCGGGCATCTTGCCGCTCATCCACACGGCGAGCGTCACGGCGGGGTTGTAGTGCGCGCCCGAGACGTGGCCGCCCATGTAGACCATCACCATGAGCATCGACGCGATGCCGAGCGGGGCGAGCTCGGGGTGCGGGCTGATGACGGTCAGGCCGATGGTGAGGACGAGAAAGAAGGTCCCGACGAACTCGGTGAGCAGCTTGGGCACGGCGGCGGTGGTGGGTGAGGCGGGAAGGTAGAAGCCCCGCCCGGAGCGACAAGCGCCGACGCCGCCCCGCCGGCGCCGCGAAGTTTGACCGAAGCGCCAGCAGAGGGACGCCGCCCCGTCCTACCTTAGACGCGATCCAGATAAACTGCTGCCTGATGACCGTCCGCCCCTTCCTGCTCGCCTTCGCCGTCTTCGCCGCAGGCTGCACCGATGCGTCCGAGGCGCCCGGCGGGTCCGCCTCGGACGCCGACACGACCGCGACCGCGGAGGGCGCCTCGACGGACACGCTCGATGCGTCGCGGATCGTCACGCTCGGCGGGCCGGTCACCGAGATCGTCCACGCCGTCGGCCGCGGCGCGAACGTCGTCGGGACGGACCGGTCGAGCCTCTACCCGGAGTCGATCCTGGCCGGCCCGCGGCTGGACTACTTCCGCCAGACGTCGCCCGAGGGCGTGCTCGCGCTGCGCCCGACGCTCGTGCTGGCCGTCGAAGGGACGGGCCCGCCGGGCGTGCTGGACCAGATCCGGTCGGCCGGCGTGGCGGTCGTCGTGCTGCCCGAGGCTGTCGACGTCGCGAGCGCCGAGGCGCGCGTGCGGCGCGTCGGCGAGGTTCTGGGACGCGTGGCGCAGGCCGACTCGGTCGTTGGCCTCATGCGCCGCGACCTCGCGGCGGCCGAGGCCGTGCGGCCTGCTGCGGCCCCGCGCGTGCTGTTCGTCTACGCCCGCGGCGCGGGCGTCGTGCTCGCGGCCGGTACAGGCGGCGGGCCCGAGGGGATCCTGCGCCTCGCGGGCGCCGAGAACGCCGTCACCGCCTATGAGGGCTACCGCCCGCTGACCGCCGAAGCCGTCGTCACGGCGGCGCCGGACGCTATCGTCGTACCGGCGAAGAGCCTCGAGAGCCTCGGCGGCATCGACGGCCTGCTGCGCCAGCCGGGCCTCGCCCAGACGCCGGCCGGCCGCGCGCGCCGCGTCGTCGCCGTGGACGACGACCTGCTGCTAGGCTTCGGGCCGCGTGTCGGGCAGGGCGTCGAGGCACTCGCGCGCGGCCTCGCCGGCCCCGCTGCGGGCGCTCCCGCTGCCGGCGCACCGGCGCCCCGCAGGGCCGGCGCATGATGCCGCTCGCGCTCCCGCTTCGGGACCCGGGCCCCGCCGCCGCCAGCCCCTTCGAGGTCGCCACGGCGCGTCAGGCCCGGCGCGTGCGCCTCGTCCTCGCCGGGCTCGGGGCGCTCCTCGTCGCGGGGGCCCTCTTGTCGGTCGCCGTCGGGGCGGTCGGGTTGCGGCCGGCGCAGCTTGCCGGCATCCTGCTGGCGCGGAGCGGCCTCGGGCCAGCGGTGCCGGCTGGCGCGGCGGCGTTCACGGCCCAGGAGGCGTCCGTCCTGCTCGCGATCCGCCTGCCGCGCGTGCTGCTGAGCGTCGTCGTGGGAGCCGGGCTGGCCGTGAGCGGGGCCGTGATGCAGGGCCTGTTCCGGAACCCACTCGCCGACCCCGGGCTCGTCGGCGTGTCGAGCGGGTCGGCCCTCGGCGCGGCTACGGCGATCGTGCTCGGCGCGATGATCGGCGTGCCGGCATCGGGTGCGCTCGGGCCCGTCCTCGTCGCGACGGCCGCGTTCGCGGGCGGCCTCGCGACGGCGTTCGTCGTCTACCGCATCGCGACCGCGCGCGGGCGGACGTCGGTCACGACGATGCTCCTTGCCGGCATCGCCGTCAACGCGCTGTGCGGCGCGGGCGTCGGCGCGCTCGTGCTGTTCGCCGACGACGGGCAGCTCCGCGACCTCACCTTCTGGACGCTCGGCAGCCTCGGCGGGGCGACGTGGGGCTCGCTCGCGATTGCCGCCCCGCTCGTCGGCGCGGCCGTCGTGGCAGCGCCGTGGCTCGCGCGCGCGCTCGACGCGCTCCTGCTCGGCGAGGCCGAGGCGCGGCACCTCGGCGTGCGGACTGAGCGCGTCAAGGGCATCGCGGTGACGCTCGCCGCGCTCGCCGTCGCCGCCGCCACAGCCGTCGCGGGCCTCATCGGGTTCGTTGGGCTCGTCGCGCCGCACCTCGTCCGGCTGCTGCTCGGGCCGGGCCACCGGGCCCTCCTGCCCGCTTCGGCGCTCGCCGGGGCGGTCCTCCTCGTCTTTGCCGACCTTGCTGGGCGAACCGTCCTCGCGCCGGTCGAGGTGCCCATCGGCATCGTGACGGCCGTCGCCGGGGCGCCGTTCTTTCTCGCCCTCCTGATGCGCGAGCGGCCCGACGGCTGATGCCGCGCGGTGCCGGCCAGGCACCGCGGCCGTCGTTCGGCCGTTCATTTCCTCTCGCCCCTCCCAGATGCTCGCCCTCGACTCCGTGACCGTGCGGGCCGGCCAGGCCACGCTGCTCGACGCGCTCTCGCTGCACGTCGCGCCGGGCGAGGTCGTGGCCGTCGTCGGGCCGAACGGGGCGGGAAAGACGACGGCCCTCCGGGTGCTCGCCGGCGAGACCGTCCCTGCGAACGGCCGAGTACTGCTCGACGGCCGGCCGCTCGCCGAGACTCCTGCGGCCGCGCTCGCCCTGCGGCGGGCCGTGCTGCCGCAGGAGTCCGCCCTCGCGTTCGGCTTCACGGCCCTCGACGTCGTCCTGCTCGGACGGACGCCCCACCGTTCGACGCGCCGCGACGACCTCGCCGCTGCCGGGAGCGCGATGGCGCAGGCCGGCGTGGACGGCCTCGCCGACCGGCGCTACCCGACGCTCTCGGGCGGCGAGCGCCAGCGGGTCCACCTCGCACGAGCTCTCGCCCAACTCGACGGCACCGCCTCCGGCGATGGCGCCCCCGCCGGCCGCTACCTGCTGCTCGACGAGCCGACGAGCGCACTCGACCTCGGCCACCAGCACGCCGTCCTCAAAACGGCCCGCCGGCAGGCCGCCGAGGGCGTCGGCGTGCTCGCCGTCCTCCACGACCTCAACCTCGCGGCGCAGTATGCGGACCGGATCGCGGTCCTCGCCGCCGGCCGCCTCGTCGCCGTCGGTCCACCCCACGCCGTCCTCACGCCGACCATCGTGCGCTGCGCGTTCGGGATCACGGTCATGGTGACGGCCCACCCGTGTGCGGCCTGCCCGCTCGTCGTGCCCGTGCCCGACGGTGTCGATCTTGCGTTCGGCGCGCTCCCTGTGCTCGACCTTCCGACTCTCTCACTCTGACCCCGATGACGGACCTCACGACCACTTTCTCCGACTACCGCGCCGCCAACCCCGCGGCGCGCATCCGCACGGCCGCGCAGGACCTCGGCGCGACCGAGGCCGAGCTCGTCGCGACGGGCGTCGACGGCGAGGCCGTGGCGCTCGCCGCGCCGGCCGGCGGGTGGCGCGCTCTCCTGCCCGAGCTCGAAGCGTTCGGCGACGTGATGGCGCTCACGCGCAACGACGCCTGCGTCCACGAGCGCCACGGCGTTTACCACACCTTCGACGTCGCGCTCCCGCACGGCATGGCCCTCGTCGCCAACGAGGAGATCGACCTGCGCCTCTTCTGCGCCCGGTGGGCGTCGGCCTTCGCCGTCGCGGCGGGCGAGCCGGGCAAGGAGCGCCGCAGCCTCCAGTTTTTCGACCGCCACGGCGACGCCGTCCACAAGGTCTTCCTGACGGCGGCGAGCGACCGCGCGGCCTACGACGCCTTCGTCGCCGCGCACCGTGCGCCCGCCGAGGCGCCGGGCCTGTCCGTCGTGCCGCGCCTGGCGCCCGTCGCTGACCGCCCCGACGCTGACATCGACGCCGACGCGTTCCTCGCCGGCTGGACCGCCCTGCAGGACACGCACGACTTTTTCCCGCTCCTCCGCGACCACGGCGTCGGGCGCGTGCAGGCGCTGCGCCTCGCTGAGGGCCGGTTCGCCGAGCGGACCGAGCCGACGGCCGTCCGCCGGGCGATCGAAGCCGCCGCGGCCGACGGCACGCCGATCATGGTGTTCGTCGGCAACCCGGGCGCGATCCAGATCCACACCGGGCCCGTCCAGAACCTGATGACGCGCGGGCCGTGGTTCAACGTCCTCGACGAGCGCTTCAACCTGCACCTCGACGAGACGCGCATCGCCGAGACGTATGTCGTCGTGAAGCCGACGGCCGACGGCGACGTGACAGCCGTCGAGGCGTACGACGCGGCCGGCCAGCAGATCGTGCAGCTCTTCGGCAAGCGCAAGCCCGGCCTGCCCGAGCTCGGCGCGTGGCGCGACATCGTCGCCGGGCTGCCGCGGGCAGGCGTCGAGGCGTAGGCACCGCCGGACCACACAGCGACGCCCCCGGCACGTGGCCGAGGGCGTCGCGGGGCGGTGCCCTCTCAGCAGCCCGACCGGAGCCGGCACCACTACACCGCCATGCGCGCCGGTTCCTGGTCGCCCCGACGCACGCCGGACTCTACGGCGGGGCGGTGCTCATCCGGAAGTTCACTCGGTGTCCATTCGGCATCCGGCCCGCCCGGACCGGCCGCCGCGTCGGCGCCGGCGCGTCTAGCTTGCGGCTCCCCTCCCCGCGCGCGATGATTCCGAGCACCACCGGGCCCCGTTACTGTCTGCCCCAATGATTCTGAGCATGACCGGCTTCGGCCGTGGCACGCACCGCCTCGATGGCCCCGGTGGCGCCGTCGAGGCGGCCGTCGAGGTCCGCACGGTCAACGGCCGCGGGTCCGACGTGACGGTCCGGCTGCCGCGCGCGCTCGCCGCGCACGAGGCCGAGATCGCCGCCCGCGTCCGCGACCACATTGGCCGGGGCACGGCGACGGTCACCGTGACGACCGAGCAGGCCGCGGCGGGCGGCGCGCTCCGCGTCGATGCCGAGGCCGCGCGGGCCGTCGCCGAGACGCTGCGCGCGCTGCGCGACGCGGCCGGCCTGACGGCCTCGGAGGCCCCGATCACGCTCGACGCGCTCCTCCGCCCGCCCGAGGGCATGGCGCGCCCACTCACGACCGTGGCCCCGGACGACGCCGGCACCGGCGCCGACGCGTGGCCCGCCGTCGAGGCCGCCCTCGCCGAGGCGCTCGCGCAGCTCGACGCGATGCGGGCCGTCGAAGGCGCGGCGCTCGACCGCGACCTCCGCGCACGCCTCGCGACCCTAGAGCGGCTCGCGGGTGACGTCGAGGCGCGCGCGCCGCTGCGCGTCGCCGAGGCGCGGACGCGGCTCGCGGACCGCCTCGCGGAGATGCTCGGCGATACGCGCCTCGACCCCGTACGCCTCGAAACCGAGATCGCGCTCCTCGCCGACCGCCTCGACGTGTCCGAGGAGGTCGTCCGCCTGCGGAGCCACCTCGCGCAGGCGACTGCCGCGCTCGACGGCGACGCCCCGGCTGGCCGCCGCCTCGGCTTTCTCGTCCAGGAGATCCTGCGCGAGGTCAACACGACGGGCTCGAAGGCGGGCGACACCGAGGTCGCGCACCTCGCCGTCGCGATGAAGGAAACCGTCGAGCAGATCCGCGAGCAGGCGGCTAACGTTGTCTGAGCGCATCGAGGGCGCCGCGTGCCCTCCCCCACTTCCACCCTCCATGAAGCTCCTCGTGCTCACGGCCCCCTCCGGGGCGGGCAAGACGACGATCGCGCGGCGGCTCATGGCGGCCGTCCCGGGCCTCGTCTTTTCCGTCTCCGCGACGACGCGCGCGCCGCGGCAGGGCGAGCGCGACGGCGTGGACTACCACTTTCTGACCCCCGGCGCGTTCGCCGAGCGCCTCGCCGCGGGCGAGTTCGTCGAGCACGAGGAGGTGTATCCGGGGCGCTTTTACGGCACGCTCGCCCCGGACCTCGCCGCGCTCGCCGCGGCCCCAGGCACGCGCGCGGTCGTGCTGGACGTCGACGTGAAGGGCGCGACGAGCGTCAAGCGGCTCTACGGCGACCGCGCGCTGACGCTGTTTATCCGCCCGCCGAGCCTCGCCGCGCTCGCCGACCGTCTGCGCGCGCGGGGGACGGAGACCGAGGCGCAGGTCGAGACGCGCCTCGACCGCGCCGAGATGGAGATGCGCGCCGCTCCGACGTTCGACGCTGTCATCGTCAACGACGACCTCGACGCAGCCGTCGCCGAGACGGTCGCGCGCGTCGAGGCGTTTCTGGGCGCGCCGTGATGCCGTCGCGCGTGGGCGAGATCGGCCTCGCCCTTCCGCCATTCTTTGCCCCCCGCCGCGCCGCCGCGGCGTACCCTGTTCGGTTCCACTTCCGCTCCGACCCGATGGCGATCAAGACCCTCGACACGACCGCGCTCGCGGCCGAGACCGGCAACCTCTACGAAACCGTCGCCATCCTCTCGCGGCGGGCGATGCAGATCTCGTCCAAGACCAAGCAGGAGCTCGACGCCAAGCTCGTCTACTTCGAGGACCTCTCGATGGACCCGGCCGACGAGATCCGCTCCAACGAGGACCAGCTGCGCATCTCGCTCGAGTACGAGCGCAAGCCCAAGGCGTCCGCCGCCGCCATCGAGGAGATGGAGTCCGGCGGGCTGTACTTCCGCAACCCCGCCCCGGCCGACCCGTCGGCCGAGCCGCAGGGCTAGGTGCCGCTCGCGGGCCCCGCGTCACTCGGCGCTGCGCCGCTCGCCGGCGCGAAGATCGTCCTCGGCGTTTCGGGGAGCATCGCGGCGTACAAGGCCGCCGAGCTCGTCCGCGCCCTCGGCCGCGCTGGCGCGGCCGTGCAGCCCGTGATGACGCCCGCGGCGACGCGCTTCATCCCCGCGCTGACGCTCTCAGTCCTCGCGGGCCGCGAGACGCTCGTCGACCTCTTCCCAGACGGCGACCGGGGCGATGAAGGCGCTGCCGCGAGCGCGTGGACCAAGCACGTCGAGCTCGGCCTCTGGGCCGACGCCGTCGTGGTCGCGCCCGCGACGGCGCAGACAATGGCCACGCTCGCACACGGCTTCTGCGATTCGATGCTCGCGGCCGTCGTGCTGTCGGCCCGCTGCCCCGTCCTCGTCGCCCCGGCGATGGACCACGACATGTGGCACCATCCGGCGACGCAGCGCAACGTCGCCCGCCTCCGTACGGACGGCGTGCACATCGTCGAGCCGGCCGAGGGGCCGCTCGCGTCGGGCCTCGTCGGGCAGGGACGTCTGCCCGAGCCCGACGCGCTCGTCGCCGAGATCACGCGCTGGCTCGCGGAGCACCGCGCCCGCTCAGCGCCCGACCGCTCGCTCGCCGGAAGGACCGTCCTCGTCACGGCCGGCCCGACGCGCGAGGCCGCCGACCCCGTCCGCTTTCTCTCCAACGGCTCGACGGGCACGATGGGCTTCGAGATTGCCGCCGCCGCCGCCCGCCGCGGGGCGACCGTGACGCTCCTCGCCGGCCCCGTCGCCCTCGACACACCGCCCGGCGTGACGCGCATCGACGTCGTCACCGCCGACGACCTGCTCCGCGAGGCGCTCGCGCACGGCGCGGCCGACCTCGTCATCGCTGCCGCAGCCGTCTCGGACTACGCCCCGGCTGACGTCTCAACGACCAAGCTCACCAAGACGGATGGCGAGTTGATCATGCGTCTGCGCCGCACGCCCGACGTGCTAGCCGCGCTCGGCGCACAGAAGCGCCCGGGCCAGACACTCGTCGGCTTCGCCCTCGAAACGCACGACGGCGAGGCGCACGCCTGCGCCAAGCTCGCCCGCAAAAACCTCGACTGGATCGCGCTCAACGCCGCCGACGTACCCGGGGAAGGATTCGGCACGGGCACCAACCGCCTCGCGCTCCTGAGCGCCGATGGCCGCCGGGTCGACGTTCCGCTCGGCTCCAAGCGCGCCGTCGCTGAGGCACTCCTCGACGCCGTCACCGCGCCCGCCGTGTCCGCCACCGCCGCGTGACGCGCGTACGCCGCCACGGCGTGACGTGCGCCCTCCCGCTCGCCCTGCTCGCTGCCGGCTGCATGACCGAGACGCCGCCCCCATCGGACACGCCTGTGCCGGGCACGCTCCGCGTTCTCGCCCTCGGCGACTCGTACACGATCGGCGAGGGCGTCGACGACGCCGAGCGCTGGCCGGTCCGCCTCGCCGCCGCCCTCCGCGCCGAGGGGATCCCGGTTGCCGACCCCGAGATCATCGCCACGACCGGCTGGACCGTCGCCGAACTCGACGCAGGCATCGATGTGGCGCAGCCTGCAGGGCCGTACGCGCTCGTGACGCTGCTCATCGGCGTCAACGACCAGTACCGCGGCGGCGACGCCGGGGCGTACCGCACGGCGTTCCGGGCGATGCTCGCGCGGGCAACCGGGTTCGCGGGCGGCGACGCCCGGCGCGTCGTCGTCGTGTCGATTCCCGACTGGAGCGTGACGCCATTCGCGGCAGCCCGAGACCGCGCGCAGATCGCGTCCGCTATCGACGCCTTCAATACGGCCGCACAGGCGGAGGCACAGGCCGCGGGCGCGCGCTGGGCCGATGTGACCGCCGTCTCGCGCGAAACCGGCGCCGTCGAGGTCGCACCCGACGGCTTGCACCCCTCCGGCGCGCAGTACGCGCTGTGGACCGGGATCGTGCTCCCCCACGCGCGCGCGGCCCTTGCCGACGAGACGCAGCGGGCCGGTTTTCACCCGCGTTCTCAGTAGCCCCCGCGGGGCGGCCCGGCTACATTGGCCGGTCCCTCGGACGCCCCCGCCTGTGACCGACCCGTCGCCCTCTGCTGCCGATCTGATCCGCGCGGCGCGGTCCGTGCTCGCGTTCCAGGGCCGCGTCTCGGGCCGCGTCCGCCACCTCGCTGGAGCCCATCCGGCCGACCCCGAGACAGTGTCGACCGAGGCCGTTTCACCCGAGACGGCTCATATAGAGGCAGCATTACCCATGGCGGTCGTCACGGAGGCGCCCGAGCGTCCGCCCTCCCCTGCGCTCGACACCGCCCCGCCCTCCGCCCTCCCGCCCTCCGCCGACGTGCCCGACCTCTTCGGCGCCCTGCCCGACCCGAGCCAGGACGCCAGCCTCTCGCCCTACGAGCGCATCGAGGCGCTCATCCCCGAGGGCTCGCCGCTGCACGCGATGACGTCGCTCGGCGAGATCCGCGACTACCTCGCCGCGAACGTCCTCATTCCCATCGACGAGGGTCGCATCAACCCCGTCCTCGGCGTCGGCGACCCGAACGCGGATCTGATGGTGATCGGCGAGGCGCCCGGCGCCGACGAGGACCGCCTCGGGGAGCCGTTCGTCGGCCGCTCGGGGCAGCTGCTGGACAAGATTCTGGAGGCCGTCCTGTTCAAGCGCGAGCAGGTCTACATCACGAACATCCTCAAGAGCCGGCCGCCGAACAACCGCGACCCGCTCCCCGAGGAGGTCGCGGCGCACATGCCGGTCCTGTACAAGCAGATCGCGCTCGTCCGGCCCAAGATCCTGCTGGCCGTCGGCAAGAGCTCCGGCAACGCCCTCCTCGGCAAGACGGCATCCCTCGCCAACCTGCGCGGCTCGTTTCAGGACTTCTACGGCCTCCCGATGGTCGTGACGTACCACCCGGCCGCGCTCCTGCGCAACCCGCAGTGGAAGCGCCCGACGTGGGAGGACGTCAAGCTGCTCCGCACGCGCTACGACCAGTTGACGACGAAGGACGCGGGCTAACCACCCCGCTCACCGCTTTCCACATCCCCCTCGATGGACGACGACTTCCAGCAACGCCCGCTCCGCATCGATGAATCCGGCCCCGAGATTCCGTTCGCCAAGATGACCGGCGGCCGGCGGCCGGCCAACGTCGTCTCGCTGCGCGAGGGCGCCGGCCGGATGCCGCCGCAGGCCGTCGACGTGGAGCAGGCCGTGCTCGGGGCTGTCCTCATCGAGCGTGACGCGATCCCGAAGGCCATCGAGATCCTGCCCGCGGACGCGTTCTACGACGGGCGGCACCAGAAAATCTATGAGGCCGTCGAGGCGCTCTTTGAGCGCGGCCACCCGGTCGACCTCATCACGCTCTCGGAGGAGCTCAAGCGGCGCGGCGACTACGAGGCCATCGGGGGCTACTACCTCGCCGAGCTCACGACGCGCGTCGCGAGCGCCGCCAACGTCGAGTACCACGCGCGCATCATCGCCGAGAAGAGCTTGCTACGCAAGCTCATCACGACCATGACGGGCGTCGTCGGGCAGGCCTTCGACCCGACGACGGACGCCTTCGACCTGCTCGACGAGGCCGAGCGGCAGATCTTCGCCATTACGGAGAGCCAGCTCCGCAAAGGCGTCGTCGGGATCAACGACGTCATGATGACGACGGTCGCGCACCTCGAGGCGATCCATGGCCGCGAGGGCGGCATCACGGGCGTGCCCTCGGGCTTCACGAGCCTCGACAACATGACCGGCGGCTGGCAGCCGTCCGACATGGTCATCGTCGCAGCGCGTCCATCCATGGGCAAAACGGCCTTCAGTCTCGCCCTCACGCGCAACGCCGCCCTCCACCCGCAGAAGCCGTGCGGCGTGGCCTACTTCTCGCTCGAGATGAGCGCGCAGCAGCTCGCGCAGCGCCTGCTCACGAGTGAGGCGCGCGTCGACGCGCAGCGCGCACGCACGGGCCGCCTCCACGACGACGACTGGCCGAAGCTTGCCCGGGCCGCCGGCAAGCTCTCGTCTGCGCCCATCTTTATCGACGACACGCCGGCCCTCGGCATCCTCGAACTCCGCGCCAAGTGCCGCCGCCTCAAGGCCGAGCACGACATCGGGCTCGTCATCGTGGACTACCTGCAGCTCATGCACGGGACGCAGCAGACGCAGGGCAACCGCGAGCAGGAGATCGCGCAGATCAGCCGCTCACTGAAGGGCCTCGCCAAGGAGCTCAATGTGCCCGTCATCGCCCTCGCGCAGCTCTCACGCGCCGTCGAGACGCGCGGCGGCGACAAGCGTCCGCAGCTCTCCGACCTCCGTGAGTCGGGCTCGATCGAGCAGGACGCCGACGTGGTCATGTTCATCTACCGCGCCGAGCGATACGGCATCACGGTCGACGAGGCGGGTAACTCGACCGAAGGGCTCGGCGAGTTGCTCATCGGCAAGCAGCGAAACGGGCCCATCGGCGACGTCAAGGTGGCCTTCGTCAACCAGTTCGCGCGCTTCGAGAACCTCACGAGCTACGTCGCCTCGGACACGGACGGCGGCTACGGCGAGGTCTACGGGCAGGACGCCTACGGCGGGCTCCCGCCTGGCGGCGCCGACTACGGCGACCCGTACGGCGGGCCGCCGCCGCTCGGCCCACCGCCGGACTTCGGCCCGTCCGATTACGGCCCGCCCGGCCTGCCGCCGTCCTCGGCCGACCCGTTCTGATCATGTCCGTGACCCCGAAGGGAACGACGATCAACTTCGCCGAGAAACTCGCTCGGTTCTCAGAACACTGGTCGCCCCGCGTGGTCGCGGAGTTGAACGATGTCCAGTTCAAGCTCGTCACCTTCCAGGGCGAGTTCGTATGGCACCGCCACGACGACACAGACGAGGCCTTCCTCGTGCTCGCCGGAGAGATGGACGTCGCGTTCCGTGACCGGACCCAGACCCTCCGCGCAGGCGAGATGATCGTCGTGCCCCGCGGCGTGGAACACGTCACGCGCGCCTCGGCCGAGTGCCACGCGCTCATCGTCGAGCCCCGCGGCGTCGTCAACACAGGCGAGACGGGCGGCGAGCGGACCGCCCCGAATGACCTCTGGGTGTAGCGTTAGCCGTCCAGATCGGTGTAGCGCGGGAGCGCATCGATGAACGCCCAGCCGGCGTCCGAGCGGACGCAGCAGTAGCGCACGCGGCCGTTGTCGACGACGAGCACGCGCGCGCCGAGGACGGCGTTGTAGCGCGCGAGCTGGTCGAACGCCGCCTGCCCCACGGCCACATCGGGCGCCTTGCACTCGGCGAGGAGCAGGGCACGTCCGGCCCGGTCGTAGGCGACGGCGTCCGCGCGCCACGTCTTGCCGCCAAAGGCGAGGCCTTTCTCGACCGCGAGCAGGCCCACGGGGTAGCCGAGGGCGACGAGGTCCGCGAGCAGCACCTGCCGCACGCCCTCCTCGGGCGTGAGCGCGACGTAGCGCCGGCGGACGGGGTCGAGGACGAACGTCCGGCCATTCTCGACGCGCGTTACGAGTGCGCTCACGCCTTCGCGGCGGACGCCTTCGCCATGCGGCGGACGAGCGCGCGGTGCGCGCCGACCCACAGGTCCGCGTCGCGCGTGACAGTCGCGATGGTGACGTCGGCGAAGTGCGGGACGAGCGCGATGAGCGCCGGCACGACGTCGGCCCAGCGCTCGGCGACGGCGAGGCGCTCGATGTCGTCCGCGGCGCGCGGCGCCCAGCGGTACTCGTCGCGTAGCGCCTCGGCCTTCTTCCAGTAGTTGCGGTCGTCCCACGCCTGCGCGGATCCCTCGATCGTCTCGCCGATCCCCCGCAGGTGGACGGCGAGAAAGGCGACGAGGTCTTTCGCCTCGGCGTCGAAATAGCCGTCGGCGAGGGCGGGGCGCCCGGCGAGCAGGCGCAGTGCCTCGGCGGCCGAGCGGCGGTGGGCGTGGCGGCGCGTGGCCGGCGTGTCGCCCGCGCGGATGACGCGGCTCACGTGAGAGCGCGTTCGGGCGCGCGGCGGTGGGTCGGGCGGAAACTACGCGGCGGCCCGGGGCACTCTCGCCGCAGGCGCTGCACCGGGGGCACCTAGTCGCGGCCGCGCGAACGGAGCGCACGCACGCCCGCGACCATGTCCGGCCGCGTCGTCCGGCCGCGGAAGTACTGCTCGATCATGAGGCTCGCGATCGGCCCGGCCGTCGTCGCGCCGAAGCCCGCGTTCTCGACGATCACCGCGACGGCGACGACGGGCTTGTCGCGGGGCGCGAAGGCGATAAAGACCGCGTGGTCCGCGCCGCCCGGGTTCTCGGCCGTGCCCGTCTTGCCCGCGAGCGTGATCTCGGGAAAGTCGTCGACGGCCGGGATCTGCATGCGCCGCGCCGTCCCCGCGTCCACGACGGCGAACATGCCCTCGCGCACGATCTGGAAGTTGCGCGGCTCGATCGGGATACGGCTCGCACGGCGGAGGCTCGGCGCGACTGAGCGGTTGGTCTCCGGGTTGGTCTGCCGCATCACGAGGTGCGGCGTCACGAGCGTGCCGCCGTTGGCGACGGCTGCCGTGTACCGCGCGAGCTGCATCGGGCTCACGCCCATGTTGCCCTGCCCGATGCCCATGTTGACCGTGTAGCCCGGCCCCCAGCCCTGCGGGTAGACGCGGTCGTAGTACGACGAGTCCGGGATGAGGCCCGTCTCCTGGTTCGGGATGTCCAGCGGCGCGAGCTGCCCGAAACCGAAGCGGTGCGCCCACATATCGAACATGTCGAGGTTCATCCGGATGCCCTCCGGGTGGTGCGCGTTCGTGAACGTGTCGTTCATCAGCCGGAAGAAGAACGTATTGCACGAGACCCGGATCGCGTCCTTGACATTGATGTTGCCGTGCGCGCCGCCGTGGCAGCGGTAGAGCCGGCCGAGGACGTAGCCGCCGCCGCAGAAGAGCGTCGTGTTCTCGTCGATCATGCCCTCCTGGAGGGCCACGGCCGCCATGAACGGCTTCCACGTGCTCCCCGGCGGGAGGCTCGCCATCGTGGCCCGGTTGAAGTCCGGCTTGGCCGGGTTGCGGTAGAGGTAGTCCACCTCGGCCTGGGTGAACCCGTCGCGGAAGATGTCGAGGTCGTAGTCCGGCGCGGAGACCATCGAGATGATGCCGCCGTCGCGGGCATCCATCATCACGGCCCCGCCCTGCTTGTTCACGAACAGGCTCTCGGCGAGCGCCTGCACCGAGGCGTCGATGGCGAGCGTGAGCGCGACGCCGGACTGCGGCTCGACGTCCTCGGCCCCGCCCTCGTACGCCTGCACTTCCATCCCGTGGACGTTGACGAGCCGCAGGTGCCGCCCCGGCCGGCCCCGGAGGACCGCCTCGTACCCCCGCTCGACGCCCGTCTTGCCGACGCGGTCGCCGAGGGCGTAGCCCTGCTCGCGCAGGTCCGCGAGCTCGGCCTCGCCGATCTCGTTGACGTAGCCCAGCGCATGCGTGAGGCGCGCGCGGCCGTGGTAGCGCCGCTGCTGGTCCTCGGAGAAGCCGATGCCGCGCAGGCGGTACTGGCTCTCCTGCAACCGCGCGAACGCCGCGAACGGGACGTTTTCGAGCAGCGTCGCCTCCTGGTACGGCGAGCGGTCGCGGATCCGGGTGTACGCCGTGCGGAGCTCGGCAAGCGGCCGGCCAGCGAGCTCGGCCACGAGCGGCAGGTCCGCCTCGTTGAAGTACCGCGGCGTGACCGTGACCGAGAGCGTCGTCTCGTTGTCGACGAGGAGCACGCCGTTGCGGTCGAAGACGTAGCCGCGGGCGGGCCGGATGATGCGCGTCGCGATGGCGTTGCCGTCGGCCTCGGTCGCGTACTGCTCGCGGTCGACGAGCTGCATCTGGACGAGCCGCGCCGAGAGGAATCCCAGCAGCAGCACGACGAGGACGGAGAAGATCCGGAAGCGGACGCGGGCGTCTTCGCGGGCGGTGACGGCGAGCACGGCGGGGAGTGGTTCGGGTACGGCGTTCCAGGTACGGAAAGACCGGGATTGCAGAGAGGCTGACGGTGAACGAGCGCTGTCTCTCCACGTCAGCCGTCGTTGACGGCGCTCTGAACACGGGATCCCCGCGTGCGCGAGGAGGACGGCATTCTAGTCGGGCTCTGAAGGTCAGACGTGCTCGCTGCGGGCAGGACCCCCGTTCCTCAGATGGGGCAAAAGGCGGTCCCCGGCGCAGTCCGAGAGTACGAACGCACACCTCCGGTCCGTCGTGTCCGGGACCGGAGAATGCGCATGCCGGGCCTGTCCAGGCCGCCACCGCCTCGGGCCGTCCGCCCGCGTCGCCTCCGGAGGTTCCCGAGACGCCCCGGCGCCGTGAACCCGCGCCGCCCTGACGGGTTCGCTTCCGTCCGGCGCCTGCCGCCCGACTCCTACCGCCTTCTCGATGCCCACTCTGACCTCCACGCGTCGCCTCGCCGGCCGCGCTGCCGGCTTCGGCCGCGCCGTTCGCCTCGGCCTCGCCGCCGTGGCTGCTGTGGCTGCCCTCGCGCCCGCGGCGCAGGCGCAGTACTTCGGCCGCAACCAGGTCCGCTACGACGACTTCGACTACCAGGTGCTCGAGACCGAGCACTTCGACATCTACTACTACGACGGCATGGAGCAGACCGTCCGCGACGTCGGGCGGATGGCGGAGCGGTGGTACGACCGCTACTCGGCGATCTTCCAGCACGAGTACGACGAGCGCAAGGCGATCGTCCTCTACGCCGACGACGCCGACTTCCGGCAGACCAACATCGCGCAGATCGGCGAGGGCACGCAGGGCGTGACGGAGGGCCTGCGGCAGCGCGTCGTGCTGGCCGTCGCGAGCACGAACGCCGAGACGGACCACGTCCTCGGCCACGAGCTCGTCCACCAGTTCCAGTACGACATCGCGCAGCGCTCGGAGCGCTTCCAGAACTTCGTCCGGACGCCGCTCTTCGTCATCGAGGGCATGGCGGAGTACTTCTCGGTCGGCCGCGAGGACGCGCTGACGTCGATGTGGATGCGCGACGCGCTCCTCCGCGACGACGTCCCGACGGTCTCCGAGCTGATCCGCTCGGGCGGGCGCTACAACGAGTACCAGTACGGGCAGCCGTTCTGGGCCTACGTCGCCGGCGAGTACGGCGACGACGCGGCCGTGCGCCTCTTCCGGACGACGCTCGACATGCCGCTCGACTCGGCCCTCGTCGTCGTGACGGGCCAGACGCCGGACAGCCTCTCAGCCGACTGGCACCGCGCGCTCCGCGAGGGCCTCACGCCGTCCGTCGCCGGCCGCGAGGTGCCCACGGCGCCGCGCACGGCCGACGAGTTGGAGCGCATCGCCGACGAGCGCGCCGAGCGCGAGGCCGCCCGCCAGGAGGGCCGCCGCGTCCGCCCGCCGCGCTTTCTCGCGTACCCGGATTCTCTCACGCGCCTGACAGGCACGCGCCTACTCGCCAACGAGCGCGACACGGGCGCGATCAACATCGCCCCGCAGCTCTCGCCCGACGGCCGCACGGTCGCGTACCTCTCCGAGCGCGACCTCTTCGGCATCGACCTCTTCCTCGCCGACGCCGCCTCGGGCGAGGTCCTCGCCAAACTCGCCTCCGTCGGGTCGGACCCGCACACGGACGCGCTCCGCTTTATCGAGTCCGCGGGGACGTGGCGGCCCGACGGAACGCAGTTCGCCTTCGTCGTCTTCGCCGGCGGCAACAACGAGATCTCGATCCTCGACGTCGCCCGCCGCGACGTCGTGCGACGCCTCGCCGTCGAGGGCATCGGCGCCATCCGCGACCTCTCGTTCTCCCCCGACGGCCAGCGCATCGTCTTCTCGGGCGCCCGCGGTGGCGTGACGGACCTCTACATCATCGACGTCGAGTCCGGGACGGTCCGCCAGATGACCAACGACCGCTTCGCGGACCTCCAGCCCGCGTGGAGCCCCGACGGCCGCACGATCGCCTTCGTCACGGACCGCGGGCCAGGCACGGACTTCGAGCGCCTCACCTACGCTGCGACGCGCCTCGCGCTCATGGACGCCGAGACGGGCGCGACCGAGCCGCTGAGCCTCTTCGCCGGCGCCAAGCACATCAACCCCGCGTGGAGCCCCGACGGCCAGAGCCTCTACTTTATCTCGGACCGCGGCGGCTATAACGACATTTTCCGCCTGGAGGTCGCGCGCCGGCAGGAGGGCGACGCCGCCCTCTTCCAGGTCACGCGCTTGGCGACGGGCGTCTCGGGCATTGCGGACCTCTCGCCCGCGATGTCGGTCTCGCGCCAGACGGGCGACATCGCGTACTCGGTCTTCGAGGGCCAGCGCTACACCGTCTACCGGACCGACGCCGCCGAGGCGCAGGGCACGCCCGTCGAGCCTGTCCGCTTCGCGAATGCGGCGACGCTGCCGCCCGGCGAGGCGGCCGGCCGCAGCCGCGTCGAGGGCTACCTCGCCGACGCCCGCTCGGGCCTCCCTGAGACCGGCGGCTTCCCGACGCGTGACTACCGCAGCCGCCTCCAGCTGGACTACATCTCCCAGCCGCAGGTCGGCGTCGGCTACGACCAGTCCTTCGGCGGCGTCGGCGTCGGCGGCGGCGTCGCGTTCCTGTTCTCGGACCAGCTCTCGGACCGCTCGCTCGGCGTCGCCGTGCAGGCCAACGGGACCATCCAGGACATCGGCGCGCAGGCGCTCTACCTCGACCGCGGCCGGCGCTTTACCACCGGCGCGCAGGTCGGCCACATCCCGGTCCTGCAGGTCTTCACCGGCTTCGAGCCCGGCGGGCAGTACGTCACGCGCTACTACTACCGGACGTTCATCGACCAGGTCGAGGGCATCGTCGCGTACCCGTTCAACCAGACGCAGCGCATCGAGGCCAGCGGCGGCTATACGCGCTACGCCTTTGGCCTCCAGTACGACTCATTCGTCGCCGACCCAGAAGCCCCCGGACAGGCCTTCTACGACGGGCGGCGCAGCGTCGAGGGCTTCGACCAGCCGTCGCTGAACCTCGCCACGGCCGGCGTCGCGTTCGTCGGCGACTACTCCAACTTCGGCTTCACGTCGCCCATTCGCGGCGGCCGCTACCGCTTCGCCGTCGACGGCACGGCGGGCTCGATCGCCTTCGCCGCCGTCACGGCGGACTACCGGCGCTACGAGTTTCTGCGGCCACCGGGCCTCCCGCGCCGCGTGCCCGTGACGTTCGCGACGCGCGTGACGCACTTCGGTCGCTACGGCTCGGGCGCGGACGACAACCGCCTCAACCCGCTCTTCCTCGGCTTCGGGCAGTACATCCGCGGCTACACGGCGGGCTCGTTCCCGGACGACAACCTCGAGTACGCCAACTTCCAGGACCGGCTGCTCGGGACGAGCCTCGGCGTCGCGACGGCGGAGCTCCGCGTGCCGCTGCTCGGCGTCCCGCAGCTCGGCCTGCTCACCTTCCCGTTCCTCCCTACCGAACTCGTCTTCTTCGCCGACGCGGGCATGGTCTGGGGCACGTACACGTACGTCAACACCGGCGGCGGGCCGGGCCGGCCGGTCGGGCGGCCGTTCAGCGAGCAGCGGCCGCTGTTCTCGGTCGGCGTCTCGGGGCGCATCAGCGTCCTCGGCGCGCTCATCGTGGAGCCGTACTACGCCTTCCCGCTCTCGCGCTATGGCCAGGACTACGACGGTGACGGCGTCTCGGACGGGCCCGCCGCCGGGAGCGGCATCTTCGGCGTCAACCTCACGCCAGGCTGGTAAACCGCGCGGGCAACCGGCCGACGGGCGGGGGCGGACGTTGTGTTCCGCTTCCGCCCGTCGCATTTTCCCCTGCCGCCTTCCACGCCCCGCCCTGAGCGCCGCCTACCGACTCGTCCGCCCGCTCCTGTTCCGCCTCGACGCCGAGGCCGCGCACGGATTGGGGAGCATGGCCGCAGGCGCCGGGCAACGGGCGCCTGCAGCCGTCCGCGCGCTCGTCGGTGCCGAGGCAGACGCGGGGCTGGCGCAGACGGTCTGGGGGCTGCCGTTCCGGTCGCCCGTCGGGCTCGCGGCGGGGTTCGACAAGAACGCGCGCCTCGTCCGGTTCTGGGAGGCGCTCGGCTTCGGGTGGGTCGACGTCGGCTCGGTCTCGAACGAGGCGGCACCGGGCAACCCGCGGCCGCGCGCGTTTCGCCTGCCCGAGGACGGCGCGCTCGTGAACCGGATGGGCCTCAACAACGACGGCGCTGCGGCCGTCGCGGCGCGCCTCGCCGGACGGGCCCGCGTGCCAGGGTTCGTGGTGTCGGTCAACGTCGCCAAGACGCACCGCACGGACGCGTCGGCACTCGCCGGGGCGGCGGGCATCGAAGACGTCCGGCAGGCCGTCGCCTGGCTGCTGCCCATCGCGGACGTGCTGACAGTGAATGTGTCGTGCCCCAACACGGCGGACGGCAAGACGTTCGAGACGCCCGAGGCGCTCGACGCGCTCCTCGGGGCTGTCGCGGGGGAGCGCGATGCGTTTGCCACCGGCGGGCGGCGGGTGCCGCTTCTCGTCAAGCTCTCGCCCGATGCGACGGACGTGCCCGGGCTCGTTGCCGTCGCCCTCGGCCACGGGGCAGACGGGTTCGTCGCGACGAATACCGCCTCGGGGCGGGACGGGCTGCGGACGGGTGCGGGGGAGATCGCGCGGATCGGGCGCGGGGGCCTCTCGGGGCGGCCGCTCGCGTCGCGGGCGCTCGCGATGACTCGGGCGCTCTACCGGGAGACCGGCGGGCGCGTGCCGCTCGTCGGCGTCGGCGGGATCGACTCGGCCGAGGCGGCCTATGCGCGCATTCGGGCCGGGGCGAGCCTCGTGCAGCTGTACACGGCCCTCGTCTACGAAGGCCCGGGCGTCGTGCGCGCGGTCACGCGCGGGCTCGCGGAGCGGCTGGACCGCGACGGGTTCGGGTCCGTCGCCGAGGCGGTCGGCGTGGACGCATGACGGCGTGCCCAGGCGACGCGGAGCGGCGTGCGCGTCTCGTACCATGCCCCGCCCCCGCCCCGTCCCCATGATCCGCCGTCTCTCTGCTGAACTCCGCTCGCTCCGCGCGACGGTTGCTGGCCTCTCGCCGGAGGCGCGCCGCGCGGCGACGGTCCTGATCGTCTCCGTCGTGCTCGTGCTCGTGCAGGTGCAGGCCGGGACGCGGGACGTGTACCGCGGCCTCGGCAACCCGCTCGGCACGGCCGACCCCGAGTTGGGCGCGTGGGCGTGGTGGTTCGGGATGCAGGGGCTCACGGGGTTCGTCGTGCCGGTGCTGATTCTGCTCGCGGCGTTCCGGTGGACGCCGCGGGAGGCCGGCCTCGGGCTCGGCGACTGGCGCCTCGCGGGTGGGCTTGCACTGGCGTACCTGCCGCTCGTGGCCGTCGGGACGTGGGTGCTCTCGGACGGGGCGGGCTTCCAGACGCAGTACCCGCACTACGACGGGGCGCGGGACTCGTGGGCGGCGTTCGCCCTCTACGAGGCGCTGTTCGTGTTCTACTGGCTCGGCTGGGAGTACCTGTGGCGTGGGTTCGTGCTGTTCGGGACGGCGCCGGCGCTGGGCGTCCCGCTCGCAATTGTGGCGCAGACGGTGCCGTTCGCGATTCTGCACGCGGACAAGCCGCCGGCCGAGGCCTACCTCTCGATCCTCGGCGGGCTGGCCCTCGGCGCGCTCGTGTGGCGGTGCCGCTCGTTCTGGATCGCCGTCCCGATCCACGCCGCGCAGATGGTGATGCTGGACCTGTTCTGCACGCTCCGCTTCCGGACGGGCGCGGCAGGCATCGGGCTGGACGCGCTCGCGACGGCGTTCGGGGCGCGCTGAGCCCGGTGGGGGCGGGCTCGGATGGGTAGAAAGACCCCTTGAAGGTCGCCGACGAGGTCTGGGGGCTCGGCGACGAGGTCTGGAATGCCGCCGAGGAGGCCTGGAGGCCCGCCGGCGGGGTCTGGAATGTCAGCGACGGGGTCTGGAACCTCGCCGATGGGGTCTGGAGCGTCCCCGGCAAGGTCTGGAAGGTTGCCGACGGGGTCCAGGATGTCAGCAGCGAGGGCCGTAGGGTCAGCGGCTGGGTACTGAGGCCCGGCGGGGCCGCGGCAGGTCCAGGCGCTGCCGAAACCCGTCGCGTCTCTACGACCCGAAGACGAAGCGGATGGGCTGGATCGAGAACGACATCGCGAACAGGACGAGGCACAGCACGCCGAGTGCGCGGCGCCCGCGCGAGAGCGGCTCCGTCGGCGGGACGAACGGGTGGTCGAGCCGGATCAGGAACAGGATGAGCAGAATCCAGACCGTCCACCCGCTGTACGCGACGTGGGCCGCGAGGCCCGGCGCAGCCGCGGCGACGAGTGCGACGAGGGCCAGGACGACGGCCGCGGCGGGCGCGGCGAGGCGCCACTCGCCCTCAAACATCTTGGCCGTCACGAGCGAGACGCCGAGCGCAAGGGAGGTCCACAGGATCCACCCGCCGTCGCCCTCGGAGACGTGCCCGAGGGCGGCCGAGACGGTCATCAGCAGGACCGTCACGCGCGAGACGACGGCGTGGACGCGCGGCCCGAACATCGCGTAGACGACGTGCCCACCGTCGAGCTGCCCGACGGGCAGCAGGTTGAGGGCCGTAAAGAAGAGCGCGAGCCAGCCGGCGAGCAGGACCGGGAAGTGCGACAGCTCGTGGCCCGGCACGCGGTACGGCCCGACGAAGCCGAGCAGGTGCGTCATCGGCGTCTCGCCGAAGACGACGGCCCCACCCGTCCCGAGGCCGGCGACGTCGAGCCGCGGGAGCGCTCCCGTCTGCGCGAGTGCCGCCTGCGCTGCTTCGTGGCCCGGGATGCCGGCGAAATACTCGGGGCCGGGGAGCGTAAGGGCACCGACGATGAACACAGCAATCGCGACCACGACGCCCGCGAGTGGGCCGGCCGCCCCGACGTCGAAGAGGTGCGCGAGGCGGCGGAACGGCTCGCGAATGCGGATCACGGCGCCGAGCGTGCCGAGCGTGCCGGGCAACGGGATCGGTAGGAAGTAGGGCAGCGAGACGGACATCCCGAGGCGCCGCGCGGCGAGGTAGTGCCCGAACTCGTGGACCGTCAGGAAGAGCAGGAACGGGCCGGCGTAGCGCAGGCCGTCCGCCCACCGCTCCGCGTCGCCGCCGGCGGCGTAGGCGATGTCGCGCACTGTATACGCGAGGCCGAAGCTGGACTCAAAGGCCGATACGTAGACCATCGAGGCGAACGTCGCGGCGAAGAGGCTCAGGTGGAGCCACACGCGGTCGCGCGGCGGGTCCGGCGGCAGAAATGGCCCGAGTACGTCGGGCGGGGCCGGGCGCCCGGGGGCCGAACGGCGAAACAGGCGGGGGAGCTTCACGAGACGGGGGCGGGGGCCGGGCCGTACGCGGGCCGTCCGCCGCGGTTCGGATGCGCCTCGGGTGCTGGCACCTGCCGGCCGGCGGCTATCCGGCGCTCACCGGCCCTTATCGGGCACTGACCGACGGCGATTCGAGGTCGACCGGCATGTATCGAGCATCGACCAGCGCGTATCCGAGGCCAACCAGTGCGTATCGAGCACCGACCGGCATCTATCGGAGGCCGACCCGTTGCTTTCGAGCATCGACCGACCGCTTTCGGAGGCCGACCGGGAGATTTTACCCGCCGGCCCGACGCACTCCGGCATTACGACAGCGCGCCGAGGGCGGCCTCGATGCGGTCCATCGCCTCCATGAGCGCGTCCATGCCCGTCGCGTACGAGAGGCGCAGGCCGCTGGCGTCGCCGAAGGCCTCGCCGGGGACGAGCGCGACGGCCGCCTCGTCCAGCAGGTAGCGGCAGAGCGTGAGGCTGTCCGAGAGCGTCTCGCCCGTGGGCGTCGTGCGGCCGAAGAGGCCCGAGACGTCGGGGAAGAGGTAGAACGCGCCCTGGGGCGTCGGGCACGACACGCCGTCGAGGGCGTTGAGGCGCGCGAGGACGGCGTCGCGGCGCGCGCGGAATGCGGCGACCATCGCGTGGATCGGCGCGCGGTCCATCGAGAGCGCCACGACGCCCGCGGCCTGCGTGATCGACGACGGGCCGGACGTGAGCTGGCTCTGGAGCGTGTCCACGGCGGCGACGAGCCACGGCGGGCCGGCGAGGTAGCCCAGCCGCCAGCCCGTCATCGCGTACGCCTTCGAGAAGCCGTTGACCGTAACGGTCCGCTCCTCCATGCCGTCGAGGCTGGCGAACGAGACGTGCTCGGCGTCGAAGACCACATCCTCGTAAATCTCGTCCGATACGACGAGCACGCGCGGGTAGCGCCGGAGCACGTCCGCGATCCCCTCCAGATCCTCTCGGGCGAGGACGGCGCCGGTCGGGTTAGAGGGGCTGTTGAGCACGAGCACGCGCGTGCGCTCGGTCAGGGCCGCGTCGAGGGCGTCCGCAGTGAGGCGGTAACCGTCGGCGGCGGCCGTCGGGATCGGGACGGGCGTGGCGCCGGCGAGGCGCGCCTGCTCGGGGTAGCTCACCCAGTACGGCGCGGCGAAGGCGACCTCGTCGCCGGGCGAGGCCGCGGCGAGGATCGCCTGCGCGATGGACTGCTTGGCGCCGTTGGAGCACACGACGTCGGCTGCCGAGACGTGGAGGCCGTTGACGCGTGTGAGCTTCTCGGCAATGGCCTCGCGCAGCTCGGGTGTGCCCGCGTTGGCCGTGTAGCCAAAGCACTGGTCGTGGAGGGCCTGGTGGGCGGCCTCGACGATCGGCACAGGCGTCGGAAAGTCCGGCTCGCCGGCCGAGAGGCTGATCACGTCGACGCCGGAGCGCTTGAGCTCTGCTGCGCGGGCCGTGATGGCGAGCGTCGCCGAGGGCTGCATCGCCGCGACGAACGGGTTGATCTGCTGGAACGTCGGGTCGGTCATCCGGGCACGCTGGGGCGGTCCGGCCAAGCTACGCGCCCCCTCGCCCGGGCGCGCGGGCAGAAAGGGCCTCGGCGACGGGCGCGGGCACGAACGACGACACGTCGCCGCCCCAGCGGTGGATCTCGCGGACGATGCTGGCCGCGACGAACGTGTGCGACTCGTCGGGCATGAGGAAGACCGTCTGGAGGTCCGGGTGGAGGCGGCGGTTGGCGAGGGCCATCCGGAACTCGTAGTCGAAGTCCGACAC
>DASWMO010000249.1:0-3359 GCA_036399715.1 Rubricoccaceae bacterium
CGGCGCGGAGAGGCGCACGCTCACGGCCCCGACGGCCCCGGCGCGCGTGGCGGACGGTGCCTCGGCGGGCGGCTCGCCGACGGTGCGGCGCAGGAACGCGCCGAGCGGGCCCGAGACGGACCGGCTCCACCACGACGGCCCGCCCTCGGCCTCGGCGGCCGGCGTCTCGGGCGGCGGGATGTGGCCCGCGGCGAGGTTGGCGGCGTGCGCCTGCGCCTTGACCGTGTCCGCCTCGGCGGGTGTAAGGCCCGCGAGCGGGAGCGCGAGCGCCGAGTCCGACACGACGATCCGCAGCGGCCCCGCCGCGGCAACGGCCGGCGCCTCGGCCGGGCGGCGCGCGGCGGCCGAGTCGGGGCGCGACGCCGGGACGGCCGGTGCGGATCGGGCCGTCGAGTCGCCGAGGGGTAGACGGGCGGCCTCCGGAGCCGGCACGGCAGCGACTGTGGAAACGGCCGCAACAGTCACGTCCTGCGGCGGGAGCCCGCTCGCCACTTCGAGGTAGCCGGCGAGGATCACGAGCAGGCCCTGACCCGTCAGCATCGCCGCGCGGTAGAACGTGCTCCGGATGCCGACGAACAGCGATTGGTCGCCCTCGTCGAGCGCGAGCAGGTAGAAGCCGTCGGCCGCGATGTCGTGCGTCGCCGAGGCGAAGGCGAGCAGCCACAGGAACGCGAGCGTGTACTGGAAGAACGGCTCGGTCGGGATCGTAAGCGCGACGCCCGCGAGGCCGGCCCCGATGACGAGCTGCATCGCGACGATCCACCACCGCTTCGTGCGCAGCACCTCGACGAGCGGGCTCCAGAACGGCTTGATGACCCACGGCAGGTACAGCCAACTCGTGTACAGCGCGAGCTCCGTGTTGCTCACGCCGAGGCGCTTGTACAGGATCACCGACAGGATCATCACCACGACGTAGGGCAGGCCCTCGGCGTAGTAGAGGCTCGGAACCCACGCCCACGGGCTGCGGCGGGCGGGGGCGTCGGTCTTCGGGTCGGCCATGTCGGCGAGATCGGGGTGGAGCGGGATGGTAACCCCGGGCCGCCCGCACGTCCGCTACGCCTCGCCCAGCGATCCCATCAGCGGAGCCCAGAGCGTGCGGGCCCAGCGGTCGAGCGCGTCCGGGAACGCGTCCGCGGGCGAGAGGTGGCGGTAGCACAGCGCGATGTACGGGTCCTGGGCGTCGCAGCGTGCGGCGTACGGGTCGTCGTAGGCCTTGCGCGCGGCGACGAGGGCCGGCTCGAAGGCGCCGGCCTCGGCGCGGGCGGCGAAGCTCTGCCCGACGCGGACCGCCCGCCAGCCGGCGGCCTCGCTCGCGACGAGCGCCTCGGCCGAGCGCGTCATGTCGGGCCGCCGCATTTTCCACATCGCCTCGGCGTAGGCGTGCGAGGCGTGCTCGAAAAGTGGGACCGGCGCGTGCTCGAAGGCGAGCGCGCCGCGGACGAGCGCCTGGAGCGTCGCCCGGGCGGCGTCTGCAGGGACGAGGGAAAACGTGATCGAGCGGTCCTGCCCGACGACCGTCGTCCGGCCCGCGCCCGGCGTCTCGGCGGCACTTGCAGCCAGGTGGTCCACCCACCCGCGGACGAGGTCACGGGGTCGCACGCGCGAGGCGCGCACGCGCAGCACGCCGCCGGGGGCGATCGCGAGCGTCCCGGCGACGCGCCACGCCTCGGCCTCGACCTGGACGGCGACGCGCACGGCCACGCCGACGCTTCCCGCGCGCTCGGCGACGGCCGCGACGAGCCCGTGGGCGTGGTCGAACCACGCGCGCCCGAGGGGACCCGGGGGCAGCACGCCCGTTCCGCGCAGGGCCGCATACGCGCTCGCCGGGGTTTCACCTGCGGCGAGGAGCGCCAGCAGGCCGTCCTTGACGGCATAGAGGTCGAGCGCGTCCAACTCGGCCGGGGCATCGTCGCGGAGGTCGGCGTCGGCGAGGTCCGGGCGGAGGCCGCGGGCGGAGCAGAAGGCCCGCGACGGGTGCGCCCACGCGGCCGCGAGCGCGTCGAGCGTCGTCTCGACCGGGGGGCCGCCGGGCTCGCCGACGGTCACGTCACGGGCGGGCGGTTCGAAGAACGGCTGCGGCGGTGTGGGCCGGGACGTGCTGCGGCGGTTCTGCGCAGCGTACGTGAACAGCGCGTCGCCGTCGATGATGCCCGTTCGGAAGTAGGCCGGGCTGAAGGGCTGCAGGCGGTGCCGCACCACGAGCCGGTCCGCCCCGACGAACGTCGCCGCGCACGTGTCGAGGAGCGCGTCGAGGGCGGACGACGCGGCGCGCTCGGTCCCGTCGCGCTGCGAGCGGCCGGTGTAGCTCAGGACCAGGCGGTCGCGGGTGGCGAGGACGGCGTCGAGGAACGTCTGGCGGTCCGTGCCCGCCGGGTCGGGGTCGCCGGGCTCGGCGCGGACGGCCAGCAGGTCGAAGGCCGGGCGGCTCTCCGAGCGCGGGAACGCGTCGCCGAGGCCCACGATGGCGATCACCCGGAAGGGCACGCCGCGCGCGGCCGTCGGGTCCACGACGGTGATGCGGCCGGTGAGGTAGGGCTCGTCGCGGTCGAGCGTCGCGAGGGCGTGCCCGAGGTGCGCCTGGACCTCGCCGAGCGCGACGGCCGGCTCGTCGGCGGGCGCCGAGGCCGTCGGGCGGAGCGTCGCGAGGCGGTCCGCGGCGGCACGGAGGGCGACGACGGCGGTCGTCTCGTCGGTCCCCTCGGGCGCGAGGACGAGGTCGGCGAAGAGGAGGAGCGCATCGGCCCACGCGGCGAGCGGGCGTGGTGCGCGAAGCGTATCGAGGGCGGCGAAGAGGGCGTCGAGCCACTCGGCGAGGCGCCCGAGCAGGTCGGCGGCGTCCAGCGTGCCCTCGCCGACGGGCCGCCGGCCGAGCACGACGGCGTCGGTCGGGCCGGTCATGACGCCGAGGAGCAGGCGGTCCAGCCCGAAGCGCCATGTGTGGAGGTCGCCGTCATCGTCCCCCTCGGCCGCGCCGCCCGTCTCGGGCTCGTCGGGGCGGGCGGCCGTCCGGTGGGCGGCGTCGCGGCCCCAGTGGACGCGCGCCAGGCGCACCCACGCGTGGACGGTCGCGATCTCGGACTCGTCGATGCCCGCGGCGCGGCGGACGGCGGGCACGTCGAGCAGGCCGAGCACGTCCGACGCCGTCGCGCGGCCGTCGAGCAGGCCGAGCAGGCGGTCGAAGGCGTCGAGGACGTGCCGCTCGGTCCCGCGTGGCGGGTCGGCGACGTGGACCGGCAACGGGAGGGACCCGCGCCGCCGGCCCGTGACGCCCGGCGCCGAGGTCGCAAAGACGGCCTCGACGAGCGGCGCGTACGTCGCGAGGTCCGGCACGAGGATCGCCACGTCGGACGGTCGCAGGC
>DASWMO010000250.1:0-20532 GCA_036399715.1 Rubricoccaceae bacterium
CTCTACACGCTCACCGCCGACCAGCCCGTCCTGTACGCGATCCCACTCCTGCTCGTCGGGCTCGCCGGGCCGGCGGCCTCGTTCGCCGGCACGCGCCGCGGGCGGACTCCCTTCGCGACGGTCGACGGAACCAAGAGCCGCGAGGGCTCGCTCGCGTTCGCCGTCGTCGCGTTCGTGTGCGTTCACGTGCCGCTGCTGCTGTTCACGCCCGTCGGACGCGGCGAGTCGCTCGCCATCGCGGCCGTCGTGGCGGCCCTCGCGACGGCTCTCGAAGCGGTCTCATGGCGTGGCCTCGACGTGCTCGTCGTACCCCTCGGGACGTACGTGCTGCTGCTGCGCCTGCTCACCTTCAGCGGCACCGTCCTCGCCGGGCACGTCGCGGGGCTCTTTGCGATCGCGGCGGCGGCTGCGCTCCTGCGCCGCGAGACGACGGTAGGCGGGGCGGGCGTCGTCGCGGCGGCCCTCGTCGCCTACGCCGTCTGGGCCGTCGGCGGGACGGCGTACCTGCTTCCGCCCGCCGTGGTGTTCCTGCTCTATGCCCGCGCGTGGCCCGTCGCGCGCGAGGCGGACGGCCTGCCGCACAGCCCCCAGCGGCGCCCACACACGGCCGTGAACGTGTTCAGCGTCTCGGCGGTCAGCCTCCTGTGGATGGTCGCGGCGCGTGTGCTCGGCGTCGACCTGCTGGTGCCGTACGCGCTCGCGTGGGCTGTCGCGTTTGCCTTTCTCGGCGTCGAGCGGATGCGGGCGGCGCGGCCGGCCTGGGGCGTGCGTGCCCTCGCCGTGCGAGCGGCGTGGCGGAGCGCGCTCGTTGCCATCGCGCCGGTCGCGCTCGTGTGGGCGCTGCGCGTTGTGGCCGACACGCCCGCGGCGCCGGCGCAGGCGGGCCTCCGCATGGCGGCGCTCGCGGCGCTCGCGCTCGCTGCGACGTCCACGGCCGCTGTCCTCCTCGCCCGCTTCCCGGACGAGATCGACTACGGCACGTCGGACGCTGGCGGGCGATTCGCCCGTGCGGCGATCGTCGCGCCACTCTCCGCCCTCGGGTTGCTGTTGGTGTGAGGGAACTGGGGGCACCGAGGCGCTCGTTTTTCCGCCTCGCCGATTCCAGCGGCGCCGCGCCGGGCCTGCGCCGCGGAGGCGCGCCATGGTGCGTCTCTACTGCGAAGGCATCGGTGCAGGGCTGAACATCCAACCTCCCCCTCCCAGACGGGACCGGGATACCCGGGCCGGGGAGGGTGATCGGCTGACTGCCCGACCCACGTAGGCGCCCGGCCTGCCTCGGCGCCCGATTTCCCTTGCTCCGATTCGTCTCGACGTGCGCGGCCGAGGCGCCTGCCCCGATACGCGACCGTCACGGCACCACGGCGCGCCTGAAGCCGTTTCAGGCTAGGTTGCCACTCAATACGATCCCGACCCGATGTTCGCTGACTTCCGCCGCCGCCTCGCGGCCCGCCGCACGGCTCGCCGCCTCGCCGCGCTCACGCTGGACACCGCCCGCCTCCGTGCTGCCCGCGGCGCCGCGTTCCTCGACGCGCTCGACCCCGCCTGGGCACGCCGCGTGGACCCGCGCCGTCTCGAACTCGCCGACGGCGCCGCGTGCGTGCTCGGGCAGCTCCACGGCGACTACCGGCTCGGGCTCGGCCGCGCACGCGTGCTGGATCTGTCGAGCGCGCCCGTGGCAAGCCTCTCGCCGGTCGACCTCGGCTTCCAGGCCGTCGGTGACCTCGGCGAGCCGGCCGAGGCACTGGACTACGCCTTTCTGACGCGCGCCTGGCGCGACGAAGTCGTCGCCCGGACGCCAGCCCCGAGCGCGTCCCGGAACGCACGTCCGCATGCACTCCTCGCATCGGGATAGCGAGCGAGCCTACTCCGTCGCTGGCGCAGCGGTGTCCGGCGGCGCTGCCGGGGCCGGGAGGGGGTCGGCCGGTGCCGTGGCGATGGACTCGCGGCCGAGGCGCACGAGCGGGTTCGCCGAGAACAGCGTCGCCGTCGTCGCGGCAAGCTCGTCGAAGGCGCGCGTGTTCCAGACGGACTGGTGGATGCGCGCGATCTCAGACTGCGTCCGCCGGAAGCGGGACTCGGGGTGCCGCCGCGCCTCCTCGGCGAGCCGGCCTGCGATCGCGCCCAGCCGCGCCTTGTTGGCCTGCGTGAACCCGAACCGGCCGGTCTCCTCGACGAGGGCCTGGTAGTCCCGGTCGACGTCCAGCCGCTCGTCGTCCGCGACGAGGTACGCCGACTGGTCGAACGTCTGCACGCTCCCAAGGATGTCGAGGCCGACGCGGCGCATGACCGCGCTCGCGCCGATCGGGAGGAAGAAGCGGACCGGGATGCTCCCGGCCGACGAGGCGAAGCGCACGTTTCCGGCCCCCGGCACGCCCGACGCGCCGAACGGCAGGCTCATGTGCGGGTTGAGGTCCCGAAACTTCTCGTACATCGACGCGCCGCGCGCCGGGCCCCAGTCGAGGCGGTCCGTGTGCGGCGCGAGCGCCGTCAGGATCTCGTCCAGCGTCGCGGCCGCGCCGGGGCGTAGGCGGACGAGTTCGCCGCGGACGGTCCGCTCGGGGTCGACGGTCAGGTTTTCGGTCGCGCGGAGCGAGCCGTACGCCTTGAGGACGTAGACACGGCTCTGTGCGCCGAAGCTCGAGACTGCGTCGACGCGCGCGAAGCCGTCCGTCACGCCCCACATGTACGCGTCCGAGACGTGACGGCCCTGCGCGCGGCGCAGACCGGGGAAGGCCCGGAGGTACTCGCGGTAGAGCGCGAAGATGTTGCCCGGGCCGGTGTGGTACGCCGAGATGCCCGGCAACTCGTGCCCGACGGCGTTGGCGTACGCGCGGACGAACATCAGCGAGGGCTCCATCGAAAGGAGCGGATTCAACTCCTCCTTGACCTGCACGATGGACCCGCCGGACGTCGGGAGGGTGTACTGCTCGATGTCGAAGCGCCGGAGCACGTCGGGCATCATCTGGTAGCGGCTCCGCGCACCGGCAGACGACACCAGTTGGTCCTGGTTGAACGTCTCGACGGTCCCGATCTCGGTCGCGAGCAGGCTCAGCCCGAGCCGCCGCGCGAGGTTGACCTCGTAGTGGACATAGCGCGTGTCGCGGTCGCGGGCCTCGAGCGTCTGGTCGCGGTAGCCCCACCGGATCACGATCTTGTCGGTCGGGATGCCGTAGGCGAGCCACTTGTTGCGCAGGGCCGTCGTCGCGGTCGTCCGCTCGCGGTTGACGGCGTCCCACTCGGCCTGCCCGCCACGCGTGAAGCGGTCTTTCGCCGCTTGCAGCGTGAGCGTCTGGAGCGTCTGCCCGGTCCGCTCGTCGAGCACGCGGATCGTAAAGTTGTCGTCCTCGCCGTAGGCCTTGCGGAACATGTCGAGGCGCCACCGGAAGTCGTCGCCGACGCCCCCGGCGGAGCCGCCGCCGAAGGCACCCGCGAAGTAGGAGCCGAAGAGGCGGTCCGGGTGGATGTCGAGGCCCGCGAACGTGTACGGCTCGCCCGGCGCGGGCGGGTCCGGCGTGTCGGTGGTGTCGATGAGGGCCGGCTGCGCGGCCTGCTCGGCCCCGCCGGGACCGACCTGCGAACTGGCGGCCGCGACGACGCCCGCTCCGACGAGGCCGAGCGAGAGGCCGCCGAGGACGAGCGTCCGCAGGATGCCCGGCCGCGAGAGGCGCGCCGCGATGCGCTCGCGGCGCGTCGAGATTGCCCGCGATGCCGCTCCGGCGCGCGGGACGCCGTCGTGTGCGATCAGGTCCGCGAGCGGCTGGAAGGGGGGCGGAGTCGGGTCGTCGGTCATCGCTGGGGCCGCCGGCTGGTCAGGACCGGCAGGTCAGAGGCTGGAAATCGGCGCTGCATCGGGGTGCCCCGATGCGGGCAAGAACCGCGCCGCGCGTGCGGCGCGGGCGCGCTCAACAAGGTCGCGGAAGAGCGCATCGTGCGGCGCCCCGAGCGACTCCGGGTGGAACTGCACGCCGACGAACGCGCCGTCGGGCGTCTCGACCGCTTCTACGACGCCGTCCGGCGCGACGGCCGAGACCGCCAGGCCCTCGCCGATCGTCCGGAGCGCCTGCACGTGGCGCGTCCCGACGCGGACGGTGTCGGTTCCGAGAATGCGTCGCAGGTGCGTGCTGCCCGCGACACTGACGTCGTGGTCTGGCCCGCCGCGTCCGGCTCCGTGGACGGCGGTGTCCGGTCGGTCGCGCTCGGCGTCGGCCCAGATCGTCCCGCCGCGCAGCGCCGAGGCGAGCTGCATGCCGTAGCAGATGCCCAGCACGGGCCGGCGCGCGTCGAGAAAGGCCGCGAGCAGGCGCTCGTCGGCCTCGGTCCGCAGCGGCTCGGTCGCGTTGAGGTCGTCGGGGCGCTCGCCGACCATGCCGCGCGCGACGGCCGGCCCGCCCGAGACGACGAGCCCGTCGAGCATCCCGGCGAACGCCTCGCGGGCACGGTCCGTGGCGAGCATGGGGACGGGCAGCGGCAGGCCGCCGGCCGCCTCGACGGCGCGGACATACGCGAGGTCGAGGCGCTGTTCGAGCGCGCCGCGGGCGTCGGGCGAGAGCGACGTCGTGACGCCGATGAGCGGAAGGTCGGCGGTCACCAGACGTCGGAGAGGCGGAGGCGGCCCGTGTCAGGCCGCGCGGCGGGGGAGAGGCCGACGAGCACGTGGCCCTCGGCACGCAGGCTCGACGCGGCGTGCGGGCCGTAGTCGCCGCGGTCGAGCGCGTCGTGGATGGCCGTCTTGATGGTCCGCGCGTCGCCGAGCGGGCCGCCCCCCTGGCCGGTCGTCGAGTGGCCGTGGACGATGCGCAGCGTGCGCCGTCCGCGGCGGGCCGCCGCGCGGACGGTCGCGAGCGCGAGCGCCTCAGCCTCGGCGACGCGCGCGCCGTGGAGGTCGAGCGTGACCGTCTGTCCATCATCGTCGAGGCGCGGCACGCGCGGGGCCGGTTGACCGGCGTCGGGGGAACGCGGCCAAGCTACGCCCCATGGCGCCCGGCGCAGCTGCAAACCGCCGGCAACCCGCGGGCGCGGGCGTCGTTTGGGCTGTCCTCTCTCGCCTCTCCTCCGATGGCCCTGTCGTTCTCCCAGGTCAAGTCGCTCGCCGTCACGACGGGCAAGGAAGTCGTCGACGACGACGTGCCCAGCCTCGCCGCCGCGATCGCGTACTACACCGTCTTCTCGCTGCCGCCGCTGCTCGTGGTCGTCGTCGCCGTCGCGGGGGCCGTCTTCGGCGCCGAGACCGTGCGCGAGGCGCTGACGGGGCAGGTCGGCTCCATGGTCGGACCGGACGGCGCCAGTGCCATCGACGGCATGATCGCGTCGGCGGGCAACCTCGGGACGGGCATCGGCGCCAAGCTCGCGGGACTGGCCGCGCTCCTGTTCGGCGCGACGGGCGCGTTCGGGCAGCTCCAGAAGTCGCTGAACCGCGCCTGGGAGATCGAGGAGCCCGCGTCGGGCGGCATCCTGCATACCGTCCTGAAGCGCTTCGTCTCGTTCGGGCTCATCCTGACGATCGCCTTTCTGCTGCTCGTCTCGCTCGCCGTCAGCGCCGTCGTCGCGGCCCTCGGCGACGCGGCGTCTTCGTTCGCCCCGAGCGCGCTCGCCGAGGTCGGCATCCACGCCGCCAACATCGTCGTCTCGGTGGGCATCACGACGGTTCTGTTCGCGGCGATGTTCAAGTTCTTGCCCGACGCCGAGATCACGTGGCGCGAGGTCTGGGTCGGCGCATTCGTGACGTCCGTCCTGTTCACCGTCGGCAAAACGGCCATCGGGATCTACCTCGGCAAATCCGATCCGGGCTCCGCCTTCGGCGCCGCCGGCTCGCTCGCGCTCATCCTGGTCTGGATTTACTACTCGGCTCTCATCCTGCTCGTCGGGGCCGAGTTCACGCAGGCCTGGTCCGCGCGGGATGGAGACGCGATTCGCGGCGAGGACGACGGTGCCACAGCGGGCACGTCCAAGGCCAATAAAACGAAGGCTGGCAAAACGACGGAGGGGACGCCGACGGATGCTGCTGATCCGGCGTTTTCGGCCGAGGACTTTGCGGCGGGACTCCCGCGACGCGGCTGATCGTGCGATGCTGCCGCGTTACGGCGCGACGACAGGCCCACCAGCCTCGGTCCACGCGCGGAACCCTCCGTCCATAGACTCGACCCGCGTGTAGCCCATCCGGCCGAGCGCGTCGGCGGCGAGGGCCGAGCGGTAGCCGCCGCCGCAGTACAGCACGAGCGGCACGTCGAGGTCGGGAAACAGCGCCTCGGCGTCGCGCTCGATGACGCCCTTGCCGGCGTGAACAGCACCCGGAAGGTGCCCGCGCGCCCACTCCGAGTCCTCGCGGACATCGACGAGCGTGAAGGCGTCGCCGGCCGCGAGGCGCGCCTGCACGTCCGCGACGGTCGTCTCGCGGACGCGCGCCCGTGCCTCGTCGACGAGGCGGAGAAAGCGTGAGCTGTGGTCCATCGCCGGTTACGCTGCGAGCGGCGTCGGGCGGATGGGGCGCTTCACATCGGCGCCGTCCTCCTGCGCGGACGTGGCGAGTTCGTGCAGCAGCGCCATGTCGTCACGGGAAACGCCGAGGATCTCGCGCGCCTCGTGGAGGCCGACGTGCTCGTCGGGCTCGATGATGCCGTCGGCGAGGACGACGTCGAGCAGGTTGAGGAGGAGCGCGCGGCGGATCTCGGGGTCCGCGTCGCGGAAGCGGAGCAGGCAGCGCTCGAGCGGCGGCGGCTGGATCGCGAGCTGGAAGACGCGCTTGCGCGACTCGGGCGTGAGCCCGCCGAGGTCGAGCGACTCGAAGATGCGGTCGTCCTCGGCCTCGTCCATGTCGCGGTCCACGGCGGACATGGCGAAGAGGCAGCCGTAAAAGGCGAGGCGCTCGTCTTCGACGAGCGTGCTGAGATCCAGTGTGTCGGTGCCGGTCATCGGGAGACGGGAGGGGCGGAAGGGACGGCAAGGTACACGCCCGCTCGGACGCGTCGCCTTCACTTCGGCCCGTTCCGGCTAGGCCGCGCGTCGCACGCGGGCCGCGTCGACCGTCTCGACGGCGACCGCCTCGGCGCCGTACTGCGCGTAGAGCGCCGCGAGGTCCGCCCGGAGGCCGTCGGCGCCCGCGGAGTCGGGCCCGGCGGCGAGGCGGCCGGCGACGCTCGCGCGGAACGCGTCCAGGTCCGTCACGGCGACGCCAGGGCGGAGCGGGAGGCGGCCCGCCGGCGGCACGAAGAGGCGGACGAACCACGCGGCGTAGAGACGCGTCGCGTCGTCCCACGCTGTCGCGCCGAACGGGACGGCCCGCAGCGCCGACGTGCGCGGCCCGACCGCGTCCACGTCGAGGCGGATCCACGTCCGCAGCGCGGCCTCGTGCCGCGCGACGGCGCGGGCCAGGGCGGGCATCCGGTGCGCGTGCGCGAGGCGGACGCCCGTGCTGCCGGCCCGGACGACGGCGCCGCGTCGACGAATCTCGGCGAGTGTCTCGGCGAGCGTCCAGTCGCGGCCCGGGACCGACGCCACCGCGTCGTCCTCCGCCGCGTCTGCGTCGAAGCGGAACGAGTAGCCGGCGAGGTGCGCCGCGCCGGTGCCGAGCGGGTCGGCGTCGTGAGCGGCGAAGGCGGCGTCGAGATGGGCGTCGGAGGGCATGAACCGGTCCGGAGGTGTGCGGCAGGGTACCCCGAGCCGTGTGTCACCTGCGTGTCATTCCTCCGTGGCGAGGCCCGTCCCTGTTGCTCGGCACCCGTTCGGGGACGCGCGAAACGCCCAGTAACGTCTTCCTGAGCGTAGGCCGCGCAGCGGCCGAAGGATCTCAACGCGACGTGCGTTCCATCGCGACCGGTCGCGGCGGTGCGTCGGGCCGCGTCGAGATCCTTCGCTCCCGCCGCCTCTCGGGCGGGCTCAGGATTGACAGGAGAGGACGCTGTGATCAGTTACCAACCAGTCGCTCAGCGCCGCGCGAGCACGATCACGGCGCGGTGCGCCTCAGTCCGACCGCCCTCGGCGTCGACGGCTTCGAGGAGGACGATGTAGAGGCCCGCGCGGAGGCTGCGGCCCTCGGCGTCGGTCCCGTCCCACGTGACGATCCCGGTCGCGCCGGAGAGGCGGCCGTCCTCGATCTCGCGCACCATCCGCCCGCCGCCGTCGAAGATGCGGACGCGGACGAGCGCGGCCGGCGCGTCGAGGGTGTAGGTGATCTCGGCCGCCATGCCTTCGTCGGGCGCGAACGGGCTCGTGACCGTGATCGCGTCGCCACGCGGGACGGCCGGGCCGGCGATGCTGAGCGTGTTGGCACGGCCGGGCGTGCCGCCCGCCGCGTCGAGCGATGACGACCAGTTGGACCGCGCGTTGGACGGCCCGGCCGGGTCGCGGCGTTCGAGCGCGATGCCCGTCGCGTCGTCCAGCTCCGCCCGGTGCCAGCCGGGGTCGAAGAAGACCGAGTCCAGGACGGCGCTTCCCGAGCGCAGCACGACCGCCTCGCCCGAGTTGCTCAGGCTCAGGCTTGCCAGTTCGACGAACGGGATGCCGGGAAAGCGCGCCGCGAAGGCGTCGCCGTCGCGGACGATCACGACGAACGCGCCCGGGAGGACGAGCGCGGGCGTCGTGGCGAGCGGGTCGGCACCGGCCGCGTCGCCGTCGTCCAGCGTGACCGTGCGGAGGCCGAAGACGCGGTCCGTGGTCGTGTTGAGGAGTTCGAGGTACTCGCTGTCGCCCGTCTGCGGGTCGAACATGATTTCAATCCTACCCAATCACCATATGTCCTTGTCCAGGAACGACATGATTAGAAAAATAAACCGAGGGTAGCGGCTTGGGTAAGGGTTGGGGGTTGACTCCCTTCATGCACCTCCTCGCTCTTCAGGTTAACCTCGCGCCTCGCTCGTCGCTTCAGCTTGCCAGTAAGATCGAGTCAGCAGCGAGTCACTTTCGCCCCGTTCGAACTACTTCCCCGACCATGCGCCACCTCAATGCTCTCGCCCTCGGGGCACTTCTTGCTTTCGCCCCGGTCCTCTCTGGCGCCACTCCCACTCATGTTGAGCACGCTCACCTCGACCCGATCCACACGACAGTAGTCGGTTCGTCCGAGAGCGACGTCTACCACGTCGAGAGCTGCCGCCACGCCCGCCGCATCCACGCCGACCATCTCGTCCGCTGGTCGTCGCAGGCGGCTGCCCGCGCCGCAGGCTACCGCGCCTGCCGCGTCTGCCACCCCGGAGCGTGACCCGTTCACGTCTTGCGCGCCTCGCTCTCCATCCCTGAGCCCGTGGTCACCGAGTATATCCGCTACCTCATCCCCGACGGGCAGGCCGAGGCGTTCACGCGCGCCTACACTGAGGCCCAGCGCCCGCTCTCGGCCTCTCCGCATTGCCTCGCCTACGATCTCCAACGGTGCGTCGAGGAGCCGGGCCGGTTCGTGCTGCGCATCACGTGGGACTCGCTCGACGGCCACATGCGGGGGTTCCGCGGCAGCGAGGAGTTCCGTGCGTTCCTGGGTCACATCCGGCCATTCGTGGGCATGATCGAGGAGATGCAGCACTACCAGGGCATCGGAATCGCGAGCGAGCCATGACCTACCCGTCCATGCGCGCCCCGACCTCCCTCACGCTCGTCACAGTCCTCGCGCTCGTCCTCGTCGTACGGTGCGCGCCGGCCGCGGCACAGCAGACGTCTATGTCGAGCGGTGAGCCCGATCTGGCGTCGCGCGTCGACCTCTCGGGCTTCCCCGTCTATAAAGACCCCGCCCAGCGGTTCTCGCTCCAGTACCCCGCGACGTGGACCGAACCCGGCCCGGATGCGTGCTTCTTTGCCGGTGCCCTGCACGAGCCGGAGTCCGGCCCGCTGGAGGCTGCGCTTCTCACGGTCGTCTGCAGCCAGACCCCAGGCCCAGCCGGCGACGTGGTCGACGTTGCGGCGACTCTGGGGGTCGACACGCCGGACGCGTTCGACGCGTTCGTCGCGCGGACCGAGGACGAGACCGGCAGTGAGATTGAGCCGCTCTCTTATGGTCCCGCCCGACTGGCCGGCAGGTCCGCGTTCCGTTGGACCTACCGGGAGACCATCCCTGCCGACGCAGGGGGCATCGTCCTCCATGTGGTCCAGTACGTCGTCGTCACGGGCAGCACCCAGTACGGGGTGGGCTGCTCCGTGTCCGAGTCGCTCGGGGCCGACATGGTGACGCTCTGCGAGGCGCTCGTGCGCTCCTTCACGCTTGGGACGGGGAGCGCACCCGGGGCCCGGCCGTGAGCAACCGCCTCGGCGTTCAACTCTACACGGTCCGCGACCAACTCCCGCGCGACTTCGTCGGCGTCCTGGAGGCGGTCAAGCGGACCGGCTACGACGAGGTCGAGTTCGCCGGCCTCCACGGCTGGGGCACCGCAGCAGTGCGCACGGTGCTCGACGACATCGGCCTGACCGCCCCCGCCGGCCATGTCGGAATCGACACCCTCCGAGACGACCTCGCCGGACAACTGGCGACCGCTGAGGCCCTCGGGTACCGCTTTCTCGTCGTGCCCGGCGTCGACGATTCCGAGCGTTCGTCCATCGACGGATACCGCCGGCTCGCCGCAGAGCTGAACGCCATCGGCGCCCGTACGGCGGACGCAGGTGTCCGGCTTGCCTACCACAACCACGCCGACGAGTTCGAGACGTTTGGCGGCGAGGTCTCGGGCTACGACGTGCTCGTGCGCGACACGGACCCGGCGATCGTCGCGATGGAGCTCGACCTGTTCTGGGCCGTCCACGCCGGGAAGGACCCCGTCGCGCTCTTCGAGCAGTACCCCGGGCGGTTCCCCCTCGTCCACGTCAAGGACCGGACGGCGAGCGGGGAGATGACCGATGTGGGAGCGGGCGAGATCGACTTCGCACGGATGTTCGCACACGCCCGTCTGGCAGGGCTCGAGCACGCCGTCGTGGAGCACGACGAGCCGGCCGACGGGCTCCAGAGCCTCCGGGCGAGCTACGGGCCTCTCGCGGGCCTGCGGTGGTCATGAGGAGCCAGGGGCGTCTGGTCTTTCTGCTCGGTGCGCTCGCCGCATTCGGGCCCGGGGCGGCATGTCAGACCGTCGGCCCCCTCGGGCTCGGGGCCGACCTCGGGACGGCGGTCCGGTCCGACCGCGACCGAACCGCGCAAGGTGCCACGCCGCTTATCGTGGCCGGCCTCATTGCCTCTGTCCGCACGCCGCCGCTTTCCGGTACGGGCGTCGGGTTCTATGTCGCCGCACGGGGCGAAGTTGGCGCAGGTCGGTCCCCGGGTGACCGTTACCGCTTCGTCTCGGTGCCGGACGGGAGCGGCGACGACCGCGCGCGCTGCGTCGAAGCGACGACCGGCGAGCCTGCAGCACGCGGCAGGTGCGTCGGGACCTACGGGGGCGTCTCGGCCGAGGGCGGCGTGGCCGTGCCTGTCAGGGGTGCCATCGTCGGGCTCGGCGCGGGCTACAGGGCAGGCATGGGCCCGGGCCCGATCGCCGCCGTCACGGTGTCAGGCGCGCGCCTGCTCTACCTCCGGGGCGAGGCGGGGTTGCGTGGGGGCGCGCTCGTCTTCGGGCTCGGCTCCTTCTGAGTGGTCTCGTTATGCGGACGGGGCCCCGGCCGTCGTACTCTTGGTGCTCTCCACACATCTCCGACACCGTGCGCTTACTCGTTCGCGTCGCCGCTCTTCTCGCCGTCCTGCTTCCGGCGGCTGCCTCGGCGCAGGTCCCTCAGACCGTGCTTTTCCCGGGGCTCGAAGGGCAGGCGCTCCTCGACGCCGTCCGCGCGCAGTACCGTCCGCCGGCCACGCTCGGCTACGACGTCGCCCGCGACAGCCTCTTCGCCCGCGAGCAGCGCCTCTACGGCGCGCTGACCTGCGTCTACACCGGCTTCAGCATCGTACTCACGCCCGGCGCCGACCCATCGACCGACGCCTTCGCGCAGGGTATCAACACCGAGCATACGTACCCGCAGAGCATGGGCGCCATCGTCGAGCCGTCGAAGAGCGACCTGCACCACCTCTACCCCGTCCGCGACAACGTCAACTCGGCGCGCAACAATCACCCCTACGGCGAGATCCCGGACGACCAGACCGACGGATGGTATCGCCTCGACGCCAGCCAGTCGACGGTCCCGGCGGTCGCGATCGACGAGTGGAGCGAACTCGACAACACCAACCCGAACCCGCTCTTCCGCGCCCGCTTCGAGCCGCGCGAGGACCACGCCGGCAACGCCGCCCGGGCCGTCTTCTACTACCGGACGATGTACCCCGAGCGCGTCGCGGCCGCCGGCAGCGATGAGTTCTTCGAGACGCAGCGGACGACGCTGCTCCAGTGGGCGCGCCAGGACGCCGTCGATGCCCGTGAGGCGGCACGCTCGACGTGGATCGCGTCAAAGCAGGGGACCCAGAACCCGTTCGTGCTCGACTCGACGCTCGCCCGCCGCGCCTTCCAGAACCGCGTTGACGCCGGAGGCGGCGCGCCGCCGGCCTACTCGTCGGTCGTCTTCCTCAACGAGATCCACTACGAGCAGACTGGCACCGACACGGGCGAGTTCGTCGAGGTCGCCGTCCCGACGGGCGTCGATCCGGCCTCGGTCACGCTGACGCTCTACAACGGCAACGGTGGCGTGCTCTACGGGACGGAGGCGACGGTTGCGACGTTCGTGCCTGGTGCGACCGCGGGCGGCTACAGGCTGTACACGCTCACGTTCCCGGCGAACGGCCTCCAGAACGGCGCACCCGACGGGCTCGCGCTCTCTATCGACGGCGAGATCGCGCAGTTCCTCTCCTACGAGGGCACGTTCGACGGGACGGCCGGCATTGCGACGTCGCGGACGAGCCTCGACATCGGCGTGAACGAGCTCGACACGACCCCGGTCGGGTTCTCGCTCCAGTTGCGCGGCTCAGGCAACGCGTACACGGACTTCGCGTGGGCGGCGCCGTCGGCGTCGTCCCTCGGGCAGGTCAACACGGGGCAGACGTTCACGGCGGTCTCGTCCGAGCCGGCCGCCAGCACGTCGGGCGCCCTCGCGCTGCGGCTCGTCGGGCCGAACCCGGTGCGCTCCGTGACGGCAGTCGCCGTCTCCGCCCCAGCCCTGGCTGAGGCGCGCGTCGAGGTATTCGACACGGTCGGCCGGCGAGTCGCAACGCTCTTCCAAGGCACGCTCGCAGCCGGGGAGCGGCAGTTCGTCCTCGACGCGTCGGGGCTCGCGCCGGGCGTCTACGTCGTCCGCGCCGTCGTCGGTGCTGAGGCGTCGACGCTACGGGTTGTCGTGACCCGCTGACGTGAACGATCCAGCATGGTCCGGGCCCCGGATCCGGGCGCTGAGACGCGGTTTCGGGTACACTCAGGCCGAGATGGCGGTCGTCCTGGGGTACCTCAACCCGAATAGCGTGAGCGACCTCGAGCGCGGTGTGAAGCGGCCGCTTGGCCCTTTGCGCCGTTTGCTCGACCATCTCTCTTTCACAGGAAGATTTGCGGCCAGTACGTCTTCTCCGAGAGAGTGGACCGCCGCAGAGATCCGTGCACTGCGAGCCCGCCGCAGGCTTTCGCAGGATGACCTGGCCGACATGCTCGGATACGCATTCGGCGAGAGCGTGAGCGAGCTCGAGCGCGGCGTGAATCCTCCCAGCGGTGCTGTGTGCCGCCTGCTCGACCTGGTTGATTCGGGTGAGCTTCGCCCGGAGTAGACCCATTCGGAGCCGGTGAAATTCCCTTTATGTCGTTGTAGGACAATGGCAAACTCCCTACAGTAGTACAGCGGGGGTTCAACAAGTCCCTCTTTTGCTCCACGCTGGGTCGCGCTTGCCTCACGGTAAGCGAGGCCCGACAGCACTCCGGACGGGTCAATGGACCGCCCCGCCGAATCGACGTGGTAGAAATAAACGGTACTCCTTACACGCTCTGCCTGCTCGACACCAATGCGGTGAGCGAGATCGTGAAGTGGCCGCTCCGGGAGGGACGAGCGTTCATCGAACGGTTCGCCTATGGGGCGGGCGGCGGCCCCACTGCGATCCCGTGCATCTCGCCGTTCACGATCATTGAGCTGCGCGAGTCGCCGACCGTCCTTGACCGGTTCGCGGAGGTCTTCGGCGTCCTCCCCTCGGCGGTCCTGAAGGGCTACACCCAGCTGTACAAGGAGGAGGTCGAGCTCTATGCGACCTCCCTACGTCCCGACCCGATGCTCCTCGCCCCATCGGCTTTGCGCGCCGCCAGGCGTGTCGCGCAAGGACGCCGTCCTGACCGTCTTCAACGACCCGATTGTTGCTGAGCGCGACCTTCACTGGAAACAGGGGCGTCGACAGATCCTCGACGGGATGCTGGGGCTGGTCAAGAACTACCCCCCGAAGGGGAAGGCGTACACACTCAAGGAGGCCAGATTCTTCGTGTACATGGCTTCCCTTCAGTATCTCTCCCATGAGGTGCCCGAGTTCGTCCAGGGCGAGCTTGACGCCGGCCGAGAGGTCGACTTGGATCGGTTTCCCTCTGTGAGGGCCATGAGCTACGTCGTCTTCTACAAGTTCTACGCCGACCGGAGGCGGGCGATGCTCTCGGATGTGTTCGACATCCTCATTTCCACGGCGCTCCCTTACGTCGACACAGTCATTACGGAGTCCCACCTCGCAGAAGTGGTAAGGCGCGTGAAGCGGAGAGACGGCCTGTTCGGGCAATTGGAGATTGCCACTCTGAAAGACCTTAGGTGAGCTCGGTCTGGTGCCGGATATGGGGGCAAGGCAAACCCCGCTCTCTCGGAATGGACAGTGGACGACTGGACTTTGTGGACTATGCTGCCGGCTCCGCACTGAGACCGATGTCGCGTCACGATCCCCCCACTTCAGGCCCCGGCGGCCCCGTCGCTGAGGCCGATTGGGCTCGGCTCATCGACATCGCCTTGGAGATCGCCGACCGAGAGGCCCCGCTCATGGACGCGCTCGATGCAGCGGTCGCGGCGCTCGGGCAGGATGCCGTCCGGGACTACCTGCTCGGACTCCTCCCCGCCCAGGCGCCCTCCGGGAAGCGGCGCACGTAAGCCTCGACGTCGTCCGGGAGGAAGACGGGGCTCTTGCCGGGCCTGTAGGCTTGGAGGCCCTGCTTGCGGACGTGGAAGCGTTTGACCCGGTCGGGCGTGCAGTCGAGCATGTCGGCGACCTCCTGCACCGTCAGGACCGGGCGGGAGAGGCGGCGGATGCTGTCGACCTCGGCCGCGAGCGGGGCGAGGGCGGCCCGGAGGCCGGTGCGGATGCCGCGGTCGACGGCGTCCTGAATGTCATCTGCACTCGGGAGGTAGGGCATGGCCGGAGGGTCAGTGGGGGGAGGCGGGGGTCGGGGACCTACTCCTGAACTATCGCGCTCGTCGCGCCGGATATCGGGCCTCCATCGGTAGTCCCTCGGCCGAGACGCGTGCCTCCCACTTGTCGAAGGCGGCTGGGGTAATTCGCCACGCGTTCGAGTTTGGCGCCTGAAACATCGGGAGTACCCCGGAGCGGCGGAGCTGGTTGACCTTGTGCTCGCTGAACCGTATCCGCTTGGCAACGTCGGCGACCGTGAGCCACTCGCGCTCTTGCATCCGACCGGCGTAGGCCTCTGCCCGAACAACCTCGCCGAGCGCGGTGAGAAGGGCGCGCGCAGCGTCGGGTCGGAGCCCGAGCTCGATCAAGACTGTGTGGGCGGAGGATTCGAGCATCAACAAGGCGACGATCTAGGAAGGGGGCAACGTAGGCCGCCGTCACCGGGGACGAACCAGCCACTCCTCTAAATCAGCCCGGCGGATGTGATAGCCACGGCCCCGACGCACACCGGGGAGCCCTTCAGAGATCCACTTGAGCACGGTCCCACCTTGAACGCCCGCGAAAGCACCGGCCTCTTTCGTGGAGAGGATCTTCTTGAGCGCGGGCGCATCGAGACGGGCGGCGAGGTCGCGCAGGATCTGGTCGCGCTCGTCGGCGGCGCGGTGATACCCGCGGACAGTAGCGGCCTCAAGGCGGGCTTCGAGGTCCTCGACGGTGAGGGTGACGACCTCGACGCGGATTGGGGGAGGGGGGGACGGCGGGGGCCGGTAGTCTCTGCGGGGCATTGGAGTGGGAGCGGCGGAGGTGGTTGAATGAACGTCGCCCGCCCCGACCGAAGCCAGAGCGGGCGCGTGTTCATTGATAGGGGACGTGTCCCTCAGTTGAGCAGCAGGCCCGCCCCGTTCTCTGCCCGCGCCACCTTCACGATCTTCTCGACGGCATCCGTGAATACGTGAGGCTCGTACTTCGCCCGCCGGCCGGGCTTCGGCCAAGGCAACCGGCGGTGCTTGTGCTCAATCCTGACGAAGACCTTTTCCTTGGCCGGTTCGCCCCGCTTCATGAACTCCAGCCCACGGAAGGAGAGGTTTCGCAGGAGCGTCCCGAACTGCGGCGTTCCAGTCACAGCGAGGTACAACTCCCATGCGCGGTCCTCCCGAGCATAGCGGGACGCGCCGGGGTCCATCGAAATCACAGCCAGCGAGAGCGCGGAGCGGAGCAGCTTTGTGTTGGGGTCATCCTCGGGCAAGAGGGCCTGGATTGCTTTGATGCATTCGTCTGTGGTCTTGTCGGCCATGTTGAACCGAGGGATGTACCCCGGCGCGTATTCCATCGGGACCGCAACCCATTCGGGCTTTTTCCCGTTGGTCTGATCGTTCTGATTCTGTCCCATTATCGGTGGGTTCTGAGAGTTGGAGTGAGCCGCCCGCTGCGTCTTGACCACGCAGCGGGCGGCGTGCGTTCACGCGCCGACGCGCGGAGCGGTGAGAGCGTCGACCGGCCGGGCCACCGTCACGACGACGTACCCGGCGGCCTTCATGCACTGTGCGATCCGGGCCTTTTCCTCGTAGCGCCGGAGCGCCTTCAGTTCGTCCGAGAGCGCGTCGATGGCCGGGGAGTACTCCCACGTCCGGCGGGTGCGGACAGCGAGCGTGAAGCCGAGCGCGTCGGCCGTCGCGCCGTCCTCGTCGAGCAGCGCGGAGTAGATCGCTGGCTCCAGCGCCGCGATTTCGGCGTCGAGCGCGCGGCGGTCGGCCTTGAGTTGGAGGTACCGGGTGAGGTCGGCGGGGTTGTCGAGCGAGCGGAGCATGGTCGGGGAGAGGGTGCCCGGCCGGTGAAGTCCCGGCCGGGCGGTGGGTGGTCAGGCGGCGCGGCGGAGCGGTGCCGGGCGCGGCATCGGCAGGATGCGGGCGGGGAGGCGGCCGAGGAGCCGATCGATCCGGCACGCGACGCACTCGCCGCCGTGGCTCAGGCTGTCACACGTCTGGCAGGGGATCCGGTCGTCGCCCTCGTCGGCGTCGAGGTAGAGCGGGGTCTCGTCGCCCGTGGGCTCGCCGTGGGGGCAGGCGCCGAAGCCGTTGCGGGTGCCGACGAAGGAGTCACGCATGGTCGTTCCGGGTGGCGCGCGGTGCCCGAGGGCGACACCGCGCGGCGGGTGCGAGGGTCAGGCGTGGTAGCGGAGCAGTTCGGGCGTGTCGCACGCGAAGAACAGCGCGTCGAAGCGGCTGCACTGCGCGTCGAAGCCGATGCTCGTCTCGATCTCTTCGAGCACGTCGAGCGTCACGTCGACGGGCGAGCCGTCGGTGCGGGTGACGCGGCCGATGGTGTAGCGGCCGCGCTCGACTTCGGCGGTGACGAGCAGGTCGCCGTAGACGGTGGAGAGGGTCATCGTGGTCTCGAACATGACGGTGTACCGGGTTGGCCCGTGGGCCGGTGGAGTGAGTGAGCCGCGGGAGGCGTTGCAGCGCCTTCTGTGCGACCCGATGGAATGAAAGTAACGCTGAGCGTTGGTCTTGCCAACGCTCAGCGTTACTAAATCAACGCTGAGCGGTATTCTTCACAATCAGAACCGTGTCCCGTTGCGTTCTTCCATCTCCACGACTCTCACCCCGCCTCCGATGGACTGGACACCCGAAGCGATCACGCGCCTCCGCGCAGACCTACGGCTCAGCCAGACCGATCTGGCTCCGCTGCTCGGCTACACGCGCCCCCAGAGCGTCGGCGACCTAGAGAGCGGCAAGCGGAAGCCGAGCGGGGCTGTCTGCATTCTGCTCAGCCAGCTCGCCGACGGACTCGCGACCTCGGCGACGCAGCCAGAAGGGCCGGGCGGGAGCGCATAGAGAAGCCCCGCCACCCTGCAAGGCGACGGGGCTCCCGGTACAACCGACCCACCGTTCGAGGGGCAAGACGGCCGGGTCTGCTATGCCTGTGCCGATCCGCCGGTTTCGCTCCACGCCGGCACGGGCACGGGACCGGGGAAGCCGAGACGCCGCGCGCCCTCGGTGTAGAGCATCCACGCGAACGGGTGCGCCGACGCGTCGAGCCCATACGCCTCCCGGAGCACGCCCGCCGCGACGCTCGCCGCCGTCTCGCCGTCGCTCCAAGCGGGCACGACGAGGAACGCCTCGACGTCGAGCGCGGCCGCGTCGACGGTCTCAGCGGGCCGTAGCGCACGCCGGCCGTTCGCCTCGCGCACGGCGTCGAGCATGGACTCGCGCGTCTCCGGCGACGCCGTGCTGAGGGGCGTCGCGGTGCCGCAGGATGCTGAGGGAGGGGCGGGCGTCTTCATGCCGGAAGGTACGGGGACTGGCCGCCAGACCGGCGCACGAGCGCGGCGTCGTCTGGGGAGTCGAGTTCGCCGGCTCCATCCGAGACGATCCGCGCGACAAGCTCGGCCGCGTTGGCCTCGGCCATCCAAGCATCGTGCGCCTCGACGTCCGTAGGTTCGGGGGCGAGGAAGATCTCGGCGAGGACGCGGCGGGCGTGGGCGGGAGTCCAGTCCATCGGCGGGAGGCGTGCGCCTCGGCGTGTGCCCTCAGAGACTCGCGAGGCGGGCGGATGTAACCTCGACCGCAACAAAGTGCCGCCGGCCACCCTGCGGACGAGGCATCCGCAAAGGTGACCGGCGGCGGCTGTCCGCGCTAGCGGGGGCGTACTACGCCTCGCATGCGTCGGGTGTCGGCGACACGATGACCTTAAACGCACCAGGCGGGTTGGGGCCGCCGACGTAGCTCACGGAGACCATCCCGGAGCCATTCGTGCCCCCGGCCTGGATCGTCACCGAGGACGAGTTCGAACTGACGATGGAGAAGTACGGGCTCGACTCGGACCACGCCGTTGCGACCTCGTCGATGTAGTACGTGCCGATGCAGCCGAACCCGAGCGCATCGGGGCCCGAGATGGTCGCGTTGGCCGTCGTGGCGAGGCCGCCGGCCTCGACGGAATCGGTGACAGAGTCACAGCCGGCGAGGACGACGAGGGCGACGGCGAGGGTGCCGATGGCCCGGAGAAAACGAGTGGTCATGGGACCGGAGGATGCCGGGAGGCGCCGTCGTCTCCCGTGAGAGAGAGCGGATGTCCCATCCGCGAGGGGCCCGCGTGGCTCGGCGTGAGCGCGTCCGCTCGACCAGGTGCCGGCCCGCGTGGGCAGTGCGAAATGTTAAGGCGCCGCGGAGAGCGACGCGTAATTGGGCGGTTACGATGTCAGAGTGCAACGGCGCCGTGACGGCGCAGCGGCCCAAAGCGGTGCCTTGGGGACGGCGGCCGCGCGAGCTCTCGATTCTTTTCGCGCCGAGGGTTAGACCGGCGCCCATGTCCGAGTCTTGCTCACCGTGCGGGGCGCTTGGCGGATGTCACATCCGCACGGCCCGCGTACATCGAGGCGGCGGCCGTCCTTCCGTGGTGGGTTGGGCGGCCGCCGCGTCTACAGGTCAGCGCCGGTTGCCGGCATCTACAGCGGTGCTCTGTGCGCTTGTACCTCCCGGGTTGGACGACGAAACGCGGTAGTAGTACGTGACGCCTCGCGACGCACTTGTGTCACGGTAAGACGCTGCGTCCGCATTGCCGACAAAGTCGTACGTACCCGTGCGTGACCGCGACCGAAAGACCTTGTACCGCGTGGCACCAGAGACTAGTGGCCACGAAACTAGAACATGCGCGGTCGACGTCCCGTCACTCGCCGTTATGCTTGAGGGGGCGGACACTTGGGGTGAGCGACTGTTCAAGTACGAGATCGGCGCGACAAATCCACCGGCTGCGCTTGTGGGACAAGTTGAAACGGACATCCGCCCCCACCCTATCGTGGAGGTCATAGGCGGCGCACTGCTGCCCGGGTACACCCCGAAGTGAAGATGCGGACCATCCCCATACTCCCCGATATAGCCTAGTAACTGACCAGCGGTGACAGTTCCTGTTGTGCGAACCGTAAATCCGTTCCGACTGGTAATGTGGCCGTAAATAGCCACGAAGTTGCTCGACTGCGTCACTGGGGTGGAAGTCCAGCTCGTGTGCCGAATTGCAATTGCGACGTTGCCCGCCCCCCACGAATCTGCACTGCTGTTGCTGTCAATGATCGTGCCTGCTGCAACCGCGTATACTGGCTTCCACTTAGGGGAAGACAGAAACCGAGAGTTGATGTCCGTGCCAAGATGCTTTTTCCCCGCGATGTAGCCGCCAGCAGTCCCACACGCGCCCCAGTTACCGTCTGAGCTGCTGGTAGTAGGGTTGTCGACAGGGAAGAGAAATCCCGTGCTGAGGTATGAAGAAGCTGATGACGACGTGACATTGGCTGTCGTCACATCTACTCCAGC
>DASWMO010000251.1:0-16242 GCA_036399715.1 Rubricoccaceae bacterium
CGGTCCGCCAGTCGAGGTCCAGGAGCGCGTCGAGGGCCTCGTCCATCGCCTCGGGCGTGTCGCCGCCGCCGCCGGCCGAAAGCTGCGCGAGGCGGTCGCGCATGGTGCGCTCGGAGCGCGTAAAGTCCCAGCGTCGCACGACGAACTCGTCGCCGTGGTCGCGGTAGGCGACGAGCGCGAAGCGCAGGTCGGCGTCGGGGTAGCGGCGGCGGGCCTGCGCGACGATGTTCTCGAACTCGTCGGTGAGGTAGCGGTGCTCGTCGCCCATCGAGCCTGTTACGTCGAGGACGACGGCGAGGTCGAGGGCCTGCGGGCGCTGGGCGCGCGTGCGGAGGCGGATCGTGCGCTGGGCGTCGCCGCGGAGGCGACGCACGTCGACGGTCTCCGTCCGCGCGTCGCCGCGCCCGCCGGGGGCCGTGACCGTCAGCTGGAGGCGTTCCGTCCCGGTCCCGAAATCGTAGCGCGGGAAGAGCGCGAGGCGCCCGTCAGTCCCGGCCTCGGTCGTGAGTCCGCCGCCACGGCCGCCCTCGGCGTCGATGCGGACGCGCGCGCCAGCGACGGGGCGGCCGTCGAGGTCGAGGATGCGGAGCGTGAGGCGGTCGTCGAGGCGGAGGTCGCGCAGGGAACTCCCGCGCTGGACGGCGCGCTCGGAGTAGCTCAGAAAGCGGTCCCAGTTCAGGCCGTCGTCGATGTCGCCGGCCGTGAGGACGCCGGCACGCGTCTGCGACCGAGGCGGCATCCGGCGCGGCCGCGTGGCGGACCGCTCCCCGTCGTCCGTCTCGACGTCTGCCGATTCGACCGACGCGTCGCTTTCGGAGCGGCGACGCATCACGGCGTCACCGCCTGCCTCCGAGACGCTCGTCCCGGCTATGCCGGAGTCGGCCGCGCGTCCCATCGGCGCGGCCGAGGGCGGGGGCGGGGGCGGCATTGGCGAGGCGCTCGGGGCTGCCGCCCGCACCGGGCCAGGCATCCGGATCTCGGTGCCACGTGCCGCGCCGCGGTCGGCCACGACGACCTCCACCTCGCCCGCCGCGAGGCGCACGTCGAGCCGCGCCGCCGCGCCATCGCGGAGCACGACGCTCCGCTCGACGCGGCCCGTGTACCCGACGGCCGTCACGCGGACGTCGACGGTTCCTGCGGGCACGTCGCCAAACTCGAAGCGCCCGGCCGCATCGGTCTGCGCGCCGAGGGCGGTTCCGATCACGGTGACGTTCGCGGCAGCAATCGGCGCGCCGGTCGCGGCATCCGTGATGGTCCCGGAGAGCGAGGCCGCGGGCCGGGGCGCCGCGATGGCCGCGGTGAGGATCGGGACGAGCAGGAGGGCTCGGAGAGGGAAGGCGCGCATCGAGGCGGGGGCGGGTGACAGACCCGAGCCGCTGTGCGCCGTTGAAACGTCACACCCGGTCCGGTGCCACTCTCAACGGCCCTCGATCTTCAATCGTACACCTGACCTTCACAGAGCGTGGCCTCAGTTGCCTGTGGCGACCGTGAACGGCTTGCGCGGCATCAGCGCGTCCCGCTCGGCCGTGTGGTGCGCGAAGACCGCCATCACGGCTGCTGCCTGCGCGAGGTCCTCGGGCGCGAGGTGGTCGTAGACGTCCATCGACGTGTGCCACGTCTGGGCGAAGTACGCGAGCGGGTCCTGAATGAACTGGAAGCCCGGGATGCCAGCCGCGTCGAACGAGAGGTGGTCCGTGCCGCCGGTGTTCTGGAGCGTCGTCGTGCGCGCGTCGGGGTCGCCATAGGCTGCGAGCCACGCCGCGAAGACGGGCTCGGCGGCCGTGTTGCCCTGCGCGTAGATCCCGCGGATGCGGCCCGAGCCGTTGTCGAGGTTGTAGTATGCCGAGACGGTCGCCTGGGCGGGCGTAATGGCGGTGACGGGGGCGCCGTACCCGGCCTGCGTCGCGTACCGCTGGCCGACGTGGCCGCGCGAGCCCCACAGGCCCTGCTCCTCGCCGGACCACAGCGCGAAGCGGATCGTCCGCCGGGGGCCGCTCCCCCGGGCGTCGTAGTACGCCTTCAGCACGCGCGCGGCCTCCATCACGACGGCGGATCCGGCCGCGTTGTCGGTCGCGCCGGTCCCCGAGTGCCACGAGTCCTGGTGCGCGCCGAGGATGACGACCTCGCCCGCGAGGTCGGTCCCGGCGATCTCGGCGATGACGTTCTTCTCGGGCCGCGCCGGCAGGAACGCCACGTCGAGGTCGAGGTCCAGCGTCACGCGCTCGCCGGCGGCCGCGAGGCGCATCAGGCGGTTGGCGTGCTCGTCCAGCAGGACGATCTGCGGGACCGTCGTGGCACCCTCGGCCCACGGCTGCGGGCGCGTCATGAACGCCGTCTCGGGGTCGGCGGCCATCTGGGCAGCCATCGTGCGGACCGCCCCGTGCCCGCCCGTGCCGGACGGTTCGAGGACGGCCGCCGGCCCCTCGGCGAAGAGGCGGTTGCGGCGCGTCTGGGTCGCGCGTGCCCGGGCGATCGTCTCGGGCGAGTACGTCCGCGCGCCGCTCGTCGCCGAGGCGGGCGCGTTGGCGAGGCCGAGCAACTCGGAGGCGTCGCGGCGCTCGGCGATGGCTTCGAGCCCGAGGTCGACCTCGGCGGGCGCGCCGAGCAGGACGATCTTGCCGCGCAGCGTCCCCGCGAGGCGGTCGAGGTCGGCGTCGGACGTCGGGTCGATCACGACGAGGTCGGCCGAGACGCGGCCCGTCGACGGGCTCCACGCCTTGGGCGCACCCTGCACGACGAACGCCTGTCCGGCGACTGGCCCCGTCCCGCTCGCGCGCGTCGCGCCGGCATCGGGGCCGCCGGCGACGCGCGCCATCATCGAGAAGCGGTTGACCTGCCAGCCGCGGCCGAACGTGCCCCACGGCTCCAACGCGGCCGTGAGGCCCCACCCCTGAAACTGCCCGACGGCCCACCGCTGGGCCGCGTCGAGCTCGGGCCCGCCCGTCAGCCGCGCCCCGGCGATGTCCGTCATCCACAGCGCGTGCTCCATCACGCGCCCGCGGGTGATCGCCTCGGCGCGGATGAACGAGACGGCCGCCGTGTCGACGGGCTCGGGCGCCGCCGCTGCCGGCTGGGCGACGGCAGGGACGGCAAAAAAGGCGGCGGCAACGGCGAGGCGGCGCATGGGACGGGCTGGATCGGGACAGAAAAGGAGGACAGACGGCGTGGCTACTCGGGTCTGGCTCAGTACGGCGGGTTCAGTGCGTCGGGGTCCGCGAGGGCGTTGATGGCCTCCCACTCCTCGAAGCGCCCCAGGTCGTCGCGGACGGCTTTGAGGACGTACGCGACCACGACGGCATCGTCAAGGAAGCCCGTGCCGACGATAAAGTCCGGGATGATGTCGAACGGCGTCACGAAGTACAGCAGCGCCGTCGTCGCGAGGACGATAGACTTCCACGGCAGCCGGCGGTAGTCGCCGCGGGCGTAGGCCTTCACGAGGCGGATCAGGACTGGCAGGTCGGTCCGAAGCGAGCCGAGGCGGCTGTTGGGGGCGCGCATCCGGCTCTGCGCGCGCCGCGCGAGCGCCCGCAGGCGCGGCGACCGGTTGACGATTTCCTCGGCCTGGGTCTGGAACGACTGCAGGCCGCGGGGGGACGGGTCGGGTCGGGACACGGAGGCGACGGCTAGGGGAAAGCGAACGTACGACGGCGGCGGCGAGGCGGTCCCGGAGCGGGACGTGAACGGCGCCGCGTGTTCGACTGCGATCCGCGTCAGGCCGGGACGAGCCGGAGCGTCCACCGCGCCCGTCCGGGGAGGAACGGGAGCGCGCGGCCCGTCACCCATGCGTCGTGGCCCGCGCCCCAGTACGGCGAGAGCGGATGCCCGGCCTGCCCGCCCGGCATGTGCAGGATGCCCGTGGCCTCATGGCCCGGCGAGACGACCATTCGCTCGGAGGCGCCAAAGTCCGGCCGCTGCACGCGTGGCATCCGGTCGTCGCCCGCGAGCGGGTCGGGCGGCATCCGCAGGCGGTCGCCAAAGAGCGGGATCGCGGCGGCGAGCGGGTGCGCGATGTTGGCCGTGTTGTGCTCGCCCCATGTCGGCGGCTCCCGCATCGCCGAGTCGGCTGCGGCGAGGAGGACCGACCGCCACGAGCCCGCACCGGCCGGGAGCAGGTGCGCGGGCCGTTCGGTCGTGAGCTGCCACAGGGCCGCCTCGCGCAGGTCGTCGGACTCGCGGAAGACGGCGCGGACAGGTGCCAGTAGGGCGGTCGTCAGGCCGTCGTCGAGCGTCTCGTGGAAGGCGCGGACGGGCCCGTAGCCGACCGACTCGACCGAGGCGCGCCCGCCCCACGCCTCGACGCGCGCGCGGAGCGCGGCGCGGTCCGGCCGCCCGCGGAGCGCGTCGGCGTCGAGCGTCTGGAGCAGCAGGCGCTGCCAGCGGGCGTAGTACGCGCCCCGGTCGTCGAGCTGGACCGCGAGCAGGTCCGCCTCGGTGATCGGGCTTGTCAGGCGGCGGAGGTCGTCGCGGATGACGCCTGCCCTCGCGCCGTTGTCGTAGGGCCCGAGGCCGATGAGCGCGAGAGCCTCGCCCGACGCGACGCGGTTGTTGGCGCTCCACAACTGCCCATCGGCGGGGTCCACGACGCGCGGCGTCGCAGCCGGGTCGCGGAAGCCGTCCCACCGCGCGTTCGGGTCCGTCGAGAGCACGGGCGTCTGGCCGTCGCGGCCGACGCGGTTCGGGATCCGGCCGCCGATGGTCCACCCGATGTGCCCCGCACGGTCGCCCGCGACGAGGTTCTGGGCGGGGATGCCGGCGCGGTTGGCGACGCCCAGCGCCTCGTCCAGCGTCGTCGCCCGCTCCATTGCGAGCAGGCCGAGGTCGACCGCCTCCGGGCGGTACGCGGTCCACTGGAGGGCGTACTCGCGGCCGGCTTCGTCGCCATAGAGAATCGGGCCCCACGGGCTCTCCTTGATCCGGACCGGCACATCCTCGCCGTGGGCGACGCGGATCGTGTCGCGGATGGTCTGGATGGGGGCCGTGCCCGTCGCGGTCTGCGCGAAGCCGTCGCCGGCCGGGACGATCTGGACGAGGTCGGCGAAGTCGCCGTAGGAGTTCGTCAGGCCCCACGCGACGTGGCCGTTCGAGCCCGCGATGACCGTCGGTGTGCCGGGCAGCGTGACGCCGCCAACCGAGTGGCCCGGCGTGTCGATCTGGGCGCGGAACCAGATGTGCGGCAGCCGGATGCCGAGGTGCATGTCGTTGGCGACCATCGCGGCGCCCGTCGCCGTGCGGCTGCCTGCCACGACCCAGTTGTTGGAGCCCGCCGCAGCCTCGTCGGGCTCGGTGTCGGCGCCGTCTAGGCGTCCGGGCCGGTAGCCGGCGAGCGAGTCGGGGGGCGGGATGCCGGGCGGCGTGAACACGTCGCCGTCGAGGGCCGCGTCGTAGGCGTCGCCGGGCGGGTCGAGAAAGCGCGCGAGGGCGGGGGGGAGGGCCGTCCGCTCGGCGCGCGTCTCCATCTCCTCGTCGAGCCCGCCGCGCTGCAGGTCCAGAAACATGGCGTAGCCGACGAGGATCGTGTCCTCGTCCCGCCACGGGGCCGGCGCCTGCCGGAGGGCGGCGTACTCGAACGGCCGGGCGGCGAGGGCGGTCAGCCCGGCGTTGACGCCTGCGACGTACGCGTCGAGAATCGCCCGGTCCTCGGCGGGGAGCCGGGCGACGGCCTCCCGGGCGCGGACGCGGAAGCGGTGCGGACGCAGGGCCCGGTCGGCGTCGAGCGTCCGTGCGCCGAGCAGGGCGGAGAGCTCGCCTGCGCCGGCCCGCCGGAGCAGGTCCATCTGGAAAAACCGCTCCTGCGCGTGGACGAAGCCCAGCGCCCGCGACGCGTCGACACGCGTCGCGGCCGTGATCCGGACGACGCCGAGCGAGTCGCGGTCGACCGAGACGGGCACGCCGAGGCCCGCGAGCGGCGCGTCGCCGTCGAGCTGCGGGAGGCTCGCGCGGAGGAATCCCCACGCGCCGCCGAGCGTGGCGACGAGCAGGACGGGGACGGCGATGAGGGCTTTCATGGGACGGGCCCGTAGGCGGAGTAGAATCCGTTGCGGAACAGCGTGTCGGGGTCGGCGCGTGCCTTGGCCGCGAAGAAGGCCGGCGCCATCGGGTACGCGCGGGCGAACTGCGCGCGCGTCGCGTGGGCGCGGTACGGCAGGTAATACGTCCCACCGGCGTCGAGCGCGGCATCGACGAGCGCGCGTGTGAGCATCGCCATGCGTGCCTCGGCGGCGGGCGTCCGCTCCTGCGAGAAGAACATCACGACGCCGAGGCGGTCCTCGGGCGCGTAGCGCAGGACGGTCTCGCGGTCGGCCCGCACGTCGCGCACGGTGACGTTGAGCAGGTCCATGCCCGAGGCGACGAGGAGCGGCCGCACGCGGTCCAGCCACGCCGTGAGGCGGTCCGGCGGCAGGAAGTACTCGTGCAGGATGTCGGTCCGGGCGTCGTCGCGGCTCGTGTAGAGGCGTGTGTCGCCGCTGAGGAGCGTGTTGCGCGTGACGAACTCGGGCGTGACGGCCGAGGCGAGCCGGCGCTCGGCGTCCCACCGGAGCGTCTTGCCGTAGGCGCTGCCGACCTGCCCGCGGAAGACGGCGCGGGCGAGCGGCAGCAGCCGCGACGGCCGGGACACCGCAGGCGGCGGTGAGCCCGTCGGCAGGTTCGAGGGCGCCGCGCGACGGAAGACCGTCAGCACGGCGTCTTGCAAGAAGCGGCCCGGCGCGACGCTAATCCGCCCGTAGGCCATCTCGACGGTCGAGTCCGAGCGGACGGTCGCCTCGAAGAGGCCCGAGAGGCCCGCGGCGGGCGTCGCGACGCGCGTCGCGCGGAGCCAGCGGTTGGGGACCGTCTCCAGCTCGGCGTCGAGGATGATGCCGAAAAGGCCGTAGCCGCCGAGCGCAAGCGCGAACAGGTCGGCGTTCTCCTCCCGCGAGCACCGAACGACGCGGCCTGCCGCCGTGACGAGGCGGAACGCGCGCACGGTCGATGCCATCGGCGGCCGCCCGACCGGCCACCCGTGGACGTTCGTGCTCAGCGATCCCCCAACTGAGAACGACGCGTCGGACTGCATCACGGCGATGGACCTCCCGCGGGCGTCCAGAAACGGCACGACGTCGGCCCAGAGCGCGCCCGCGCCGACCGTGAGCACGGTCTCGTCGAGCGACATCGCGCGGAACGGAAGCATGTCCACGACGAGCCCGCCAGCGGCGATCGTGTGCGCGCCCATCGAGTGGCGCGCCCCGGCGATGGAGACCGGCAGCCGCTCTGCCCGCGCCCGCGCGACGAGCGCGACGAGTTGCCGCTCGGCCTCGACCGCATCTGCGGGCACGTGCCACGTCTCGGCGACAGCTGTGCGGTTGAGACGGCTGAGGTCGTCGGCGAAGCCGGGCGGCGTGGCCGTGCGCGTATCGTGGTCGTGGAGGGCAGTTCGGGCAAGGTGAACGGCGGGCTTGCACGCCGTGAGCGCGACGGCTGCGGCGACGAACAGCAGCGCCGCGCGCGCCCGGTGACCGCCCATTCGGGGCACCATCAGGGCGGGGCGAGCGACGAATGCAGTCATCAGGCGGGGCGGGCAGGGTGTGCTGGCGTGCCGGTAAGAAACGACTGCGCCGGCCCCTCACCACGGGCACGTACCGGGCGACCACTCGTCGTAGAGGGCCGGGTTGGCCACCCGCACGAGGTCCAGGCGTCCACGCGCGGCCACAGGTTGAGGTGCTTCTTAGGCGTGATCGCCTCGGCACGGCCCCCGAGCCGGGATGACATCTCGAAAAGGCAGGGGCCGGAAACGGGAGCGCCCCGGCCGAACGGGTCGGCCGGGGCGCGGGGTCTGACACGCAGGTCGGGCTACTCGGCCTCGACGACCCTAGCCGTGTCGTTCGTCATCTCGCTCTCCAACGGGCCTTGCACCGTGGACGAGTCGGTCATCGTGCCGCCGTCCATCATGTTTCCTTCGGGCTCGCCGGCCTCGTCGATAACCTCATCGTCGCCGATGACGTCTTCCTGGTCGCCGGCCGGGGCGCCTTCGTCGATGGCGTTCTGCTCGGCGGAGTCCGCGCAGGCAGTGAGGGAGAGGCCGAGGGCGAAGGCAAGAATGAATGCGCGCATGGGGATACGGGGGTGGATGGGTGAGCGCCCTGCGACGCCCGAATTTTCCGGAAGGTCCCGGCCCTTTCAGGTGGGGACGGCGACCGCGGTTCAAACCTCGGCGCGCCGTTACCGTGTTCAGGCCCTTCAGCACGAACAGCCTGAACGCGAACCGACCACCACCCGCCAACTCTTCCGGATGTGACAGCCGTCCGCGAGGCCGACGAGGCTACGCTAGGATCACGCGGCCATGTTCTCGATGAGGGCGTCCGCGAAGCCGGAGCACGAGACAAGCGTTGCACCCTCCATGAGGCGCTCGAAGTCGTAGGTGACGCGCTTCTGCGTGATCGTGGTCTCCATCGAGGCCATGATGAGGTCGGCCGCCTCGGTCCAGCCCATGTACCGGAGCATCATCTCGCCCGAGAGGATCACCGACGACGGGTTGACCTTGTCCTGGCCGGCGTACTTCGGCGCCGTCCCATGCGTCGCCTCGAAGACGGCCGCGCCGGTGCTGTAGTTGATGTTGGCGCCCGGCGCGATGCCGATGCCACCGACCTGCGCCGCGAGCGCGTCCGAGAGGTAGTCGCCGTTGAGGTTCAGCGTCGCGACGACGTCGAAGTCCTCGGGGCGCGTGAGAATCTGCTGGAGCGTGATGTCCGCGATGGCGTCCTTGATCGTGATGCCCGCGCCGGGCTGGCCGTCGGGGATGCGGCACCACGGCCCGCCGTCGATCTCGACGGCCCCGAACTGCTCCTTGGCAACCGTGTAGCCCCAGTCCCGGAAGGCGCCCTCGGTGAACTTCATGATGTTGCCCTTGTGCACGAGCGTGACGGACTCGCGGCCCTCGCGGACGGCAAACTCCATCGCCGCGCGGACGAGCCGCTCGGTGCCCTCCTGTGAGACGGGCTTGATGCCGAAGCCCGACGAGTCCGGGAAGCGAACGTTCTTGAACCGCTGGGGGAAGGTCTCTTCGAGCAGCCGCCGGAACGTCGCGGCGTCCTCGGTGCCCGCCTCGAACTCGATCCCGGCGTAGATGTCCTCGGTGTTCTCGCGGAAGATGACCACGTCGACGGCCTCGGGGTGCTTCACGGGCGAGGGCACACCTTCGAAGTAGCGGACCGGCCGGAGGCAGACGTAGAGGTCCAGAATCTGGCGCAGCGCGACGTTGAGCGAGCGGATGCCGCCGCCGACGGGCGTCGTGAGCGGGCCCTTGATCGCGACGAGGTGCTCGCGGATGACGTCGAGCGTCTCGTCGGGCAGCCAGCTTCCGGTCTGGTCGAAGGCCTTCTGTCCGGCGAGGACCTCGCGCCACTCGATCTGCTTCGCACCGGAGTACGCCTTGTCGACGGCGGCGTCGAGGACGCGGCTCGCGGCGGCCCAGATGTCGGGGCCGATACCGTCGCCTTCGATGAACGGAATGATCGGCTGGTCGGGGACGGAAAGGCCGTCCGGGGTCATCGTGATCGGGGCGGGCATCGGCGCGGGGTCGGGTGGAAAGGGCGCGCAAGCTAGCGCCGCAGCGGCCCCGGCGTCTGCGCCGTCCCGGACGCCCGTCAGAGCCTCCCGACGAGCGAGAGCAGGCGGAACTGCCACACCTTGAGGGCCGCCTCGCGGACGATGCCCTCGCTCATCTTGCTCTGGCCCTCGGTCCGCTCCGTGAACACGATCGGGACCTCGACGAGGCGGAAGCCCTTCTTCCACGCGCGGTAGTTCATCTCGATCTGGAACGAGTACCCGTTCGAGCGGACGCGCGCGAAGTCGAGGGCTTCGAGCGTCTCGCGGCGGAAGCACTTGAAGCCCGCCGTGACGTCGCGAACGGGGAGGCGCGTGATGGCGCGCGTGTACATGCCGGCGCTGTACGAGAGGACGAGGCGCGAGAGCGGCCAGTTGAGCACGCGCAGCCCGCCCACGTAGCGGCTGCCGATGGCGACGCCGGCGCCGCCGCCCTCGGCGAGCGGCCGGCAGGCGTCGACGAGGTGCACGAGGTCGTCGGGGTTGTGCGAGAAGTCCGCGTCCATCTCGCAGACGTAGCGGAAGCCCGCGTCGAGGGCGACGCGGAAGCCGGCGAGGTAGGCCGTGCCGAGGCCGAGCTTGCCCGGCCGTTGCAGCAGGCCCACGCGGCGCGGGAACTCGCGCCGCAGCGCGTCGACGATGGCGGCCGTGCCATCCGGCGAGCCGTCGTCGACGACGAGGACGGCGAAGTCGCCGGGCAGGCTGAGCACGCGGCGCACGATTGCGGCAGCCGTCGCGGCTTCGTTGTAGGTCGGCACGACGACGACGGCGCCGAGGCCGGCCGTGGGGTCGGGAGCGTCGAGAAAGGCCGCGCCGGAAGGGGCGGCGGGGGCGGCGGAGGGCGCAGTCACGAGGGCGGGGCGGGGCGCTGAGAATACGCCGGCTCGCCACTGCCGGCCAATGACGAATCGGGCCGACCCGCCGCGAGCATCGAGGACGCACAGGCCCGGCGCGGCGCCCCGGCACTGCACCGGCGTAGGCCTGAGGCGGGGCGCGTGCGGTCGGGCAGCAGAGGACGGCCGGGGCGGTCGGCCGGGGCGCTATTTTGTGCCTGCCCCCAGCCGATCCCGCCCGTGGCCACTCCGTCCAAGTCTGCCTCGTCCCACGCCCCGAAGGCCGCCGCCTCGGGCGACGGCTCCTCGAATGAGGACGCGCTCGCGCACGCCCCCGGGCAGACGCCCGCCCCGCCCGACGAACGCGCCGAGCGCGTCGACGCGCCGGATGAAACCATCGAAGCGCCCGACGCGCGGCCCGTCGCCCCGTCGCCCACGATGCCTGACATCCGCGTCTTCCGCGACTCGGGCCACACGCACGAGAGCCTCGGCCTGAGCGGAGAGACGGTCGTCGCGATGTACCGCAACATGCTCCTGCAGCGGCGCTTCGAGGAGCGGGCCGCGCAGATGTACGGCCGGCAGAAGATCGCGGGCTTCCTGCACCTCTACATCGGCCAGGAGGCCGTCTCGACGGGCGCCGTCTGGGGCACGCGCCCCGACGACCCGATCATCACGGCGTACCGCGACCACGGCCTCGCACTCGCCCGCGGGATGTCGCCGGATGCTGGAATGGCCGAGCTGTTCGGCCGCGAGGGCGGGTCCAGCCGCGGCAAGGGCGGCTCGATGCACTTTTTCGACGCCGAGCACCACTTCTACGGCGGCCACGGCATCGTCGGCGGCCAGATCCCCGTCGGCGTCGGGATGGGCTTCGCGTGCAAGTACAAGGGGACCGGCGGCGTCGCGATGGCCTTCTTCGGCGACGGCGCGATCAACCAGGGCGCGTTCCACGAGGCCGCCAACCTCGCCGCCCTCTACGACATTCCCGTTCTCCTCGTCGTCGAGAACAACGCCTACGCGATGGGCACGTCGGTCGAGCGGAGCCGCGGCGACGCGGACCTCTCGAAGTCGGGCTACCCGTACGGCATGACGAGCGTCGTGGTCGACGGCATGGACCTCTTCGAGGTCTACCACGCCTTCAAGACCATCGCCGACGAGGCGCGCGCCGAGGGCGACCAGGGCGGCAAGCCGTTCTTCGTCGAGGTCCAGACGTACCGCTACCGCGGCCACTCGATGTCGGACCCGCAGAAGTACCGCACGAAGGAGGAGTTGGAGGCCAAGAAGGACGAGGACCCGATCGTCCGCGTGAAGCAGTACCTCGTCGAGCACGGCCTCGCCACGATCGAGGCCCTCGACGCGCTCGACGACGAGGTCAAGGCCGAGGTCAACCGGGCGGTCGAGTTCGCCGACGCGAGCCCCGAGCCGCCGCTCGCCTCGATGTACGAGGATGTGTACGCGACTAACGACGTTCCTTATACGGTGTGAGCGGCAGGTGAGCAGGTGGCATGTGCTTCCCGCCTGACACCTGGCACTTCCCCACTTGCCACCCATTATGGCTGAACTGCAATTCCGCGAGGCGCTCCGCGACGCGATGACCGAGGAGATGGTCCGCGACGAGAACGTGTTCCTGATGGGCGAGGAGGTCGCCGAGTACGACGGGGCCTACAAGGTCTCGCAGGGCATGCTCGCCCAGTTCGGGCCGAAGCGGATCATCGACACGCCGATCTCCGAGAACGGCTTCTCAGGCCTCGGCATCGGCGCGGCGATCATGGGGCTCCGCCCGATCGTCGAGTTCATGACGTGGAACTTCACGTTCGTCGCCTTCGACCAGATCGTGTCGAACGCGGCCAAGATCCGCTCGATGTCGGGCGGCCAACTCAAAGTCCCGATCGTGTTCCGCGGCGGCAACGGCGCGGCGGGCCAGCTCGGGGCGACACACTCGAACTCGGTCGAGGCGCTGTACTCGAACATCCCCGGCCTCAAGATCGTCGCCCCCAGCAACCCCGACGACGCGAAGGGCCTGCTCAAAGCGGCCATCCGCGACGACGACCCGGTCCTGTTCCTGGAGTCCGAACTGATGTTCGGGCTCAAGGGCGAGGTCTCGGACGCCGAGGACTACGTGCTGCCCATCGGCAAGGCGCGCATCGCCCGCGAAGGGGACGACGTGACGCTCGTCGCCCACTCGAAGATGTACTGGGTCGCGATGGAGGCGGCCGAGGAACTCGCCAAGCAGGGCATCGAGGCGACGGTCATCGACCCGCGCACGATCCGGCCATACGATATCGACGCGGTTGCGGACTCGGTCAAAAAGACGAACCGCCTCGTCATCGTGGACGAGTGCCAGCCCTTCGGCGGCATCGCGGCCGAGGTCGGGTTCCAGATCCAGCGCGCCTGCTTCGGCCACCTCGACGCGCCCGTCGAGCGCGTGACGGCCAAGGACGTCCCGGCCCCGTACGCCAAAAACCTCATCGAGGCCTGGATGCCGTCCGTCGCCGACACCGTCGCGGCCGTCCGGCGGACGCTGTACATGTAAGAGGGCTTACGGAACAGGGGTCGGGGAAGGCCTGCCGTCTCCGACCCGCTCCCTGCCCGACTCCCCATCCCCGATTTCCGAACCCCGACTATGGCCATCGCCGTTGAAATGCCCAAGATGAGCGACACGATGGAGGAGGGCGTCCTCGTCGCGTGGCTCGCCGACGAAGGCCAGGCCGTCTCCGCCGGCGACGTGATCGCGCAGGTCGAGACCGACAAGGCGACGATGGACCTGGAGGTCTACGACGACGGCGTGCTTCTGAAGCGGGTTGTCGCCGAGGGTGCCGCCGTCCCGATCGGGGCGCTGATCGCGGTGCTGGGCAGCGCGGGAGAGAGTGCAGACGCCGTGCTGGCGCAGTACGGCGGTGACGGGGCCGCCACGGCCGCGCCGGAACCGGCCACTGCAGCGCCTGCCGCAGCAGCGCCTGCCGCCACGACCGCCCCACCGGCGACGCCCGCCGAGACGCCGGGCGTGCCCGCGGGCTACGGCGGCGCGACGGCGCCGGTCGCCGCACCAGCCGCGGCAGAGGCGCAGGCTGCCGCGGCACAGACCACCGGACCGGCGCACGCCGCGGCAGACGACGGCGGGCGTGTGAAGGCGTCGCCGCTCGCGCGGCGCATGGCGCAGGACGGTGGGCTCGACCTCGCGACGGTCGTCGGGACGGGCCCCGAGGGGCGCGTCGTCAAGCGCGACGTCGAGGCGGCCCTCGGCGGGGCGGCCGCTCCGGCGGCTCCCGCAGCGCCGGCCGCCGCTCCGGCTCCGGCGGCGCCCACCCAGGCCGCGCCCACGGCACCTGTGCCTGCTGCGTCCGCCGGAACAGACGTCCGCATCACGCAGATGCGCAAGACCATCGCCCGGCGCCTCGCCCAGTCCAAGTTCACCGCCCCGCACTTCTACCTCACCGTCGAGGTCGACATGGCGCGCGCCGCGGCCCTCCGGGCAGACCTCAACGCGCACGCCGCGGCGCAGTCGCTCGGCAAGGTGTCCGTCAACGACCTCGTCACGAAGGCATGCGCTGCGGCCCTCGTGCGCCACCCCTACGTGAACGCGAGCTACCTCGAAGACGAGGGCGTGATCCGGCAGCACGCGGCGGCGCACGTCGCCATCGCGGTCGCGATGCCCGAAGGGCTCCTCACGCCGGTCGTCCGCGACGCGAACACCAAGGGCCTCGCGCAGATCGCGGCCGAGACGCGCGACCTCGCGACGCGGGCCCGCGCGGGCACGCTGGACCCGTCCGAGTACGCCGGCTCGACGTTCACGACGTCCAACCTCGGCATGTTCGGCATCTCGGAGTTCACGGCGATCATCAACCCGCCGAATGCGTGCATCCTCGCCATCGGCGCCACGCGCGACGTGCCGGTCGTGAAAGACGGCGCCGTCGTGCCAGGGCAGCGGATGACGCTCACGCTCTCCTGCGACCACCGCGTCGTCGACGGCGCGACGGGCGCAGCGTTTCTTGCCGACGTGAAGGGGCTGCTCGAAGAGCCGATGCGGATGCTTCTCTGACCGCCCCGGTACCGGTCTCGCGGACCGTCGTCTCGCCCCTCTCGTCCCGATGGACCCCGACTCCCGTCCCCTGTTCACGGTCGCGCACCTCTCGGACATCCACTTCGGCAAGATTGCCCATCCGGGCATCGTCGCGGCGCTCGTGGACGAGGTAAACGCGGCCGATGTCGGCGTCGTCGCCGTCTCGGGCGACCTCACCCAGCGCGCGCGACGCCGAGAGTTCGCCGACGCCCGGGCGATGCTCGACTCGTTCCGGCCACCCGTGGTCGTCGTGCCCGGCAACCACGACGTGCGCGCATGGTGGCACAACCCGCTCGACCGCGTGTGGCGCTCGACGACGCGCTTCCGGCAGACGATTACGCCCGTCCGGGTCCCCGCCGTCGAGAGCGGGGGCGTCCTGGTCGTCGGGATCAACTCGGCACACGGGCTGACGGTCAAGGGCGGCCGCATCCGGCCCGAGGCGCTCGCAGCGATGGAGCGCCGCTTCGCCGCGGCGGCGCCCGACACGTTCCGGATCCTCGTCGTGCACCACCACCTCGTGCGCCTGGCCGCGCTCGGCGACCACGATGTCGCGCGCGGGGCCCGGCGCGCGCTCGCCGTCGCGCACCGTGCACGTGTGGACCTCGTCCTGTGCGGGCACCTCCACCGGAGTCACGTCGAGAGCATCGAGGTCGCCCCGCGGTCGGCCAGTGACCCGGGCCACCGGATCGTCATCGCGAGTGCCGGCACGGCGACGTCCAGCCGCGGGCGGGCCGAGAACGCCGGGACCAACTTCTACAACTGGGTGACGGTCGGCGAGGAGTCCTTCTCGGTCGCCGAGCGCCAGTTTGACCCCGAGGCGGGCGTCTTCACCGAGGCGCGCGCGACGACGTTCGTGCGCAACCGGCCCGGTCCTGCGCCCGTCGAGGCGGCGTGACCGCCCCGCCGCCCGCCGTGCTCCTGCCCGCCGCTCCGCCTGCTACCGCGGCGGCGCACTCACCGGGCGAGGCGTGCCTGAACTGTGGCGCGCCGCTCGTCGGGCCGTTCTGCGCCGCGTGCGGGCAGCGGAACGGGGCGCTGCGGCAGCCGCTGCGTGCGTTCGCCGTCGAGTCGTTCAGCGAGTACTGGGGCCTCGACGGCCGCCTGTGGCGCTCGGCGCGCGACCTGCTGTTCCGGCCGGGCAAGCTCACGGTCGACTACGTCGACGGCCGCCGGACGGCCGCGCTGCGGCCGTTTCGCCTGTACCTCACCGCGACACTGCTGTTTTTCGTGACCCTCGGCCTCGACCGGTCCGACGAGGAGCCCGCGCCAGCGAGTGACGCCCCTGTCGTGGTCCCGGCAGGCCCGATATACGCCTCCGACTCGCTCCTCGGCGCCGCCGACGCCGCCCGTGACCTCGACCTGTGGGTGGCTGCTCTGAACGAGCAGCGGCAGGCGCTCGCCATCGCGTCCCGTGTCCTCGGCGTCGACTCCACGACGGGAGCGAGGGTGGCCCACACCGGCGACTCGCTCCGAACGGCCGGGGCGCGGTTTGCGCGCGTCCGCGATTCGCTCCGGGCGCTCCCGGATACGATCCACGTGCGCGCCGGACGCGTCGGCCTCGCCGGGCGGTCGGGACGCGTCCGTGGGAAGGCGGGCGACGACATGGTCCCGCAGACGGCAGCGGCCGGCATCGTCCGTTCCCTCCCCGACTGGCTCAAGGGCGACCTCGCTCGGGACGTGGAGCGAGCCCGGACGCCGGCGGCACAGGACGCGGCGCAGGATGCGGCCACAGAGGCGCTCGTCGGGCAGATCCCGACGGCCATGTTCGCCGTG
>DASWMO010000252.1:0-2007 GCA_036399715.1 Rubricoccaceae bacterium
GACGGCGAGTTCGGCGTCGAGCGTGGTCAGGTCTTCGAGAGCGCCCTCAGCCGAGTCTGCCGACCCGACGACCTCGAAGTCGCCCGAGGCGTCGATGAGGTGGGTCAGGGCTTGGCGAAGGAGCGGGTGGTCCTCGACGAGGTAGACGCGGTGGGACATTCGGGCGATGGTCCGGGGTGCTCCAAGAACGGAACCCGAACTGCTGCCGGTGCTCGGGAATCACCGGAACCGCGTCACAGGGGGAGTTCGATCTCGACGCGGGTGCCGGCCCCGGGCGACGACACGATGGTGAGGCGCCCGCCGAGCGGGCCGAGGCGCTGCCGCAGGCTCACGAGCCCGAAGCCGGTCGAGCCGGGAGCATCGGCCTGGCCCGCCTCGGGCTGGCCCGCCTCGGGCTGGCCGGCGTCCGAGAACGCATCGGCCGAGACGGCGTCGGCAGGGCGGCTGAAGCCCACGCCGTCGTCCTCGACGCGGACGGTGAGCCGGCCCGGGACCTCGTCCACGCTCACCCGCGCCTCATCCACGCCGGCGTGCTTGACGACGTTGAAGAGGAGCTCGCGGACGAGCTGGAACACGAACACGCGGCGCTCCTCGGAGAGCGGCGGGCCGTCGCCGGTGGCCGACACGGCGACCCGGAGGCCGTGCGTGTCCTCCATCTGCGTCGCAAGCCACCGCAGGGCCGCCGTGAGGCCCTCGCCCTGGAGCACCGGCGGCGAGAGCTCGACGGTGAGCGAGCGGGCAGCCTGGAGCGCCTCGCTGACGAGCGTGGAGATCTCCCCGGTGACTGTCGGGACCTTCTCCGGCACCGCTTTGGGCAGAAGCTGGAGCTTGATCTGGACGCCGTAGAGCAGCTGCTGCACGTGGTCGTGGAGGACCTCGGCGATGCGGTGCCGCTCGCGCTGCTCGGCGAGCGTGAGCGCGCCGGCGAGCGCGCGCGCCTGCTCAGTCCGCTCGGCGAGGGCCTGCGTGCGCTCGGTGACGCGCGCGTCCAGCGTCTCGTTGAGGGCGACGAGGGCCGCCTCGGCGCGCTTGCGCTCGGTCACGTCGCTCGCGAAGCAGGCGTAGAAGAGGCGACCGTCGCGCGCCGTCTCCGGCTCGCCGGCCGAGAACACCCACGTTCGGACCTCGCCCGTGGCCGTGCGAACCTCCATCTCGGCCGGCCCGATGGGCCGCCGGTCGGCGAAGTGCTCGGCGATGCGGGGGGCCAGGGTCGCAGCGGCCTCGGCGCTGTAAGCCCGCATGAGCCACGCGTCCACGGTCGCGATCTCGTCGCGGGCGTAGCCCGTGATCTCCACGACGGCGTCAGAGACGGCGAGGATCTCGCCGTCGTCGGTGTAGAGCATGACGGGCACGGCGGCGGCCTCGACAGCCCGCCGGAAGCGCGACTCGGAGTCGATGAGGGCCTGCTCGTCCTCCCGCCGGCGCGTGTTGTCGCGGAGGACCTTCGCGTAGCCGCGGAGCCGGCCGTCCTCGTCGCGGAGCGCGTTCATCGTGCCCGAGCCCCAGAAGCGGCTGCCCGACGTGCGGACGTGCCAGCGCTCGTCGAGGGCCTGCCCGCGCTCGCGGGCGACCGCCATCTCATGCTCCGAGGCGCCCGCCGCCTGGTCCTCGGGCGTGTAGATGATCCGGATCGGCTCGCCGACGGCCTCGGCCTCCGTCAACCCGAAGAGGCGCTCGGCGCCGGCGCTCCACGTCGTGATGCGGCCGTCCGGGTCGACCCCGATAAAGGCGTATTCCTGTGCGCCCTCGACGAGCAGCCGCAGGCGCTCGTCGCTCTCGCGGATCGCGGCCGCGCTCGTCTCGCGGTCCGTCACGTCGAGGACGGTCCCGGCGAAGCTCGCCGGCGCGCGCGTCGCGATGTCGAAGCGCATCTGGCCCCGCGCGACAGTCCAGCGGACGCTCCCGTCGGCGTGGACGAAGCGGAGATCCTCGGCGTAGAGGCCGTCCCCGTCGGGGTCGAGCGCGGCCGCGAGGGCGGCCGCGATCCGGGGGCGGTCGTCGCCGTGG
>DASWMO010000253.1:0-5808 GCA_036399715.1 Rubricoccaceae bacterium
CCTCGGGGGTCGACTGGGCGAGGGCCGGCGCGGCGGCGAGGGCCACGACCAGCAGAGCGAGCGTCGAAAGGCGCATGAGAACGCGGGCGAGTGCGTGGCCAACCTACGGAGGCGTCCAGATCGGGCCCGGCGAGTACTCCGGGCACTTCGCCGTACCCGGGCGGCGGCTGAACGGCCAAACAGGCACATGTGCGACCTGTGGAGTGACAGAACGGACGGCACCGCCCCCGCCGGACCCTCCGGCCGGCTCCGCCCCGTACACCTCCTCTCCGGCCGCCTCGTGCGGCCTCCCCGTCCCCCGATGGAGCTCCGTCCCCTCGCCCCGCTCGCCATCACGGCCGTGTGGCCTGCCGCGTCGTTCGCGCCCGCCGCGCCGCGCCCGCTGTTCCTCGCCCGCGTCCGCGCCGGCTTCCCCTCTCCCGCAGACGACGACCTCGACACCGAGCTCTCGCTCGACGACCTCGTCCGCGGCACGACACCGCAGGCGACCTACTTCGTCCGTGTCGAGGGCCACTCGATGACCGACGCCCACATCTGCGACGGCGACGTGCTCGTCGTGGACCGCGCCCGCGAGCCGGCTGACAACGACATCGTCATCGCGACGCTCGACGGCGAGATGACCGTCAAGCGGCTCCGCGTGCGGCGCACACGCGGCGAGACGCACGTCTCGCTCGTCCCGGCGCACGCCGGCTACGCCCCGATCCCGGTCCGCGACGGGCAGGAGCTCACCGTGTGGGGCGTCGTGACGCACGTCGTGCACGCGGTCCGGTGAGCGTGCCCGGCCCGGCGAGTGCGCCGCGGCGCCTCGTCGCGCTCGTGGACTGCCGCGCGTTCTACGCCTCCTGCGAGCGCGTCTTCGACCCCGGCCTCGCGGGCGTACCCGTCGTCGTACTGTCCAACAACGACGGCTGTATCGTCGCACGCTCGGCCGAGGCGAAAGAGAATGGCGTCGCGATGGGCGTGCCGTTTTTCAAGGAGCGCGAGCGCCTCGCGGCCATCGGTGCCCGTGTGTTCTCGTCCAACTACACGCTCTACGCCGACATGAGCCGGCGCGTGATGGCGACGCTCGAAACGGCGACGCCCGACGTCGAGGTGTACTCCATCGACGAGGCATTTCTGTCGATCCCGACGCCGCCCGGCACGCCGGCCGATGCGCGCGAGGCCGTCGAGGCGTGGGCGCACGGGCTCCGGGCGCGCGTGCTCCGGTGGACCGGCATCCCGGTCCGCATCGCCGTCGCGACCACCAAGACGCTCGCCAAGGCGGCCTCCAAGCGGGCCGACGAGCCCGGCCGCGCGGGCGTCCACTGCCTCTGGGCCGACCCCGACGCCGCTGAGTTCCTCGCGCGCGTGCCCGTGACGGACGTCTGGGGCATCGCGGCCCGGAGCGCGTCGAAGCTGCCGCCCGACGCGCAGACGGCGGGTGGCCTCGCCGCCCTCGACGACCGCAAGATCCGGCAGTGCCTCGGCGTCGTCGGGTTGCGGACGGCCTGGGAGCTGCGCGGCGTCTCGTGCCTGCCTTTTGAGCGGGCACCTGCGCCGCGGCACTCGCTCGTGCGGTCGCGGTCGTTCGGGCAGCCCGTCACGCGCCTCGCGGATCTGCAGGAGGCTGTTGCGACACACGCGGCCCGGGCGGCGGAGAAACTGCGCGCCGAAGGCCTCGCCGCTCGCGCCGTCGGGGCGTTCGTGAGCACGAAGGGCGTCGGCGACGGACCGCACCGGACGGGATCCGCCGCCGTCGCGCTGGGCTTCGCGACCAACCGGACGCCCGAGATTCTCCGTGCGGCCCTCCTCGGGCTCGGGCGGGCGCACGAGGCGGCCGACCGCGCCGGGCGGCCGTTCCGTTACCGAAAGGCCGGCGTCACGCTGTGGGACCTCGTCCCGGCCGCGCCCGAGCAGACGCACCTGTTCCGCCCGGCCGCGCCCGAGCTGGACGCGCTCCACGACGCGCTCGATGCGCTCAACCGCCGCTACGGCCGGCGGACGGTCTTTTTCGCAGCGATGGGCACAGCCCCACGCGTGTCGGCGGATCGCACCGCGGCGACGGAGCCCGCGTGGGCGATGCAGCGCGCCTATGCCAGCCCGCGCTACACGACGCGCTGGACGGACCTCGCGACGGTGGCCGCTTAAGTGCCTAGACCGGGGCCGGCGCGTCGTCGTCCCACCGGTCGAGCAGGTCGATCACGGCCTCCGCGATCTGGTTCTGATCCACCGTCCCGACGATCTCGCCGCGCTTGAACAGGTGCGCGCGGCCGCGCCCGAGCGACACGCCGAGGTCCGCGCCCGCCGCCTCGCCGGGCCCGTTGACGGCGCAGCCCATCAGGGCCACGTTGAGGTCGCGCGTGTACCCGCGGCTCGCGACGGCCTCCTCGACCTCGTCGACGACCGAGAACAGGTCGCCCGCGAGGCGCCCGCACGTCGGGCAGGCGATGACGTTGACGCCGGGCCGGCCGAGGCGCAGCGACTTCAGGATCTGGTGCCCGACGGCGACCTCGTGGACCGAGTCAGCCGCGAGCGAGACGCGGATCGTATCGCCGATGCCGTCGGCGAGGAGCGTCCCGATGCCGATGGACGACTTGACGGGGCCGGTCTTGAGGCTGCCCGACTCGGTGACGCCGAGGTGGAGCGGGAAGTCGGTCCGCTCGGCGAGCAGGCGGTAGCTCTGGATCATGAAGTACACGTCCGAGTGCTTTACCGAGATCACGAGGTCCTCGAAGCCCTCGCGCGCGCACACCTCGACGTGGCGCATCGCGGACTCGAAGAGTGCCTCGGGGCGCGGGAAGCCGTACTTGTCCAGAATGTCCTTCTCCAGGCTGCCCGCGTTCACGCCGATGCGGATCGGGATGCCGGCCGCCTTCGCGGCCACGAGCACCTCGCGCTCCCACTCCTCCTTGCCGATGTTGCCCGGGTTGAGGCGCACCTTCGCCACGCCCGCCTCGATGGCCTTGAGCGCGTAGGTGTAGTTGAAGTGGATGTCGGCGACGATGGGGACCGGGCTGCCCGCGACGACGTCGCGGAGCGCCTCGGCGTCCTCGGGCCGCGGCACGGCGACGCGCACGATGTCGGCGCCCGCATCGGCGAGGCCCTGGATCTCGGCGAGGCACGCCTCGACGTCGTGCGTCTTGCCGGTCGTCATGGACTGGACCGTGACCGGCGCGCCGCCGCCGATGCGGACCTCCTTCTGGACGCCGCCGACGGTGTGGCGCAGCACGACGGGCCGGCTCTGGCGGCGCGGGCGGACGGGCGCCGCGTCGGCGGTATGTGGGGTCTCCATGGAGTCGGGCGGGAAGGGGGCGGGGCGTCTGACGCGAGGCGGCGCGCAGAGTTTAGGCGCCGCGGCGCGCGGCGGGGCGTCCGCGATGAAAACGCAAGCGGCGTCGGGACACAACGACGCCGCCGGCGCGCGGGCACCGGCGGCGTCAACGAACCCCGAGGCGGAGTTACGATCGCCGGCGCGTTGTACGGGCCGGGGCGGGGCGGCGGGCCGGCGTCGCGGAGGTCGGCGTGGCACGGGCGGGGGCCGCGGCCCGTGCCGCGGCGGCCCGGGCGCGGTCGAACTGGACCTGCTGCGGGCTGCCGGCGCGGACGCTGTACGGGTCCGCGGGCAGCTCCACGCGGACGAGCTGCGGGCCCTCGGGCGTGTGCGCGAAGCGCCGCGGGGCGCCGTCGGGCTGCTCGCCGAGAACGAGGACCGTCGTGCCCTGGCGCAGGATGCGGCCGCGGCTGGCGAGCCCGGCGTCGGCGGTCCCGTTGACGGTCACCCAGCCGTCGGCCCAGTCGTAGATCCACTGCGCGTCGGCCGTCATGAGGCGGACGCAGCCGTGGGACGCGGCGCCGTCGGTCGGGAGGGCGTAGTACTGGTGGACGTGGATGCCGCGCTCGTCGTAGAAGTCGAACACCCAGCGCATGTCCCACGACTGCCCCGGCGGGCTGAGCGTGGACACGCGGTGCAGCTCGCGCCAGTTGAAGTTGTAGCGCCCGTTCGGCGTCTCGGACTCGTCCTTGCCCGTCGAGACGAGGCCCCAGCGCGCGAGGCGGCCGTTCTCGTAGGCAGCCCACGCCTGAACGCCCTTGTGGATCACGAAGAGCTTGTCGAAGGTCGCGCCGCCGGCCCAGTGACGCGGGAACGGCGCGTAGGCGCGGAAGTCGAGGTCGTAGTGGTCCGGCAGGACGAGCGTGTCGCCGACGCCGATGTCGGGCAGGTTGCCCGCGGCGTCCATGTAGACGCCGTTGAGGAACGCCGGGATGGTCAGGCGCTGCTTGCCGAGCGCGACGTCGCCGTCGCCGACGCTCTGGTAGAGCGCGGCCCGCGCGACGATGTCGAGGCCGCTCGGGTCCGAGACGACGTGGGCGCGGTAGCGCACCTCGGGGATGTCGTCGAGCGAGTCGCGGCGGGCGTAGAACAGCTCGGCGAGGCGGTCCTGGTTGTACATCGAGCGCGCCTCGGGCTGTGCGTGCGCACCCGGCGCAGCAACGGCGGCGAGCACGAGCGCGAACAGGGCGAGGCGGCAGGCGGTCGGGAAGGGCAGCATCACGGCAGGGGAAGGGCGGAGCGTCAACGCAGCCGGGGCACGGCGTCGTGCATGGCGGCCGGTGGAGATCGGGAGGGCCGGTCGGTCAGCGCGTCGGCGAGGCGGGCCGGGACGTCGAATCCGCGGCCGTCACGGCGGCCGTCGTGTCGGCGGCCCAGCGGAGGTGCGCGCGGACGGGCCGGTGGTCCGAGAAGGCCACGTCGGCCACATCCGCCCCGACGACAGTCAGGGCCGGGTCGACGAGGACGAAGTCGATGCGGACGACCGGGCGGCGGGCGTGGTACGTGCGGCCCCACGTCCAGCCGCCGCGCGCGCGGAAGGCGTCGATGCGGGGCTCGCCGGCGGGCCGGCCGGCCGTCCGGAGGCGCTCGACGGTCTCGTTGTCGGCCGTCGAGTTGAAGTCGCCCGCGATGACGACCGGCAGGGTCTCCCGCGCGATGCGCTCGGCGAGGCGGGCGGCCTCGGCGCCGCGCTGCGCGTAGACCTCGCGGTACGTCCGGAGGTACGGGACCCACGAGCGCGGCCGGTCCGGCTGCACGTCGGGGTCGTTCCACGGCTTGAGCTCACCGAACGAGCGCAGGTGGATGTTGTAGAGGACGAAGGCGCGGCCGCGCCACCGGACCTCGGTCCGGATCGCGAGCGACGCCGTCGCGTCGTCGGCAAGGATCACGTTGTCCTGGCGGACGACCGTCACGCCGGCGCCGCGGCGGATGAGGACGGGCACGCCGGTGCTGCCGTCGCGGTCGCCGGCGAGGAGGTTGCGCGGCAGGCGGAGGTCGTACGGCAGGCGCCCCTCGACGGCGGCGACCTGCACGGACTGCTCGATGGCGGGCCCGACGCGCGGCTCGTAGGCCCACGCGTCCTGCATGAGCAGGATGTCCGGGCTCGTCCGGCGGACGAAGGAGACGGACGAGTCGCCGAGGGCCTCGCGGCTCGGGCCGGCCGTGGGCAGGTTGAACGTCATCAGGACGAGGTCGTCCGGGCCGGCCTCGCCGAGCGCGCCGGGCGCCTGCGCGCGGCCCGGGAGGGCCCGCCACGCGACGAGCCCGACGAGGAGCAGGTGGACGAGCGTCCAGCCCCAGCGGCGAGCCAGGAGCGGAACGATGGTCGCGAGGCCGAGCACCGCAGCGGCGTACGGCAACCCGACGGCCGCGAGCTGCGCCCACCAGAATGTCCCCGACGGCAGGGCGCGGGCCGCCAGCCCGGCCACGACCGTCGCTACGAGCGCGCCGGCCGCGAACGTCCACAGCCGCCACAGGGCGCGCGCGGCGAACGAGCG
>DASWMO010000254.1:0-9019 GCA_036399715.1 Rubricoccaceae bacterium
AAAATCCAGATGATGTCGACGACGTGCCAGTACAACCCGACGTTCTCGACCGGCGTGTACCAGACGCTCGTGTACTTGTCGCCCTTGCGCGCCTTCCACGCGAGGATCCCGATCGCGATGATCCCGATGATGATGTGGATCGCGTGGATGCCCGTCATCATGTAGTAGATCGAGAAGAACAGGCCCGCGCGGCGGTTGTCGAAGATGCGGCCCTCGCGGCCGTGCTCGCCCGCCTCGGCGTGCTCGCCGCCAGACTGGCTCCCGCCGATCTCCTCAGATGCCGACTCGGGCTCACGCGGCGCGACCGCGGCCACCTCGCCCGGACTGGCCGCCCCGACGGATCCTGTTTCGGCCGTCTCGCCCGCCGCGTTGGTCTCGACCTCCTCGTTCGAGACGGGATCCTCGTTAAAGTCGAACTTCGGGTCGATGGCCGCGGCGCCCGAGAGTTCGCTGACCGTCTGGACATCCTCGTTAAGCTGGAAATTGGAGCCCGGCCAGATTCCGAGGTGGAATTTGTGCTCGTACTCGAAGTACTTGACGACGAGGAAGGCCGACGCGAGCGCGATCGTCGCGATGAGGTTGCGGAAGAGCACCTTCTGGTTGTCCATCTGCGCGCCGCGGATCGCCCACGCCATCGTGAGCGACGACAGCAGGAGGACGAGCGTGTTCAGCGCGCCGAGGACCGTGTCGAGCTGGAGGCTGGCCTCCTTGTACAGCTCCGGGTACTGGACGCGGTAGATCGCGTAGGCGACGAACATCCCGCCGAAGAGCAGGATCTCGGTCGAGAGGAAGAGCCACATCCCGAGCTTCGACGAGTCGAACTGCTGCTCGGCCGAGACGAAGTGGTGCTGGAGGTGCGCCGGGTGCAAGTTGCCGTCGTGCCCGACGAGCATCAGGTCGCCGTGGTGGCCGTCGCCCCCGTGGGACGCCTCGGCGGCATGGGCGCCCGCCGTGTGCGGGTCGTCGACGGTGAGGGTCGGAGTCGCCATGAGAGATCGAGAAGAGGGCCGGCGCCCGCCCGGAGGGGCAGGCGCCGGGAAAAGCTACGCGAGCGGGGCGGGGCCGGACGTCCCGTCGTCCACGGACGAGTCTTCCTGCGGCGCACCGACTTCGACGTTGGGGATCGGGGCGACGCCGTGGGACTGCGAGTGGCCGTCGCCCGAGGCGCCGTCACCCGAGTGGGTGCCGAAGAGAACCTCGAAGTCGTACGGGCCGTGCGTCACCAGGGGCGTCCGGTGGAAGTTGTGCGGGTCCGGCGGGGAGGTGCACTGCGCCCATTCCAGCGTCACGGCGCCCCACGGGTTGCCCGGGGCGAGCTTGCCGCGCTTGAGCGACCACAGGCCGTTGAAGAGGACGCACAGCAGGCCGGCGGCAAGCACCCACGAGCCGATCGTCGACGCCTGGTGCAGCGGCTGCAGCCACGGCATGTTCGGATAGTCGTAGTACCGGCGCGGCATGCCTTGGCTGCCGAGGATGAACTGGATGAAGAACGTCATGTTGAAGCCGACGAACACGAGCAGCGCCGAGATCTGGCCGAGGCGCTCGTTGTAGAGCCGCCCCGTCATCTTCGGCCACCAGTAGTGCAGCCCGCCGAGGAACGCGATCACCGTCCCGCCCATCATCACGTAGTGGAAGTGGGCGACGACGAAGTACGTGTCGTGCAGGTGGATGTCCACGGCGAGCGCCCCGACCATGATGCCCGTCACGCCGCCGATCGTGAACAGGAACAGGAACGAGAGCGCGTAGAGCATCGGCGTCGCGAGCCAGACCGAGCCGCGGTACATCGTCCAGACCCAGTTGAAGACCTTGATGCCGGACGGGATGCCGATGAGGAATGTGATCAGCGAGAACACGACCGAGGACACGGGGCTCTGGCCCGACGTGAACATGTGGTGCCCCCAGACGAGGAAACCCAGCAGAGCGATGGCGACCGACGACAGCGCGACGGCGCGGTAGCCGTAGACGCGCTGCCGGCTGAAGGTGCCCATCAGCTCCGAGATCACACCGAAGGCCGGCAGGATCATGATGTAGACCGCCGGGTGCGAGTAGAACCAGAAGAAGTGCTGGAACAGCACCGGGTCGCCGCCGAGGGCCGGGTCGAAGATGCCGATGCCCAGCAGGCGCTCCATCGTCAGCAGGACGAGCGTGATGCCGATGACCGGCGTCGCGAGAATCTGCACGATCGAGGTCGCGTAGATCGACCACAGGAAGAGCGGCATCCGGTTCCAGGTCATCCCCGGCGCGCGCATCTTGTGGATGGTGACGATAAAGTTGAGCCCGGTCAGGATGGACGAGAAGCCCATGATGAACGCGCCAAGGGCGACCGCGATCACGGCCGAGCCGGTCTCCTTCGAGTACGGCGTGTAGAACGTCCAGCCGGTGTCGATGCCGCCCGTCGTGATCGAGTACAGCGCGAAGCACGCCCCAGTCGCGTAGACGTAGAGGCTGAGCAGGTTCAGCTTCGGGAAGGCGACGTCCTTGGCCCCGATCATGATCGGGAGCAGGAAGTTGCCCAGCGTCGCTGGGATCGACGGGATGATGAACAGGAACACCATCACGATGCCGTGCATCGTGAAGACGTGGTTGTAGGTGTCCGCCGTCATGATCGAGCCCGCGCCGTCGGGTCCGTTGACGAAGAACAGCTCCAGCCGGACGAGCAGCGCGAGGATGCCGCCGACCGAGAAGAAGAACGAGACCGCGCAGAGATACATGATCCCGATGCGCTTGTGGTCCACGGTCAGCGCCCAGGACTTGATCCACGCCCACGCGCGGGCCGCGCCGCGCACGTCGTCTGCCGGGCGGGGCTCGCGGAGGTAGTTGTGGACCGGCTCGTGGCCGGCCGGGAACTGGCGCGCCGGCGGGTCTGCCCGGACGGCCGGCGCGGCGGGTGCGGTGAGCGTTGCCATGGGTGCGGTGGAGTTAGTTCGTGCCCGTCGAGTCGGCGGCGACGGTCGTGTCGGCCGCCGTGGCGGCTCCGTTGATCTGGCGGATGTAGGCGATGATGCCGTTGATCTGCTCGGAGTCCAGTTGCCCCTCGTAGGACGGCATGTTGCCGTTGGCGAAGCCGGCCACGATGTGCGTCTGCGGGTACAGGATGGACTGCCGGATGTACGACGTGTCGGCCACCATTGACGATCCGTCCACGTGCTGCTGGGGCTGCATCCAGATGCCCTTCCACGACGGCCCGACGCCGGCGGAGCCGTCGACCGAGTGGCAGGTCGCGCAGTTGCGCTGCGTGTAGAGCCGTTCACCGAGGCCTGCTGGCGAGGTCGCCTCGCCGGGGATGCCGTCGCGCAGGATCGCGTAGTACTCCTGCGTGCTCACGACGTGGATCAGCGCGCCCATGTTGGAGTGCCCGAAGCCGCAGTACTCCGTACAGACGACCTGGTAGACGCCCTCGTCGGGTGCCTCGAACCAGACGAACGAGTAGCGGTTCGGCAGCACGTCGTGCTTGATCCGGAACTCGGGGACGTAGAAGCTGTGCAGGATGTCCTGACTCGTCAACGTGAGCTTGACGGGCTGCCCGGCCGGTACGTAGATCTCGCCGTAGCCCACCTGCCCGTTGTCGTACTCGAACTGCCACGCCCACTTCTGCGCTGTGACCTTGATCTCGATCGCGTTCGTCGGCGGGATGCTCGTACTGACGTAGGAACGGAAGCCCCAGAAGAAGACGATGAGCACGAGCAGCGTCGGGATCACGATCCACGACACCTCCAGCCACTTGCTTTCGTGGACCGTCTGCGGACGGTCCGTGTGGCTCCGGCGACGGTACTTCCAGATGAAGTACACCATCGCGGCCGTCACGAGGATCGTCAGGATGATGCTCGCGTAGAGGATGAAGTTGAACAGCGAGTCGATCTGCGGCGCCGTCGTCGAGCGCTGCGGCGGAAGCCAGAGTCCGTTCTCGCCGGACCAGAAGGCCTGACGGGTCGGGAGGTTCGCGGTAGAGTCGATCTGCATCACGGGGAGCAGGTTAGGCACGTCATGTGCCGAAGGTGTGTCAGCGAGAGAGCGGCGCGTCGAGGTCCGGGCCGCCGCGGGCTGGCCCATCGAGGGCGAGGTCGGCGCGCTGCCGGCGGACTTCGCGGAGCCAAAGCGGCCCGACGACAGCGAGCAGGATGATCAGCATCCCGCCGCCGAGGTATTTCAGCACGGAGAGGATCTGGAGCGAGTAGCCCTGCGCGTCCTTGTCGAAGTGGTAGCACGTCAGCAGGAAGCGGTCCAGCGTCGTGCCCGTCTTACCGTCGCCGGCCTCGACGAGTGCGAGGCGCACGTCGCGCGGCGCGTAGGAGATGCCGTAGAGGTAGCGCGAGACCATGCCCGTCGGGCTGAGCGCGACGACGACGGCATTGTGCCCGTACTCGCCCGTCCGGACATCGTAGGCGTAGCGGAAGCCGACCTCGTCGGCGAGCTGCTTGACGGCCGCTTCGGTCTCGGGCGTGACCGTCCAGAAGTGCATGCCCGCTGCGACGTGAGCAGGGTCCTGCGCCGAGGTCCCGGCAGCGACCGCCGAGACGTAGCGCGCCTTGGCAGAGTCGGCCCGGGCGGGCGTGTCCCGGGGGTCGATGGAGACGGCGAGGACGGAGTACTCGCTGCCGATCGGGAGATCGATGCCCGCGACCGCGTCCGAGACACCGTCGAGGACGAGCGAGCACAGCATGGGGCAGCTGTGGTAGACGAACGCGAGCAGCACCGGCTTGTCGCCCCCGAGCAGGCTGCCGAGGCGGACCGACTGCCCGCGCTCGTCGCGGAACGTGAGATCCGGGGAGACCTGCGCGCCGAGGTGCTCGGTGATGCCGACCTGCGCCGCGAGGCGGTTCGGCAGGGGCCCCTGCTCGCCCTCGCCGTCGACCGGCTGCACGCCGCGGCCCATGACCTGAGCCTGAGCAGCGCCCCCCGTCCCCGCAGCGGCGGCGACGGCCAGCCCGACGAGCAGGAGGCGCAGGGCGTTCATTATCCGTCGTGCTGGGCGTCGCCGAGCGTCGTCGGCAGCGGGCCCTGAGTCGGGACGTCGTCGGTGCCGACGGCCTCGTTCGTCTGCCCCGGGGTGCGAGGGACGAGGGCAGGGGCGTTGGGCGGGCGGGCGCCTGCCGGAGCGGTGCCGCGGGACGCGCCGGCCTCGCCCTCGGACTCCGCCGCGAGGCGCTCCTGCTCGACGGTCGTGCGGCGGGCGAGGCCGGCCGGGTTCTGGACGGCGGTACCGGTCCCGCGGTTGAGCATCAGCGTGTTCCACTGCTGGCGCGTCGCCGGCAGGCCGGCCGGAGCCTGGGCCCCCGCTTCGGCCGCGGCGTACCGCCCGGCAACGACGCTCATCGCCTGCTCGATCGGGACATGGTACAGCGAGTCCTGGCGGGCATACTGGCCCAGCTTGGCCCGCGCCTCGGTCCGCGACTGCTCCAGTTCGGGGTAGTCCGAGACGTCGCTCGCGCGGTTCCCTGTCTGCTGGAGGTACGGCAGGTAGAAGAGGCACACGAGCACGACCCCGAGGCCGATCACTGCGAAGACCACGCCGGCGACGAGGCCGAGAATCTGGCTGGACTCGATGCCCTCGCCCTCGACGCCCATGCTTTCCAGCAGGGCCGTGTCGACGTTGCCCGGGGCGGCTTCCGACGACGCCTGCGTCGCCGCGGTCCCGACGAGGCCCCCGAGGGGCCCGCCCGGCTCGTCCTGCTCGGGACGGACCTCGGCGTTGGCAGCGGCCTCGGGCCGCATGCCGGACTCGGACGCCGGCACTGCCTCGTTGCTATGCGGGTTGGGCATGGCGACGGGCGGCGTCTGCGGCACGGAGGGATCGAGAGGAGTGGAGTCGTCCATGGTGACCTCTGAACGGCCGGAGCCGCTCCTAAGTTTTCAGCTTTGATTGAAAGTCGCGCGGAGGAATTCCTCCCAGCGGTCCCGACCAGACGCGAATTGCGCCCGACGTGCTTACACGTTCTCGAAACGGAGTGAGTCGGCGAAGTACGGGTCGCTGTAGGGGGTCAGCGCGTGGCGGCCCAGACGCGCGAACGTCGTGGCGAGCAACAGGCCGAAGAGGCCGACCCAGACCAGGAGTTCGATGGCCGGGAAGCCCGGTGGCACGACTTCGAGGACCATCTGCGGCGCCGGCACCTCGGGCGCCGTGCCCTGGAGGGACGCCATCAGCTGCTGCCCGCTCTGAAGGACAGCCGAGGCGTGCTCTGGCGAGGCGCCGTGCTCGATCCCGTGCGGGAGCATGGACGGCATCGCAATCCACCACAGGTCCACCCAGTGCATCACCAGCAGCCAGACGGCCATCGTGGCGAGGACGGGGTAGAGCCGCTTGGACTGCCGCAGGAGCAGCACGAAGAATGGGACAGCGAAGTGCAGGAACAGCAGCGACAGCGCGACGCTCCCCCAGCCCAGCGAGAAGCGCTTCTGGAACCAGAGGATTTCCTCCGGCAGGTTTGCGTACCAGTAGAGCATGTACTGGCTGAACGAGATGTACGTCCAGAAGACGACGAACCCGAACATGAACTTCCCCATGTCCTGGAGGTGCTCCCGCGTGATCTCGTTGTCCACCATCCCGCCGCGCTTGAGGAACAGGGCGATGAACGTGATGGTGCAGAGCGCGCTGAGGAAGGCGCCGGCGAAGAAGTAGACGCCGAACATGGTCGAGAACCAGTGCGGGTCCGTGCTCATCAGGAAGTCGTACCCGGCGAACGGGACCGTCAGCGCGAAGAGGACCATCCCGATGGCGCTCCACTTCCGGAGGGCCAGCGTGTTCTCCGGGTTCGGGGCCGTGTCGTTGCCGACCGAGAGCGTGTAGAGCTTCCGCGCGACGAGGCTCCAGAGGACGAAGTAGAGCGCGTAGCGGCCCAGGAAGAACGGGACGTTGAGGTACGGCCGCTTGCCGACGAGGATCGGGTCGTAGTGCTCCCCGCCGACGACGTAGATGTCCTCGTGCGTCCAGTGGAACAGGTCGTGCATCCCCAGCAGGATCGGGATCCCGGCGAGGGCGAGGAGCGGGAAGTTGGCGGCGATGGCCTCGGGGATCCGGCGGATCGTCGTACTCCAGCGGGCCTTCGTGAGGTGCTGGATCATCACGAAGAACAGCGACCCGAGCGCGACCGAGACGCAGAACGTCCACGCGATGAGGTACGCGAAGAGGTAGTGCGTGAGGCCCGACGGGATCCCGATGGCGGCCGAGACGGCCAGGGCGGCCGCGCCGACGCCGGCCGCGATGAGCCACGCCCGCGAGTCGGCCGCGAACTGGTAGCGCCGCGGCGCGCGGTCGCGGTCCGGGTCGACGGGGTCGAAGACGAGGCGGGTGAGGGCGTTGGCCATTTAGTTCGGAGTCCGGACGTTCGGGTTGTAGGTCGCCAGCCGCTCGCGCTCGGTCGCCGGGACGTCGGCCGGCGCGGCGTCCTGCGAGCGCTGGAGCGCGCGGACGTACGCGACGACGGCCCACCGGTCGCTCGGCGGCATCTCGTGCCCGTAGCTCGGCATCGTGTTGACGCCGTTGAGGATGACGTCGTAGACGTACCCGTCGGGGCGGGCCTTGAGGCCCTCGGTGTGGTAGCTCGGGACGGCGAACCCGTAGCCCTGGCCGCCATTCCCGACGGCGACGATGCCGCGGCCGTCGCCGGCGAGCCCGTGGCACGGCGTGCAGTAGATCCCGTACCGGTTCTGGCCGCGCGCGAGCAGCGCGCCCGTGACCTCGACCGGGATCTCGTCGACGTACGCCCCGGACGCGTCGCGGCCGTAGTGGAACGGCGCGTTGGCGGTCGTCCGGAGCCAGCCCCGGCGGACCGTCCCGGCGACGGGCTCTCGCTGCGCGGCGTTGTCGGCGAAAAACGCGTTGGGCTCCTGGGCCTCCAGCCGCTGCTGGAAGTCCATGTTGAGGTTGGGATGGATCGGGGGCTTCCCGCTCTTCATCCCGCGGCACCCCGGGAGGGCGGCCAGCACGACGAGGAGGGCGATCCCGGACCGCCGGGCGAGCCCGGACCTGACAGTCATTCGGTTCATGGCGGTCTAGATGTGGCCCCCCGTCGTGTGGGGCGGCGTCGCGGGCACGGGGGCCGTCGCGGCCGGGGCGGTCGGCTCGCCGGACTCGGAGACCTCCTCGGCCCCGGTGTGGTCGACGTACTCGACGGCGAGGGCGCCGAGGCCGAAGAGGTCGCCGGCCGTCGTGGCCCGCTTGAACGAGGGGTCCGACTGGCCAACGTGGAGGAAGAACCCGTCGTCGGTCGCCCGCCCGAACCGGTCGGAGTAGAACAGCGGGTTGTACGGCTTCGGGAGCCCGTTGAGCGCGATCATCCCACCGACGGCCGTGAGCGCGGCGAAGAGGATCGTGAGCTCGAACATGATCGGCACGCTCGACTCGACGGCGAAGAACGGCTTGTTCGAGACGTTGATCGGGTAGTCGACCGCGCTCGTCCACCACTGGAGCAGGGCGCCGCCCGTGAGCCCGAGCAGGGCGCCCGGGAAGACGAGGAACCCGAGCTTCGAGACGGGCAGGCCCATCGCGGCGTCCATCCCGTGGATCGGGAACGGGCTGAACGTGTCGAGCCGGGTGTATCCGCGCTTGCGGAGCGCCTTCACGGCGTCGTAGAGCGCGCCGGGGTCCGAGAACTCGGCGAGGAAGCCGACGTGCTCGTTGGCGCGCGTCTCGAGCGCGGTCCGGACGGCTTTCGGGAGCGGGAGTGCCATAGGGGACGGGCGGCGCTAGGCCGGGGTCGAGGAGGCCGCCATCGGGTCGGGGCCGGCCGGCTCGGCGGGGGCCGGGGAGGCCTCGTGGCCGTCGCCCGCGAGCTCGCCGTGGCCGTCCGCGTGCCCGTCGCCGTGGCCGCCGTAGAAGTGCGGGTCCGCCTGCGGGAGGACGCCCTTGACCTCGGCGATGGCGACCATCGGGACGAACCGGAGGAAGAGGAGGAACAGCGTGAAGAAGAGCCCGAACGACCCGGCGAAGAGGGACCAGTCCCAGAACGTCGCCGTGTAGTAGTCCCACGACGACGGGAGGAAGTCGCGGTGGAGGCTCGTCACGGTGATCACGAACCGCTCG
>DASWMO010000255.1:0-1821 GCA_036399715.1 Rubricoccaceae bacterium
GACCCCGGGCGGCAACGGGATCGTCGCCATTCAGTACTACAGCGGGATCAACCCGGCCGACGGGCTTCCGTTCACGAGTGCCCCGACGCCGACGGCGACGAGCGGGTTCGCCAGCGCCCGCGTGGCGCTCTACGGCGACCAGGGCTTTATGTCGACGGTGTACCGGACGTCCGGGGGGGCCGGCGGCCCGGCTTTCGGGGCGGGCAACCTCACGGTCTTCTTCGGCCCCCGCGGCGAGCAGGTCCTCGGCCAGACCTACGACGGCGCCGGCTGGCGCCAGCTCACGCACGGCCCGGGTAGCGCGATGGACGTCGCGGATCTTGCCGAGCAGAACCTCGTCCAGGGCATCACGAACGAGTACCCGACAGCGACGGCCGGGACGAACGGGTCCAACGACAACCTGTTCACCGAGTATGACTTCGCAAACGCCGCCACGGCAACGGACCCCGCTGGCTTCCGCCCGCCGGCCGCTCGGGCGACGGCGCTCACGGGGGGCAAGGGCCTCTTCTGGTACTTCTACGACTCGGAGTTCGACCCGACCGGGAGCCAGGCAACGAACGGGACGGGATCGAGCGAGAGCTTCACGCTCCCGAACCCGCTCCTCACGGCCGGCACGCGCCGGACAGCCAACGTCACGACGACGATCGACGCGACGACAGATGGCGCCTTCCGCTTCGAGATGCTCGGCAACCCGTTCGAGGGCAACTTCGACATGACGACGCTGACGGGCACCGGCGGCACGCCGAGCACGGTGGCACAGACCTACAGCCCGACGAGCCCGACGACGGGGACCTACGTCCTCTCGTCGACGGTAGGCAACCGGGTGGCGCTCTGGCAGGGCTTCTTCCTCGACGTTGGCACGGGTACGACGGCCGTCACCTTCCCGATTGCGGGCGTGACGACAACGGCGACCCCGTTCCAGGGCTTCGGCGCGCCGGCCCCAGAGGCCGTCGCCGCCACGACGGAGAACCGCCTCGTCGCGTTCGAGCTCTCGGGCCAGACGCCCGACGGCACGCCGACGGTCGACCAGGCAGCCGCGGTCTACTTCAGCGACGCCGCCTCGGAGGCGTGGGACCGCTTCGACGCGGGCAAGCTCGCACCGTTCGGGCCGTACGCTGTCCTGGCGATCCAGGGCGAGCGCGACGGCCAAGCCGTTCTGAAGTCCCAGGAGAGCCGCGCCTATAACGCGGCGTCCTTCGAGGTCCCGCTCGTCGTCGAGGCTGCCGGGACTGAGCCGGCCCTGACGCTGCGCTGGAACCAGATCGAGAACGTCCCGGCCGAGTGGGCGCTCACGCTCCGCGACCTCGTCACGGGCGACGTCGTCAACCTCCGCACGGCGACCGAATACACGTTCGAGGTCGCCGCTGTGGCCAGTGCGGCCACCTCCGCCAGCGTCCTGCTCCCGCCGACGCCGACCGTGCTCGGCGTAGACGCGGGCCGTGGGACGGACGTGGCCCGGTTCGTGCTCCACGTGGAGACGGCGGCAGTGACGGCGACCGAGGACGGCGCGCCGGCCGAGTTCGCGCTCGCGGCGCCGGCCCCGAACCCGACCGCCGGCGCGGCCGTGGTGAGCTTCGACGTGCCCGAGGCGTCGGCGGTGTCCGTCGCGGTCTACGACCTGCTCGGCCGCCGCGTGGCGGTGCTCGCCGAGGGCGAGATGGCGGCAGGCCGCCACACGTCGCGCCTGGAGGCGGGCACGCTTGCGCCGGGCGTGTACGTGGTCCGGATGCAGGCCGGGACGTTCTCGGCCGTGCGCCGGGTGACGGTGGTTCGCTAGGCGACCCGCTCGGAGACAAGGACGCGCGCGGCGCGGGGCTTCGG
>DASWMO010000256.1:0-3631 GCA_036399715.1 Rubricoccaceae bacterium
CGGTCGTCGCCGCCGCGGGCCCAGATCCGGACCTCGCGGGTTTCGCCCGGGAGGAACGTCCGCCGCCACAGGATCGGCCCGGTCGGCCCGTCTGCGTCGCGCGCGGAGACCGTGAGGTCGAGCGCGCCGTCGGGCTGCCACGTGAGGGCATACGTCTCGGCGTCCTGGCTCCCCACGACGTCGGCCGTCTCGGCGAGGAGGTCGTAGAACGTCATCGCCGCGTCGACGAGCGCGTCGCGGCGGGCGGTGAGCCGGCCGAGGAGGCGGTCGTGGTCGATCGGTCGGGCACCCGCCGGGACGGCGTCGACAGCGGCGGCGAGGGCGTCGTCCGTGAGGGCGGCCTGGAGCGCCTCGGCCTCGCGGCGCCACGCGGCCCGGTCGAGCGGGGCCAGAAAGCGGCGGTCCTGCTCGCGCCCGTTCAGCGTCAGCCCGTCGATGTTGCCGAAGCCCTCCTGGAGCCCCTGGATCTTGGGCAGGAACGGCCGCGTGAACGCGAAGAGGAACCCGTCGCGGTCATTGAACGCGTGGTCACGGTCCAGCGAGATCGGGCGGTAGACGATCCCGCGCGTCGAGTCGGCGCCGCGGAGGACCGGGTCCAGCGTGCCCGGCGCGAACGAGGCCCAGCGGTACTGGTCGCGGTGGCGGTCCCAGTCCCCGACGAGCATGTCGAACAGGCGTGCGCGGAGGTACGACGGCGCGTCGACGCGGTGGTCGGCGTCGGCGTCGAGCGCGCGGTAGAGCCGTGCCGGACTGACGAGGCGGGCCGAGTTTCCGAAGTGCGGGCGGATCCCAGCCCGCGTGTCGGGGCGCTCTTCGAGGAAGGCGAGCGTGCCTCCGAAGTCGTTTTGGAACGCCCCCAGGCGCGGGTCGTCGGGGACGTAGACGAGGCGCGGGTTGGTGTGGTAGAGCCCGGCCGCGTCGGAGAGCCGGGCGGCGACGAGGGCGCTGAACGGGTACATCCCACTCGTGACGTCGCTGGCCGTGTTCTGGGCGAGCGGACCGGAGAGCCCGAACCGGAGCTGGTAGGTCGGGAATTTCTCGATCGAGCGGAGGCGGTACGTCCGGCCGTCAGCCCCGGCGAGGCGGAGCGAGTGGGTCTGGCTGTCTCCGCCCATCTCGAGCGGGGTGAGACCGCCGGCCTCGCGGCCGAGGTCGAGAACGGGTGCGGCGACGGGGGTAGCCCACGCCCGGCGGTAGCCCTCCCGAACGAACGCGCTCGCGAGGAGCCCGCCGCTGGCGTACTGCAGGGCGACGGGGGCGACGGCCGAGTCGGGGAGGACCGGGGCCGCGGCGGCAGCGGCGACGGCGGGCATGGCCGTCCGCGGGGGCCGCGTGAGCCACGTCGTAAAGAGCCGCTCGCCCATCGGCCGACCCGGGGCGACGGCGACGGCCTCCATCCGAGCCGACCCGTCGGCGTAGTACGTCAGCACGGCGAACCCCCGGCGGGATGCGGCAAAAGCGGCCCCCTCGGTCCCGACGTACTCGGCCTCGGAGCCCGAACCGGAGACGATCTGGTGGAGCGCCGACCGCCCGTTCTGAACGGGAACGTACTGGAGGCTGTGGTCGTGGCCCGAGGCGTAGACGAGCCCGTCGTGCTGGGCGAAGATCTCGGCGAACGCCTGCCGGAGCACGCGGTAGCGGGGGTGGGCGAGGTCCTGGTGGGTCTCGCCCGTCGTCCCCTTGATGGCGGCCACGACCGACCCGATGACCGGGAGCGGGACGTACGCGCTCGGGTTCAGCCGGAGCAGCGGGAAAAGGTGCTGCTCGGGAGGCATCACGCCAGCGTGGTTGCCGTTGGTGACCATCGGGTGGTGCCCGACGACGAGGAGCTGGCGGTCGCCAGCCTGCTGGACGGCCTCGCTGAGGTCGAGCAGGAAGCTGTCGTCGCCGTCGACGACAGCCCCGGTCTCGGGGTCGCGGCCCTCGGCGCGCGTGTGCTCGCCGAGCCACCACTCGGTGTCGACGGCGAGCAGGCGAAGGTCGTCGGTGAGGTCGACGGCGACGGGGCCGGGGAACCCGTTCGACGGGAGGAACTGGCCCCGCTCGCCGAGGGCGGCCTCGACGAACGCCTCCTGCCGGCGGACCTGGTCGAGCCCGCCCTCGCCGGAGTTCTGCCAGTCGTGGTTGCCGGGGATCACGATCACGCGGCCCGGCGCTTCCCCGACGGCCGCGAGTTGGGCGCGGAGGCGGGCCTCGGCGAGCGCGCGGCCGGGGGCGCCCTCGGGTGGGAGCCCGTCCGGGTACACGTTGTCACCGAGGAAGACCGTCGCGCTGTTCGGGCCGGCCGCCTCCGCGTGCGCGCGGAGCAGGTCGAGAAGCGGATCTGGCCCATCTGTCCGCGGCTTACCGGTGTCGCCGACGAGCAGGACGCGGTACGTTTCGGCTGCGAATGGGGCGAGCAGGGTGCTGTCGGCCGGGCGGCTACCGTAGGCGCCGAACGTCGGCGCGACGAAGACGCGGCCGGTGGAGCGGCACCCAGCAGCGGCGAGTGACAGACCGACAACAAACACCAGGAGCAAGCGGGTGGGGAGGGGGAAGGGACACATAGAAGCGGGGGCAAGGGCGGAACCAGATAGGTCCGAACCCGGGGCACGTTGGTCGCGCCAGCCTGGAGATCGACCGTGTCCTACGCTAGGTCCCGCAGCGTTTAGCTACATGGGCCGATTAGCCCATTTCCACGTCGGCCTCTTCCTCAGGACCACTTGGAACGCTCCATTCCATACGAGCCGCCAGCCCGCTGATGCGGTTACCGGCTCGGCCCTCGCGCGGTCTTGGACGTCCCCTTGCGCCGGGCCAGCCCTCCCGGCGGCACCTGAGCCGTCCTGATCAAGGGGTCTAGGGTGCGGCCTGCGAGGATTGGGCCGTTCGGCTCATTCGTCCTCATTGGCTGGTCGGCTACCCTGCTATCGTCGTCGCCCGCGCAGCACCTCCGCTTCGCAGGCCTTTCCCCCGGCTCGTGCTCTGGACCCCCCGCCGCCTCCCCGGTGTCTCTGCACCCGATGCGGTCGCCCTCACGACACGCGGGCGGCAAGCCTTCGTCGCCCTGGGCGACGGGCAGGTCTTCCACTCGCTCGACGCCGGCGAGCGGTGGATTTCGCTCGGGGCCGTAGCGGGGGATGCCCCGACGGCGTTCCTCGCGACGCCGGGCGCGCTCCTGCTCGCCACCGGGAGCGGCCTATTCCACGCACCCGACGGGCGCCACTGGACGCCCGCCGTCGGCATCCCAGAGGGGACGCTAGTCGTCGCGCTCGCTCTGGCGAGCCGTCGGGCCTCGCGCTGCGTCGTCGCCGGGACCCTTCGCCGCGGGGCGTTCCGGTCCGACGACGGCGGCGCTTCTTGGGTGCCCGCCAATGAGGGGCTCCCTCTCAACGGGACGGGCCTTGAGGTTCACGCTCTCACGACTGCCCCGCACGTGCTCTACGCGGCCCACACGTTCGGAATCAACCGCTCCACCGACGGCGGGCGGAACTGGGCGCCGTACGGGGCCGGCCTCCCGATGACGCTCTCGCGGGCCGGCCTCGCGACCGACGACCGGGCGGCCTACGCTGGCCTCGCTGGCCAGCTCTTCGCAACCGACGCCGGCGACGCCTGGACCCACGTCGTCGGCGGGGCCCCGCTTCGGCTGCTCGGC
>DASWMO010000257.1:0-7075 GCA_036399715.1 Rubricoccaceae bacterium
CCGTCAGTCCGGCGACGAGGCCGAAGCGGCGGCGGACGCTTCCGGCGAGCGTCGCCGAGGCCACCATCGGGAGGGGCAACACGAGCAGCCCGAGCCCGCCGGCGACGCCCAGCAGCGGGTCGCCGTGGAACAGCAGCCAGAAGCCGCTCGCGACCGAGAACGCGAGCAGGAGCGCGTACGTCTCGCGCGCGCAGGTCGCCGCCGTCGTGTGCTCGCTCCACCGCACGAGCAGCGGCACCAGCCCGACCCATGCGAGCGGGTAGAACCCGACCGGCGGGAGGCTCAGCGACAGCCCGAGGATGCCGGCGAGCGCCCAGCCGAACGAACGGAACGGCCGGGTGAGGCGGGGCCGTGCGGCGGGCGGGGGCTTGGGCATGGGGTGTGCGGAAGGACGCACCGGGTATCGGGCACCCGCGCCCCGGGGTTAACCGCGCCGCCGCTACGGGCCTTTCCGCCGGTGCCGGCCGCCCGGCTATCTTGCCTCTCCGCTCACCCCATCTGCGCGCGTGCCCGTCCTCACGGTTTGCAATCACAAAGGCGGAACCGGCAAGACGACGTCGTCGGTCCACCTCGCCGCCGCGCTCGGCCACAGCGGCCGCCGCGTGCTCGTCGTCGACCTCGACCCGCAGGGGTTTCTGACCCGCACGATGGGCCTCGCCGAGCCGCCGGCCGAGCAGTCGTCGCTCGCGCTCCTCGACGCGACGGCGGACCTGCGCGGCTTCCCGGTCCAGCACGCGAGCGGCTTCGACGTCGTCGGCTCGTCGATGGGGCTCACGCGGGCGCTGCGCACGCTCACCAAACCCACCGACGTGATGTGGCTGCGCGAGACGCTCGCCGCGGGCCACGACTACGACGACATCGTGCTCGACACGGCGGCCGCGCTCTCGGTGTTCACGATGAACGCGCTTGTCGCGGCCGATCTCGTCGTGATCCCGGTGACGCCCGAGTACCAGCCCGTCGTTGGGGCCGAGCAGACGTGGCAGACGTGCGGCCTCGTGCGGGCCCGGCTCAACCCGCGCCTGCGCGAGCCGCGCTTCCTGCTCACGCAGGTGGACGCGCGCCTCACGCGCCACACGCGCTACGCGGCATACCTGCGCGAGAAGTACGGCGACGCCGTCTTGGGGACGCCCATCCGGACCTCGTCGTCGCTCGCGACGACGACGCACGACGGCCGGACCGTCTTCGACATCCGCGCGACCCTCCGCGGCGCGGTCGACTACGCCGCCGCAGCGGCCGAGATCGAGGCCGTCCTCGCCGCGCCGCCGCGCCAGGCGCCCGCCCCGGCAACCGCCGCCCCGGCAACCGCCGCGCCGGCTGCGACTGCGCCGACGCCGCCCGAGACGGCCGCTCTCGACGCCGCACCCGCACCCGTCGCGTGGACCTCGCTGGACCGGCTGTGATGCGCGCACTCGTCCTGCTCGCGACCTGTGCGGTCGCCACTGCCGGTTGCGCCGGCCTCGCCCGGCCCGACGCGAGCGCCGAGACGCTCACAGCGTCCGAGGCCCGCTCGCCCGGGCCGCTCACACGCGCCGAGTCGTCGGATTTCCGCGAGACGTCCACGCACGCCGACGTGCTCGCCTTTCTCGATGCGCTCCCGCCCGACGCGCGCCGCCACCGGACGACGTTCGGCACGACGCCCGAGGGCCGCGTGCTCCCGCTCGTCGTGTGGGGCGCCCCGGACGCCTCACCCGAGGCGGCCCTCGCGACGGGAAAGATGCGCGTGCTCGTTTTCGCCAACATCCACGCCGGCGAGGTCGATGGCAAGGAGGCGCTCCTCATCCTGCTCCGCGACCTCGCCGCCGGCCGCCACGACGCGTGGGCGGACAGCCTCGTCCTCCTCATCGCGCCGATCTACAACGCCGACGGGAACGACCGCGTCGCCGTCGACAACCGACCGCTTCAGAACGGGCCTGTCGCCGGCATGGGGCAGCGCCCGAACGCCGCCGGCCTCGACCTCAACCGCGACTTCGCCAAGCTCGCCGCGGCCGAGAGCCGCGCGCTCGTCGGCGTGATGCGGGACTACGACCCGCACGTCGTGGTCGACCTGCACACGACGGACGGGACGCCGATGGCGTACGGCCTGACGTACGCCCCGGGCCTGCACCCGGACACGCCGGCGGCGATCTCGTCGGACCTCTTCGACCGGTGGCTGCCGCAGATCTCGGCCCGCCTCACCGCCTCGGGCGGGCCGCTGACGTATCACTACGGCAACGTCCCCGGTGCCTTCGGCGAGGAGGCCGCGGCGCCGCGCGGGTGGTACTCGTACAGCGCGCAGGCGCGCTACTCGGCCAACTACGCCGGCCTGCGCGGGCGCTACGGCATCCTCTCGGAGTCCTACAGCTACGACCCGTTCGAGACGCGCGTCCGCTCCAGCCGGCGCTTCGTGGAGGAGATCGCCGAGCAGGCGTGGCGCGAGGCGGCGCACGTCAGAAGGACGACCGAGGCGGCGGACCGCGAGTCCATCGTCGGCCGCGATGTGGCGGTGCGCTTCGCATTCGAGGCGCTGCCCGCGCCTGTCGAGGTGCTCCTCGGGCGCGTCGACACGCTCGCCAACCCGGTCTCAGGTGCTCCGATGCTCCGCAACACGGGCGACGTGATCCGCGAGACGATGCCGGCCGCGATCCGATTCCGCGCGGCCGAGACGACGCGGGCGCCGCGGGCCTACGTTGTTGAGCCAGGGCCGTGGCAGGAGCCCATCCGCTCGCTACTCGAAGCACACGGCATCCGCTACGACTTTAGCACCCCGGCAGCCATTGAGGCTATCGGGCCCCGTGAAGTGTTCGCTATCGACAGCACGACCGTCGCGGATCAGCCGACCCAAGGCATTCGGCGTCAGGAGACGTTTGGGCAGTGGACCTCCGTTCTCGCATCAGGCTCGGATCCTGAAATTCCGCCGTCGCTCGTCGTGCCTGTAGATCAGCCGCTCGGGCGATTCATCACCGTCCTTCTCGACCTGCGTTCGGACGATGGCATTGTCGCGTGGGCGCTCGTACCGGCATCAGCTCTGCGTGCGGGCAGTCTCGCCCCCATCCAGCGCATCCCCTGACTCCGATGACCCGACTTTTGCTCGCCCTCCCGCTCGTCGCCCTCGCCGGGTGCGGGGCCGGCTCAACGCCGCCCGCGGCCCCGTCCGACATCGTCGAGGTCGCCGACGCGTCCGCACTCGTCGAGAGCGTGGCGGGGCTGGGGCAGGAGGCCGTGGTGCTCAACTTCTGGGCAACGTGGTGCGGCCCGTGCCGCGCCGAGTTCCCGACGTTCGTGCGCTACGACGCCGAGCAGGCCGGTCAGGGAGTCGAGGTCCGCTTCGTCTCCATCGACGCCGCGACGGACCTGCCGGCCGTGCGCGCGTTTCTCGACGAGCACGACGTCTCCGAGCCGTCGTACCTCTACACCGGCACCGACGACGTCACGTCGGCGCTCGCGATGGGCGTCGGCGGGGCGATCCCGGTCACGATGATCCTCGACGGGCAGGGCATCGTGCGCCACGTCACCGTCGGCGCGATGGGCTACGACGACCTCGCCGAGAAGGTCGCGGCCGTCCGCCGCGGCGAGTCGCCCGACGCGCCGAAGTCGTAGCCGGGATCCCGGCTCACCGATTCTCTCACCTCCGATTCCTGCTCTCTCGTGATTGACACCGCCGACGCCCTCGACGCCCTCGTCGACCGCTGCCTCGCCGCCGAGGCGGTCGCCCTCGACACCGAGTTCGTCTGGGAGCGGACGTTCGTGCCGGCCCTCGGCGTCGTCCAGGTCGGGCTCGGGCCGGACGACGTGCACGTCGTCGACGCCGTCGCGCTCGACCTTGCGCCGCTCGGGCGCGTCCTGGCGAGCCCGGACACGCAGATTCTGCTGCACGACGCCGGGCAGGACCTCCAGATTCTCGCCCGCGCGACCGGCGCGCGCCCGCGCAACGTGTTCGACACGCAGCGCGTGGCGGGCCTCGTCGGGCTGTCGGGCTCGATTTCGCTTCAGGAACTCGTCGGGTGGGCGACGGGGGTGCACCTGGAGAAGGGCGAGACGCGGACCGACTGGCTGCGCCGGCCGCTCTCGGAGGCGCAGGTCGAGTACGCGCTCGACGACGTCCGCTACCTCCCTGCCGTCCGCGAGCGGCTGATGGCGGACGCCGCGGCGCGCGGGCGGACGGCGTGGATCGCCGAGGAGATGGCGCGCTACGAGGACGCGGCGCTGTTCGAGCCGGCCGACGAGATGGAGGCCGTGACGCGGCTCAAGGTCGCCGGCGTCGGGCGGCTCTCGGGGCGGGCGCGGGCGATCCTGCGGCAGCTCGCGGCGTGGCGCGAGCGCGAGGCCCGCGACCTCGACCGGACGCGCCGGATGGTCCTGCCGGACGAGGGCCTCGTGGACCTCGCAGTCCGGGCGCCGCGGACGGAGGACGACCTCGCGCGGACGCCGCTGACGGACAAGCAGCGCGCACGCTTCGGGGCGGGGATCCTAGCGGCAGTCGAGGCAGGGATCGCGGCGGAGCCCGAGGAGGGCGAGCGCCGCGGGCGGCCCGGGCCCGAGGACGAGCGCGACGCGGCGCGCCTGCTCGTCGCGCAGGCGTTTCTCGCGGGCCGGTGTGCGGCCGAGGGCGTCGACGCGGCGCTGGTCGCGCCGAAGGCGGTCCTGAAGGAGATCGTGGACCGCGGCGACGCCTCGGCGCTGACGGGCTGGCGGGCGGCGTTTATCGGCGACGACCTCGGGCGCCTGCTGCGCGGCGACCTCGCGCTCCGCCTCGATGGACCCGACGGCTGGCCGGCGGGCTGAGGCGGCGTGTAAAGGCCGCCTGCGGGGCACGAGCCCTCGATGCGAAGACCTGAGTCGTCGGTACAACCTGGACGGCCTCAATCCTGGCTGAGGAGCATCGGCGCTAGCGAGAAGTCGTCCGGGGCGGGCAGGGCGTTCGTCTTCCGGACGAGCGCGGGCGCGTCGACGCCTGCGGACGCGACGAGGCCGGCGAGGTCACGGAAGTCGTCGAAGACCCGCTCGGCTCCCGCTTCGAGGAGGCGGTCGCCGTGGTCGGGCCCGCAGTGCTGCCCGCCCGTGAATCCGAGCACGCGCATGCCGGCGCTCCGCGCCGCGTGGACCCCGTGCGTGCTGTCCTCGACGACGAGGCATTCGTCCACGGGCGTGCGCATCCACCCTGCGGCGTAGATGAACACGTCGGGCGCGGGCTTTCCGTGGGCGACCACGTAGGCGCTGATCACGTCGGGCCCGAAGCGGTCCAGGAGGCCAACTGCGTCCAGCCCGAGCCGCAGCTTTTCCGGGTAGCTGCTCGACGCCACGCAGACCGGGACGCGCAGGTCGTCCAGAGCCTCGGCGACGCCGGGGACGGCGCGCAGCTCGGTCGCGTAGGCGGCCTCGGTGCGCGCCTTGACGCGCGCGAAGAACTCGTCCGGGAGGGGCCGGCCCCAGTCCGCCTCGATGTCGGCCACCATCTCGCGCTCGGGCCGGCCGGCGAACCGGCGGATGGTCTCCTCGGTGCTCACCGGGTAGCCGAGCCGCGTGAGCTCCTCACCGACGAGCCGGCAGACGACGATCTCGCTGTCGATGAGGACCCCGTCGCAGTCGAAGATGAGGAGGGTGATCGGGGAGACGTCCTGGGTCATGGGTCAGGCGGCAATCGCGAGCCCGAACTCGGGCCGGACGCGCTCGATGAAGCAGCCGTTGGAGATGAGGCGGAAGAGGCTCCGGATGCCCCGGCTCGCTGCGGGCGGCATGACACCCTTCGCGGACTCGTAGGCGTCCAGCGGCGGATCGACGCGGTCGGCGAAGCGCTTGCTGAAGGCCTGAATCGAGTCGAACCCGTCGGCCGTCGGGGTCTGGAAGCGTGCGAGGATGCGGGTGATCGGGTCGTCCGTCGCCTGGAAGCGCTGGAGGATGGTCCGGGCGGTGCCGTCGAGGTACCCCTCGACGTCTACGTCGCGCACGAAGTCGGCGTAGGTCGGGTCGTTGCGGAGCAGGATGCCGATGCCCTCGCTCATCTCCCGCATCACGTCTCGGGCGAACCGGCGGTTTTCGGGGCAGGAGGCGATGAACACGTTGAGCTTGAAGTCCGATGCGACCTCGCGGTGCGTCTCCAGCGCCCGCAGGGCGATGAGCCAGTGGGTGCCGTTGAACTGCCAGCTCTTGATCTGCTTCTCGGCCTCCACGTGCCGGCTGAAGCCGACGCGGCTGCCCTGGCACACGCCGACGAGACTCTCGGTCTCGGGGCGCAGCTGGAGCGTGATCAGGCCGTAGTCCTCTGCGCGCACCACGACCGTGGAGTGAGCGCCGGAGCGGTTCTCCTCCAGGCCCACGCACATCCGGTCCACGAGGGCGTGTACCGGCGTCACGTGGCGGCGCGTCTCCGGCGTGATGAGGTCCTGAAGACTCTCGTCCTCGAGCACCTCGCTGGCGAGGAGCGTGTTCTCGCAGGCGACGAGATAGATCCGGCCCATCGCGTCCGGGTCGGCCTCTTTCCTCTGGCTCAGCAGGTTGAGCGCCTGAACGACGCCGCGGTAGTTCTCGACCTTGAGGACCGACGCGGTGACGATCACCGAGGTCTCCGGGCCCATGGAGGCCGTCGCCTCCAGCACGGACGCGTCCAGATCGTCCTCGCCGTAGGTGTAGAAGCCGTCGTAGCGGACGACGGCGCCGGTGGACGCGGGCTCGCCCGGCTTCTGGATGCGGTAGCTCTGCTCGGGGTGGTCGCTGAGCAGCTCGTTGCGACGGGCGGGATCGAGCGCGGTCGATCCAGTCGCGTTGGCGCCTGAGACGGCGCGGTTGAAGAGGTAGAGTTTCGAGCTCGGCGTCTGGAACCAGGGCGCGATGAGCCCGAGTCCGAGGCGGCCCGTGCCGAAGTGAAGGTGGATGAGCGTCGGAGACATGAGGGGAAGCGTGTGAGCGTCAGGCGCTCAGGCGGCGTGCGTGTCGGACGGTGTCTGCGGTGCCCGGTTTACTGCGGGTCTTCCGTCGGAGAGATGCGCATAGATCCCTACGAGGGCGCGTGGGGCGGGACAGTCTGCGTGGTCCCACCGTGTCCCACCATTTTAGGGCGCCTCTCGCGCTAAAAACGCCATTCTTTCCCCCGCTCCGCGCT
>DASWMO010000258.1:0-6779 GCA_036399715.1 Rubricoccaceae bacterium
GTGCGGGTGGCTCTCGCGGAGGCCGGCCGACGTGATGCGGACAAACTGGGCGCGTTCCTGCAACTCGGCGACGGTCGGCGTCCCGCAGTAGCCCATCGCCGCGCGCAGCCCGCCGACCATCTGGTACGCGATCTCGGCGAGTGTGCCCTTGTACGGGACGCGGCCCTCGATGCCTTCGGGGACGAGCTTGCCGAGGTCGTCTTCGGCGTCCTGGAAGTAGCGGTCCTTAGAGCCCGCGGCCATCGCGCCGAGCGAGCCCATGCCGCGGTAGTTCTTGTAGCGCCGTCCCTCGTAGAGGACCGTCTCGCCGGGCGACTCCTCGACCCCTGCGAAGAGGCCGCCGATCATGACCGTGTCGGCACCGGCCGCGAGGGCTTTCGGGATGTCGCCGGTCTGTTTAATTCCGCCATCTGCAATAACGGGCACCCCGTGGAGACGCGCCGCCTCCGCGCACTGCATCACGGCCGTCAGCTGCGGAACGCCGACGCCGGCGACGATACGCGTCGTGCAGATCGAGCCCGGCCCGATCCCAACCTTGACCGCGTCGGCCCCGGCTCGGATAAGGTCGAGCGTGCCCTCGGCCGTCGCGACGTTGCCCGCGATCACCTGCAGGTCCGGGTAGGCCGCCTTGACCCGCGCGACCATCGCGAGGACGCCCGCCGAGTGGCCGTGGGCCGTGTCGACGACGACAAAGTCCACGCCCGCCTCGACGAGGGCTGCGACGCGCTCGTCCGTATCCGGCGTCACCCCGACCGCCGCACCGACGAGGAGACGTCCGAACGTGTCTTTGGCCGCGTTCGGGTGGCGCTTCTTTTTCTGGATGTCCTTGAACGTGATCAGCCCCCGCAGCACGCCCTGATCGTCCACGACGGGCAGCTTCTCGATCTTGTGCAGCTGGAGAATGTCCTCGGCGCCGTCGAGCGTCGTCCCGACGGGCGCCGTGACGAGGCCCGTGCCGTCGGGGCCACCGGCCGTCATGATGTCGCCCAGCGGGGTCGCGTTGCTGGGCTGGAATCGCAGATCACGGTTCGTGACGATGCCGACGAGGCGGCCGTCGCCGTCCACGAGCGGGATGCCGCCGATGGAGTAGCGCGCCATGCGCTCGCGCGCGTCGCCGACCGTATGCCCGGGTTGAAGCACGACCGGGTCGAGGATCATGCCGGACTCGCTCCGCTTCACCCGCCGGACTTCGCGGGCCTGCAGCTCGGGCGTCATGTTCTTGTGGAGCACGCCGACGCCGCCCTCGCGCGCGATCGCGATCGCGAACCCCGCCTCCGTCACCGTGTCCATCGCCGCCGAGACAAGCGGGACCGCGAGCCGGAGCGTCCGCGTGAGCCGCGCAGACGTATCGACGTCGCGCGGCATCACGTCCGAACGGCCGGGGATGAGCAGGACATCGTCAAAGGTCAGGCCCTCGAAGGCGATCTTGGACATCGGGTGCGGGATTACGGTGTGGCAGGCGGACAAGCGTACCCAGAACCGGGCACCCCGACCCTTTTCACCCGCCGAAGACGATGGCTTTCAGTTTGACCTTACGGCGGAGGGCGTTGATCTCGTGCGGCTGGAGCCGGCGCCACTTGCCGCGCCGGAGGCCTTCGAGCGTCAGCCCGGCGTAGGCGATCCGTTCGAGCGCCGCGACCCGCGTGCCGAGGGCCTCGATCATGCGGCGGACCTGCCGGTTGCGGCCCTCGTGGAGGCCGAGCGCAACGACCGTCCGGTCGGGAGAGACAAACTGGGCGTTGTCGGCCCGCGCGAGGCCGTCGTCGAGCATCACGCCGCGCGTGAGCCGGTCGAGGTCGTCGTCGGTGAGTGGCCGCTCCGTCGCGCACAGGTACGTCTTGACGGTCTCGTAGCGCGGGTGCATGAGCCGGTGCGCGAGGTCGCCGTCGGTCGTGAGCAGGAGCGCGCCCGACGTGTTGCGGTCGAGGCGGCCGACCGGGAAGAGGCCCTCGCGCTCGTGCCGCGGCAGGTCCAGGAGGTCCATCACCGTCTTGCGGTCACGCTCGTCGCTCGTCGTCGTGATGGCGCCCGTCGGCTTGTTCATCAGGATGTACGTCAGCCCGACAGGCCCGACGGGGTGGCCGTCGACCGTCACAGCGTCGGTTGGCCCAACCTGGACGCCCATCTCGGTCACGACGGCGCCGTTGACGCGGACGCGGCCGGCCGCGATCACGGCGTCGGCCTCGCGCCGCGAGGCGACGCCGGCGCGCGCGAGCAGGCGGTTCAGGCGGACGGGCTCGCCGTCGAAGCGCGGCGCCTCGGCGCGCGGGGCCTCGGGCGCGTCGGGGCGGCTGGGGCGTCCGCCGCCGGGGCGTCCCGTCCCCGGGCCGCCGGGGCGGGCGCCGGGAGGTCCGCCCGGACGGGCGCCTCGCGGGGCGCGCTCGTCCTCGTGGAAATCGTCGCCGAGGCCGCCGTCGGCGTGGCGTCCGGGTCCGCCCGGTCCGGGCGTGCCGGCGCCGGGCTTGCCGTAGGCGCGCTCGGCCTGCTTGCGGCGGCGGATCGACGGATCGCCGCCGGCCTTTCCAGTGGTCTTACGCGGGTTCGGGGGCGGCATCGGGCGGCGAGTCGAGTTGAGCCAGAAGGTCGGCACGTTCGCGCGCGAAGCGCGGGTCTGCGAGGAGTTCGTCGATCTCGCGCGGGCGGGGCAGTTCGTCGAGCGTGCCGAGCCCGAAGAGGTCGAGAAAGTGCTCCGTCGTGCCGTAGAGGAGCGGGCGGCCGACGGTCTCGCTGCGGCCGGCGAGGGCGACGAGGTCCTTTTCGAGGAGCGAACGCAGCGCGTAGTCCGACCCGACACCGCGCACGTAGTCGACCTCGGGCTTGGTCACCGGCTGCTTGTACGCGACGACGGCGAGCGTTTCGAGCAGGCTCCGCGAGAGGCGCCGCTCGTCGGTCTGCGCGAACAGGACGCGCAGGTACGGCGCCGCGTCTTCGACGGTCGCCATGCGGTATCCACCGCCGAAGGCGACGATCCGGAAGGCGCGGTCGGTTCCGTCGTACTCCGCGTTGAGGCGCTCGACACTCGCGGCGACGCCCGCCGGGGCCACGTCCGCACCCGTGACCTCCCCGACGGCCCGGGCGACGTCTTCAGCGCGCAGCGGCGCGTCGGAAGCGAACACGAGGGCCTCGACGGCGAAATCGAGGCGTTCGAGAGCGGAGCGGTCGGGCATCATGCGGGCTCGGCGAGGGCGAGGGCGAAGTCGTCCGGGTCGATGCCGAACACGACGCGGATGGACTGCCGCTGGGCGAGGTCGAGGACGGCCAGGAAGGTCGTGATGACGAACGCACGGCTCTCGCCCGCGACGAGGCGCGCAAACGAGCACGCACCCGCGGCGAGGCGTCGGAGGACGTACGCGCGCTGCTCGTCGAGCGCGTAGGCCTCGCGCTCGACCGTGTGGGGGTCGGGCTCGACTGCGGCGGCGCGTGCGAGGGCGGCCGAGAGCGCGGAGACGAGGTCGAAGAGCGTCGCGCGGACGGTCGTCTCGACGGGCTCGGTGTAGCGCTCGCGCTCGTCGGCGGCCTGCCCGCGGGGAAACAGGCGCTGCCGCGCCTCGAAGCGGACCGCCAGTTCGCCGGCCGCCTCTTTGAAGCGCACGTACTCCAGGAGCCGGTCCACGAGCTCGCGCCGCGGGTCGATGGGCTCGCCGTCGGCGTCAGTCTCGGGTCGCGGCATTAGCATCCGCGTCTTGATCTGGATCAGGAGCGCGGCGGTGTAGATAAAGTCCGCTGCGCTGTCGAGGTCGAGCGAGAGCGCGTCGAGCGTGCGAACCGCGGCGAGGTACTCGTCCGCGATTCGCGCGATCGGGATGTCGTGGATGTCGAGTTCGTCGCGGCGCACGAAGAACAGCAGCAGGTCCAGCGGGCCTTCAAACTGGTCCAGCGAGACGCGGTACTCGGCGGTCATGCGGCCGGCTCGGGCGAGGCGACTTCGCGCGCCTTGAACCACGCGACAGTCTCCCGGAGGCCCGCCTGGACGTCCACCTCGGGCGTCCAGCCCAGCGTCTCGCGGATGAGCGTCGTGTCGAGGACCGAGCGCATCTGCTCGCCCGGGGCGGCCGGACCGTGCTCGCGCTCGCGACCCGCGCCCGTGAGCGCGTTGATGGTGTCGAAGAGCGTGTTCACGTCCGTCTCGACGCCCGTGCCGACGTTGAAGATGCCCGACACGTCAGATGCCAGCGCCGCGACGAACGCCCGTACCACGTCGCCGACGTAGACGTAGTCGCGCGTCTGCGTGCCGGCACCGTTGACGCGGACGGGCTCGCCGCGGAGCATCCGCTGCGCGAAGATGGCGACCACGCCGGCCTCGCCGTGCGGGTTCTGGCGCGGACCGTAGACGTTGCCGAAGCGCAGCGCGGCGTACGCGATGCCGTGCTGGCGCTCGTAGAACCGGAGGTAGTGCTCCGAGACGAGCTTCGTGATGCCGTAGGGCGAGAGCGGCAGCGTCGGGTGCGTCTCGGGCTGCGGGCCGCCGCCGTTGACGGCCGGGTCCGGCTCGCCGTAGATCGCCCCGCCGGTCGACGAGAACGCGACGCGCTCCAGACCCGCCTCGCGGCCGGCCTCCATGAGGTTGAGCAGCCCGAGAACGTTCACAGACGCGTCGAAGGCGGGGTCTGCGACCGAGCGGCGGACGTCCATCTGGGCCGCGAGGTGGCACAGCGCGGCGTAGCGCTCGCTCTTGACGAGGGCCGCGGCCTCGGGGCTGCGGATGTCGAGCGCGTGCAGCACGGCGCCCTCGGGAACGTTCTCGCGGACGCCGCCCGAGAGGTCGTCCATGATGTGGACCATGCAGCCCTGGGCGAGGAGTGCCTCGGCGACGTGGGACCCGATAAAGCCGGCGCCGCCGGTGACGAGGACCTTGCGGCCTGAGAAGGGAAACGACATGAGGAGACGGGCGACTGGCCGGGCGAGCCCGGACCTGAGAGAGATGGAGCGAGGAACGGACCGTCCGGGACGGTGCAGGTTCGACCGCGCCGAGCGCCGCTGTGATCCCCACCGCTAGTCGTCTGCGCCGTCCTCGGGCAAGATGACGACCGTCGAGAGGCGTTCCGGGGCGAAGAGGCGCTCGGCGACCTCGCGGACGTGCTCGGCCGTGACGGCGTCGATCTCGTCGACGACCTCGACGATCGGGATCTCGCGGCCGTACGTCAACTCGACCCGTCCGAGGCGCTGCATGCGGCTCGACATGGACTCCAGGCCGAGCACGATCGAGCCCTTGAGCTGCTGCCGCGCGCGGTCCAGCATCCGCGGCGAGACGACCGTCTCGGCGAGCTTCTGCATCTCGCGCACGATCAGCGCCCGGCTGCGGTCTACGCGCGCAGGATCGGTCCCGATGTACGCCCCGACGTCGCCCGAGTCGCCGTTGACGTTGGTGAACGAGTAGACGGAGTAGCACCAGCCGTACTTCTCGCGGACGTTCTGGTTGAGCCGGCTCGACATGCCCCCGCCGAGGACCGTGTTGAGGACCGAGAGGGCCGTCCGGCGCTCGTCGTGGGCCCCGAACGCGGGGGCGGAGACGACGAGGTGGGCCTGCTGCGTCGTCGGCCGCTTGAGCTCGACCGTCGTGGGCGTGTAGGCGACCGGTGCCGCGCGCTCGACGGCCCCCGGGGCCCGGTCCAGCCCGGCGAGGAGCTTCTCGGTCAGCCGGACGACGTCGGCGTGGCGGACGGCCCCGGCGGCAGCGACGACGAGCCGGTCCGGCGTGTAGTGACGGCCGAGGTACTCGGCGAGGGTCTCGCGCGTGAACGAGCGGACCGACTCGGTCGTCCCGATGACGGGCCGGCCGAGCGGGTGGCCCGGGTAGACCGCCGCCTCGACGAGGTCGAACACCTGGTCGTCCGGCGTGTCCTCGTACATCTTGATCTCCTCGACGACGACGTCCTTCTCCTTCTCGATCTCCTTCGCCGGCAGCGTCGGGGCGGTGACGAGGTCGAGGACGGTGTCGAGGGCCCGGCCGGCGTGCTCGGCGAGCCCCTTGGCGTAGAAGCACGTGTGCTCCTTCGACGTGAACGCGTTGACGTACCCGCCGACGGCCTCCATCCGCTGGTTGATGAGGTAGCCCGGGCGGCTCGTGGTCCCCTTGAACACCATGTGCTCGAGGAAGTGCGTGATGCCGCCCTCGGCGTCGGACTCGTCACGGCTCCCGGCGTCGACCCACACGCCGACCGAGGCCGTGTGGGCCGTCGGGATGGCCTCGGTGACGACGCGGACGCCGGAGGCGAGGACGGTCCGCTCGAAGCCGGACGGAATACTGCTGGGCAACGGGGCTGGAATGGGTTTCGTCCAAGATACCCGGGCGCCCCGGCCGGGGTCCGCACGGGGGCGGCCTTCCCTTCCGGTTCACGGAGGCTCGGGCCGGGGCGACGGGACCCCGCGCCCGTCCGCTCCCTCCCCCGCACCTCGGTTCCCGGGCTGGCCCGACCGACCCACGCGGCCCGAGCGGGGCGCGCCGAGGACGGCCGGGCGAGAGCTGGAGCCGTTACCGGGTCGAGAGGGAACGGGACGCCCCACTCGCCCGGCCGTGATCGGGCCGGCGCGGCGCGGCGGCAGGGTTCTTGACCCGGCGCCCCCACACCCCCCGCACACGAGTTTGCCCTCCACGCTGTACATTCGGGGGCGAGACCGACCGTACCCATGTCGACCCACGACCCGGACGTCACGCGCCTGCTCGTCGACCTCTCGGCGGGGGACCGCGCGGCGGCCGACCGCCTGTACCCCCTCGTCTACGGCGAGCTCCTCCGGCTCGCCCGGACGCGGCTCCGCCACGAGCGCGAGGGCCACACGCT
>DASWMO010000259.1:0-4564 GCA_036399715.1 Rubricoccaceae bacterium
GCTGGCCGAGCTGCTCCCCGACGGTCCGCACGCGGCGGTTGCCGAGGTGGTCGATGTCGTCGACCTGCGACTTGCCGTTCTGCAGCTTGACGAGCTCCGTGATGATCGCGACGATGTCCGCCTTCGAGAGCGTCAGCGCCGTGATGTCCTCGGGCAGGCCGAGGCGCTTGTTCATCCGGTAGCGGCCGACGGCCCCGAGGTCGTAGCGCTTGTCGGAGAAGAAGAGGCGGTCGAGGAGCGCGCGGGCCGTCTCGACATCCGGCGGCTCGGCGCCGCGGAGCTGCTCATAGAGGTAGCGGAGGGCCTCCTCAGACGAGTGCGTCGGGTCCTTCTTGAGCGTGTTGAGCAGCGTCGACATGTCGAGCTGCGTTTCGTCGTCGTCGTTGGCGACGCGGCGCAGGATGACGGTCTCGACGCCGGCGTCCTTGAGCGTGTCGTAGTCGTCCTCGACGAGCGGGTGCTCGGCCGGGAAGAGGACCTCGCGCTCGGTCGTCTCGCGGAGGACCTCGCCGGTGTCCTCATCGATGACCTCGTGCTTCACCTGGACCGTCAGCGTCGAGGCGAGCGTGCGGCCGACGAGCTTCTTGAAGGCGCGCTTGTTCGTGACCGGCTCCTGGTCCGCGAGGTCGAAGAGCGAGACGATCTCGGCGTCGGTGGAGTAGTCGAGCGCGCGGAGGAGCGCCGTGACGGGCAGCTTCTTCTTGCGGTCGATGTACGCCCACATGACGTTGGCGACGTCGGTCGAGAACTCGATCCACGAGCCCCGGAAAGGGATCACGCGGGCCGAGTACAGGTCCGTCCCGTTCGGGTGGACCGACTGGTCGAAGAAGACGCCCGGGCTGCGGTGCAGCTGGCTCACGATGACGCGCTCGGCGCCGTTGACGACGAACGTGCCCTTCTCGGTCATCACCGGAAGGTTGCCGAGGTAGACGTCCTGCTGGATCGCCTCCTCGGGCTCGTCCTCGTCCTCGTCCTCCTTGGCGCTCAGGCGCAGCTTGGCCTTGAGCGGGAGGGCGTACGTGAGGCCCTGCGCGAGGCACTCCTCAATGGAGTGCTTCGGCGCCTCGAGCGTGAAGTGGAGGTACTCGAGCGTGTAGCGCTCGCGCGTGTCCGTGATCGGGAAGTGCTCCCAGAAGACGGATTCGAGGCCCTTGGTGCGGTCGCGCTCCTCTGGGACGAGCGCCGCCTGCAGGAAGTCCTCGTAGGACTTGAGCTGGATCTCGAGAAAGTCCGGGAAGTCCAGGACCGGCGCGATGCGCGCGAACGACTGGCGCGTGGACTCGCCTTTGGGCTTCGGTCGGTCCGTCGTACCGTTCTGGGCCGCGCCCGAGGGGGCGGCTGGCGTGCGGGTGGTGGTGCTCAATGCGTACCCCTGGGGTTGGTGACCGCTGTGCTCGGCGGGCAGCTCCCAACACGCAGTGCGCGCAAGCAGCCGGCCCGCTGACTCTTCCTCCGCCGTCGCGCTGCGTGTAACGTGGGCGACGGGTCAAAACTGACGCTATAACGCCGGGTTCCGGTGCATTCGTGCCCTCGCGGGCGGTCCGAAAGCGACGCGGGACGGCCTGACGCGGCGAACGCCCGCCCCTCCTGACGCTGCAGAGCAGCCGGGGGGACGGGCGGTCGCGGGGGCCGCGGCGGCACCGCTGAGGCCGTGGCCAGAGCGGGCCGACGCGGCCGGACTACTTGAGCTCGACCGAGGCGCCGGCGGCCTCGAGGCGGCCCTTGAGCTCGTCGGCCTCGGCCTTCGCGATGCCCTCCTTGACGTTGTTCGGCGCGCCGTCGACGAGCTCCTTGGCCTCCTTCAGGCCGAGGCCCGTGATGGCGCGAACCTCCTTGATGACACCGATCTTGTTCTGGCCGGCGCCCGTGAGGACGACCGTGAACTCGGTCTGCTCCTCGACGGCCGGACCTGCGGCGCCGTCGCCACCGGCGGGGCCAGCCATGACAGCGGCCGCGGCGGGCTCGATGCCGTACTCGTCCTTCAGGACGGCGAGAAGCTCGTTGGCCTCTTTGATCGTCAGGTTGACGAGGCTCTCTGCGATGGTCTTGACGTCTGCCATGTGTGTGCCCTGAGGGCGGTCTCTGCGGCGGTCTGAGCGCCCGTGGGGCGCTGCGCCGCGGATTAAGGGATCACCCCGCCGGATGCGGAGCGTGAGTCAGTACCGCGCGCCGGAGCGCGTGGCGGCTGGTGGGATTAAGCGGCGTCTGCCTCCGCTGCCGAGTCGTCGGCGGGGGCGGCGGCGGCCGGAGCGGCCTCGTCGGCAGGCGCGTCGTCAGCAGGCATGCTGAGCGTCGGCGCCTCGGCGGGCGTCTCCGCTTCGGCCGTATCCGCCGCGGGGGCGCCGGACGGGCCGTCGCCGTCGGAGATCTGCTGGATGATCGACGCGAGGCCAGCGCCCTGCGAGCTGAGCGCACGGGCGACGTTCGTGATCGGCGCGAGGAGCAGGCCGAGAATGTCAGCGACGAGCTCGTCCTTGCTCTTCAGCGAGGCCAGCGCGTCGAGGTTGCTGTCGGCGTAGATCGCCCCGTCGATGTAGGCGCCCTTGAAGCGCGGCGTCTCGAGCGAGTTGTCGGCGAGGAACTTCTTGAGCACCTTCGCTGGGCCCGACGGGTCGTTGGAGAGCGCGACGGCTGTGGGGCCGTTGAGCTGGTCGAAGAGCTCGTCGAAGCCGCCCTTTTGCTCCATCGCCCGCTTGAGGAGCGTGTTCTTGAGAACCTTGAACTCGATGTCGGCCGCGCGCATGGCGCGGCGGAGGCCGTTGGCCTGCGCGACGGTGAGCCCCTGGTAGTCCGTGAGGTAGACCGTGTTGACGGCGTCGAGCTGCTCGGTGATCGCGCCGAGGGCCTCCCGCTTCTGCAGCTGTGTGAGCGGCATGGTGGTATTCGGTTAAGTGGGAGGTTATCGGGTCGCGGCCACGCCCGTGGCGCGGTCGACGGGGATGGCGGGGCCCATCGTGGTCGAGAGCGTGACGCTCTTGACGTAGAGGCCCTTAGCGGCCGAGGGCCGCAGGCGGAGCAGCTCCTTCAGGAAGGCGTCCGCGTTGTCGCGGAGCTGGTCCGGCGAGAACGAGCTCTTGCCGATCGACGTGTGGACGATGCCCGTCTTGTCGACGCGGAAGTCGATCCGGCCGGCCTTGACGGCCGTCACGGCGGCACCGACGTCGTTGGTGACCGTGCCGGACTTGGGGTTCGGCATGAGCCCGCGGGGGCCGAGGACCCGACCAAGCCGACCAATCTTCGGCATCACGTCGGGCGTTGCGATGAGGACGTCGAAGTCCGTGAAGCCCTCGTTCTGGATCTTGTCGACGTAGTCGTCGAGGCCAACCATCTCGGCGCCGGCGGCGATCGCCTCGGGCTGCTTGCCCTCGTTGGCGAGGACGAGCACGCGGACCTGCTTGCCGGTCCCGTGCGGGAGCGCGACCGAGCCGCGGACCATCTGGTCCGCGTGGCGCGGGTCCACGCCGAGGCGCACGTCGATGTCGACGGACTCGTCGAACTTGGCGCGCGCCGTCTGCTTGACGAGGTCGGCGGCCTGCTCGAGCGGGAGCGCGCCGCCGGCCTTCTCCGTCATCTGTCCGACGAGCTCCGCCGCCTGGCGGAACCGCTTGCCTGTCTTGGCCTTGGCCATAACCGTGTGGGCTGTGCGGTTCAGACGTCCTGCGCGTGGCAGAGACTCCCGCTTTGAAAAGAGTCGGGGCCCGGGGTCCGAGAACCTCCGGCCTCCGTCGTTACGCCGGGGCGCCGTCGACCGTGAGGCCCATCGAGCGAGCCGTGCCGGCGATCATGCGCGCGGCCTGGTCGAGGTCGGTCGCGTTGAGGTCGTCGAGCTTGGTCTGCGCAATCTCGCGGCACTGCTCCCAGGAGACCTTGCCGATCTTGTTGCGCAGCGGGTCGCCGGCGCCCTTCTCGACGCCCGAGGCCTTGAGTAGCAGCACGGCGGCCGGCGGGCTCTTGGTGACGAACGAGAAGCTCTTGTCGCCGTAGACCGTGATGACGGTCGGGGTGACGGTGCCGAGCTTGTCCTGCGTGGCCGCGTTGAAGGCCTTGCAGAACTCCATGATGTTGACGCCCTTCTGGCCGAGGGCCGGGCCGATCGGCGGGGCCGGGGTCGCCTGGCCAGCCTTGATCTGCAGCTTGATGTAGCCGTCGATTTTCTTCGCCATGAGTCGGGTGCGGTTCGTGCGCCGGTGCCCCGTGGCCGGGGCGCGCGGCTCCCGCGCTGGATGATGGTGCCGGTGCGCCGGACGGGGCGCTGACAGCCTCATAAACTAGCTCACCCGCCTACGCCCATGTGCCGTGGGAAGCGGCTTCGCGCCGCTTTCACCCCTCCACGGTCAGCACAGCGGGCCAGCCGAGATGGTGGCCGTATCCGTCGGCGGCGACCTGGAGTTGCGCCCGTTCATCGTGGGTAAGCGTAAGGTACAGCGTCGCCCGAACTTCTGTGTGGCCGGCGTGGTGCGCCCGTCGCCAGCCGCCCACGACGAGTCCGCCGCGCGTAATCTGATTCGGCGTCGAGCCGTTGCCCCAGCCCCGGAGCGCGTCCGGTGCGTCAGGGTCAAGCGAC
>DASWMO010000260.1:0-2475 GCA_036399715.1 Rubricoccaceae bacterium
GCCATCTGCATGCAGACCCGCGACTTCGAGCGCGCCTACCGCGCCTTCGTGAACAAGGAGACGCCCGACTTCCAGGGCGACTGACCCTCGCGACCCGACCGCGCCCCATGCCTCCCTCGCACCTCGACTGGCCGTTCTTCGACGCCCGCCACCGCGAGCGCGCCGCCGCCCTCGCCGCGTGGGCCGACGCCCACGTCCCCGACGCCGAGCCGGCCGACCCCGACGCCGACGTCGCCCGTCTCGTGCGCGCGATGGGCGAGGCCGGGTGGCTCCGCTGGGCCGTGCCCGCGCCGGCCGGAGACGACGACCGCCTCGACGTGCGGACGCTCTGCCTCGCCCGCGAGACGCTCGCCCACCGCTCGGCCCTGGCCGACTTCGCCTTCGCGATGCAGGGGCTCGGCAGCGGGCCGGTCTCGCTCTTCGGGACGGAGGCGCAGCAGGCGCGCTGGCTGCCGTCGGCCGCGAGCGGTGCGGCGGTCTGTGCCTTCGCGCTCTCCGAGGCCGAGGCCGGGTCCGACGTCGCCGCCCTCGCCACGACGGCCCACCCCGACGGTGACGGCTGGGTGCTCGACGGCGAGAAGACGTGGATCTCGAACGCCGGCATCGCCGACCGCTACGTCGTCTTCGCGCGCACCGGCGGCGAGGGCCACCGCGGCCTCAGCGCGTTCGTCGTCGACGCCACGGCCGAGGGGCTGAGCGTCCCGCACCGCATCGAGACCATCAGCCCGCACCCGCTCGGGACGGTCCGTCTCGACGGCTGCCGCGTGCCCGGCACGGCCCTGCTCGGGCAGCCCGGCGACGGCTTCCGGATCGCCCTCGCCACGCTCGACGTGTTCCGCTCGACCGTCGGCGCGGCCGCCGTCGGCATGGCGCGGCGGGCGCTGGACGAGACCGTGGCGCACGTCCGCCAGCGCAAGCTCTTCGGCGGGACGCTCGCCGACCTCCAGCTCGTCCAGGGCACGCTCGCGCAGATGGCGACGGACGTCGACGCCGCCGCGCTCCTCGTCTACCGCGCCGCGTGGGCCAAGGACGCCGGGGCCGAGCGGGTCACGAAAGAGGCCGCGATGGCGAAGGCCCACGCCACCGAGGCCGCTCAGCGTGTCATCGACGCGGCGGTGCAGCTCCACGGCGGGCACGGGGTCACGTCCGGGCACATCGTGGAGCGGCTGTACCGCGATATCCGCCCGCTGCGTATCTACGAGGGCGCGACCGCCGTGCAGCACGTCGTCATCGCGCGTCAGCTTCTCAAGGACGCCTGATGCAGCTTCTCCACCCGCCCGGCTGGGCCGCGCCGAAGGGCTACGCCAACGGCGTCGCCGCCGAGGGGCGGCTCGTGTTCGTGGCCGGGCAGATCGGGTGGGACGCCGCGCAGCGGCTCGTCTCCGACGACCTGGCCGAGCAGACCGAGCAGGCGCTCGCCAACATCGTCGCCGTGCTGGCCGAGGCCGACGGGCGGCCCGAGCACGTCGTGCGTCTGACGTGGTACGTGACGGACAAGCGCGACTACCTCGACCGGAGCAAGGCCATCGGAGCCGCCTACCGCCGCGTGTTCGGGGCGCACTTCCCCGCGATGACGCTCGTCGAGGTGGCCGACCTGCTCGAAGACGGCGCGCAGGTCGAGATCGAGGCCCCCGCCGTTGTGCCTCGCGCCGAGGAGCGGCGCCCCCCGCCATGACGCCCTCCGGCCTCACCGACTCGTTCGCCCGCGATCACCTCCCGCCGCGCGACCTCTGGCCCGACCTCCTGTGTCCCCCCGGGTCGGCGTTCGGCTATCCCGAGCGGCTGAACGCGGCCGCTGTCCTCCTCGGCGACGCCGAAGTCGCCGGGTGGTCCGACCGGCCGCTCCTCCTCTCCGACGGGCCGGCGTGGACCTACGGCGACCTGCACAAACGCGCCAGCCAGATCGCCCACGCGCTCGTCGACGACCTCGGGCTGGTCCCTGGCAACCGCGTGCTCCTCCACGGCCCGAACACGCCCGAGCTGGCCGCCTGCTGGTTCGGGATCGTGCTGGCCGGCGGGATCGTGGTCGCGACGATGCCGATGCTGCGCGCGCACGAGTTGAGCCACACCGTCGAGAAGGCGCAGATCCGTCTCGCGCTCTGCGACGCCGCCTGCGCCGAGGCCGTCGACGCCCTCGACGGCGGGCCGCTCGAGCGCACCGTGCACTTCGGCGACGCCCCCGAACCGACAGGTCGGCGCAGCCAAGGGGACGGCGACGCCGGCGGCGAGCTGGCGGCGCTCGCCGACGGCAAGCCCACCACGTTCTCTCCCGTCGACACCGCCGCCGACGACGTGGCGCTGATCGCCTTCACGAGCGGCACGACCGGCGTGGCGAAGGCGACGATGCACTTCCACCGCGATGTGCTCGCCATCTGCGACGCCTTCCCGCGCTCCTGCATGGACGTCACGTCGAACGACGTGTTCACGGGCTCGCCGCCGCTGGCGTTCACGTTCGGGCTGGGCGGCATCCTGCTC
>DASWMO010000261.1:0-2574 GCA_036399715.1 Rubricoccaceae bacterium
AGTCGCTCCGCGAGACGATCCTGTTCGCCCCGCACAGCCTCCTGAAGGACCCCCCGTTCTCGCACGTCGACCTCGTGACGTGCCGGAACCTCCTCATCTACTTCCAGCGGGACCTCCAGCAGCGGGCGCTCGAGCTGTTCCACTACGCGCTCGAGCCGGGCGGGTACCTCTTCCTCGGGACGAGCGAGACGACCGAGGTGGCCGAGGGCGCCTTCCACACAGTCGACAAGGCCAACCGGATCTACCAGCGCCGGGAGGGGGCGCTGGCCAGGGTCCCGGCCGTCGTGCGGGGCGTGCGCGGTCGGGCGTCCCGGGCGGCCGTCGATGAGCCGGACGGGGGGCCGCCCCCGACGGCCAGCTACGCCGAGGTCCACCGGCGGCTCCGGGCCGACGTGGCCCCGCCGAGCGTGCTCGTGACCGAGACCAACGAGGTCGCCCACCTCTCCGAGGGGGCCGGCCCGTTCTTCGAGCTCGGGGGCGGCGAGCTGACCCGGAACGTCGTCCGCCTCGTCCGGTCCGAGCTCCGGGTCGCCGTCCAGACGGCCCTGTTCCAGGCGTCGCGCCAGTCCGAGGTTGTGACCACCGGCCCGGCCCGGCTCGACATCGGCGGGGCCCCCCACGACGTCCGCCTCCGGGTCCAGGCCGCGACGGGGGGCGCCCTGTTCCAGGTCCTCTTCGACGCCGTCCCGGCCGTGCCCGAGCCGGGCGCAGGTGGAGAAGACGGCCCGTCGGACGACACCCGGCTGGCGGCCCTCATGGCCGAGCACGCGGCGACCCGGGAGCAGCTCCAGATCTCCATCGAGGAGTTCGAGACGAACCGCGAGGAGCTCCAGGCCCAGAACGAGGAGCTCCAGTCGACCAACGAGGAGCTCCGGAGCACGGCCGAGGAGCTGGAGACGAGCAAGGAAGAGGCCCAGTCGATGGCCGAGGAGCTCCTGACGGTCAACGACGAGATGAAGGCGAGCATCGAGGAGCTTGCCCGGTCCAAGGGGGACCTCGAGAACCTCATCGTCTCGACCGAGATCGCGACGCTCTTCCTCGACCGCCAGCTCTCGATCAAGTGGTTCACGCCGCAGGTCCGGGCCCTCTTCCACGTTCGGACGTCCGATGTCGGCCGGCCGCTCGCGGACCTCGCCCAGCGGTTCGGGGACCTCCGGCTAGTTGAGGACGCCGAGGCCGTCCTCGACCGGCTCCAGGTCACCGAGCGCGAAGTTCAGGGCGAGAACGGCCGGTGGTACCTCGTCCACGTACGGCCGTACCGGACCGTCACGGACCACATCGACGGCGTCGTCGTCACGTTCGTCGACATCACCGAGCGGCGGCGCCACGAGGAGGCCCTCCGCGAGTCGGAAGCCGCCGCCCACGCCGAGGCGGGCCGTTCCGCGCTCCGGGCCGCGCTCGCCGATGCGCTCCGCCCCCTCTCGGACCCCGGCGAGGTCAAGTCCGCCGCGACCCGCCTGCTTGGGGAGCACCTCGGGGCTTCCCGGGTCCACTACGGCGAGGTCGAGGACGACGCGTTTGTCGTCGTGGACCGGGACTACACCGACGGCTCGGCGAGCCTAGCCGGGCGGTTGCGGATGGAGGACTTCGACCCGGCCCTCGCCCGGGCCCACGCGGCCAGCGGGGTCGTCGTCGCAACCGACGTCGCGAACGACCCCGATCTCTCGGAGCCCGACCGGGCGGCCTACGCGGCCGTCGGGGTCGCCGCGCAGGTGTGTGCCCCGCTCGTGAAGGGCGACCGGCTCGTCGCCGTCCTCGCCGTCCACCAGAACGAGCCGCGCGCGTGGACGGCCGAGGAGGTCGCGCTCGTTGAGGAGACAGCCGAGCGGACGTGGGCGGCCGTCGAGCGGGCCCGGGCCGAGGCGGCCCTCCGCTTCAGTGAGGTCCAGCGCCGGCTCCTCGTCGAGAGCGCCCGGGACTTCGCCATCTACACGATGGACCTCGACCGCCGCGTCACGACGTGGAGCCCAGGGGCCGAGGCCGTCTTCGGGTACACCGAGAGCGAAGCCATCGGGCAGTCCGGTGACCTCATCTTCGTCCCCGAGGACCGTGCTGCCGGGGCCCCCGAGGCCGAGGCCGCTCAAGCGCTCGCCGAGGGCCGTGCCCCGGACGTCCGGTGGCACCTCCGCAAGGACGGCTCCCGCGTGTTCATCGACGGCGTCAACACCCCGCTCGTCGGCCCCGAAGGGCCTGAGGGGTTCGTCAAGGTCGGCCGGGACCTCACGGCCAAGCACGCCGCCGAGGCGGCCCTCCGCGTGAGCGAGGAGCGGTTCCGGACGCTCGTCCAGAACGTCCGCGACTACGCCATCTTCCGGCTCGACCTCGACGGGTTCGTGACCGAGTGGACCGTCGGGGCTGAGCGGGTCAAGGGGTACACGGAAGAGGAGGCGGTCGGTCTGCACCTCTCCGCCTTCGTCCTTCCCGAGGACGTCGCCGCCGGGAAGGTCGAAGACGAGATCGCCGAGGCGAGGGCGACCGGGCGGGCCGAGCGGGAGGGCTGGCGGGTCCGGAAGGGCGGCGAGCTGTTCTGGGCCAACGAGGTCGCCACGGCGATCTACGACGGGGCCGGGACGG
>DASWMO010000262.1:0-12542 GCA_036399715.1 Rubricoccaceae bacterium
CGAGTTTACGGGCGGCGAGCGCCTCGTCGAGGTCCGCGTCGTGAACGTGCCACGCGGCATCGCGGCCGTCCGGACGGAGCCGGCGACGCTGCGCGCGCGCTACCGCGTGCCGCTGACTGAAAACGACCTCTACGGCCGCGCCCGCGAGGCGCCCGACTTTTTCGCCGTCGTGGACTACCGCGACATCGCCCGCGACACGACCTCGGGGACCGTCTCGGCCGCCCCGCGCGTGCCGCCGGGCCTCGACGTGCGCGACGTGGCCCTGTCGCCGTCGCGCGTCGAGTACTTCATCGTCCGGCGGGCCGCGCCCTGACGCCGCCCGCTCTCCGCTGCGCCGCGTAGGCGCGCCATTCCATGGGATTTCTGTTTCTGGCCGTCGCGTGCAGCCTCGGCATCGCGACCATTTTCAAGCTCGCCGAGCGTCGCGACTTGGACCGCACGGCCCTACTAGCCGTCAACTACGCCGCTGCCGCCGTGCTTGCTGTCGCCCTCGACGGCGCCACGGGGAGCCGTGTGCCGACCGGCGCGGTCGCCCTCGGGGTCGTCCAGGGCGTGCTGTTCATCGGCGGCTTCTGGCTGTTCTCGCGAGCGATCCGCGAGGCGGGCATCGGGCTGGCTGCGGGCGCGATGCGCCTGTCCGTCGTCGTGCCGGTCGTTGCGGCGTGGGCCGTCTGGAACGAAGTGCCGACGACGCTTCAACTGGTCGGGCTCGCCCTCGCCGGAGCCGCGTTCGTGCTCGTCGCCCGCCCCGCCGGTTCGCCGGACGCCACGCAGACCGTCACCGGAGGAGTCCCGGCCGCCACGTCCGCCGCGGCGCTGGACGCGCCCCCCGCGCTGGTCCACGCGCCCCGCGTCGGGCTCCTGCTCGGCGCGCTCTTTCTGGCGGGCGGCCTCGTGGATGTTGTGATGAAGGCGTTCCAGAGCGGTTACGGCGCCGATGCGCCCGTCCCCGTCCCGACGGCGACGTTCCTGCTGTTTGTCTTCGGCGTCGCGTTCGCCGTCGGCGCCGTTGCTGTCGTGTGGACCGGCGTGCGGACGGGCCGGTGGCCGGGCGCGGCGGTCGTCTGGTGGGGCATCGGCCTCGGCGTGATCAACTACGGCTCGGCGGAGTTCCTGCTCCGCGCGCTCGGCGAGCTGCGCGCCCCGGTCGCGTTCCCGCTCAACAGCGTCTCGATCGTCCTCGGGGCGGCGCTGCTCGGGCGGCTCGTCTGGGGCGAGCGCCTCTCGCGCGCCAACCTCGTGGGCCTCGGCCTCGCCGCCGTCGCCGTGGCGTTGCTTGCGCGGTAAGACGTTTCGCCGCCGCCGGCCGTTTCTCAGCGGTCATCTACCCGCTGCCCGTGACTGATTCCCCGCCTGCTGCCCCGTCTAGCCCGCCAGCCCGCTCGTCCGGTGCGCTCGTCGGGGCGCTCGTCGTCGCCGGACTCTTTGGGCTCGCCGTGTGGTCGTGGGCGGCGGGCGTCGTGCCGCGCGTGAGCGAGGAGACGGTCCAGACGTCCGTCTGGACGGCGATTCAGCGCGAGGCGCCCGAGCAGTTTCTCATCGTCGGCACGCTCGACGTCGGGGCCGAGGCCGAGTCGCGCAGCACGACGCGCCTGCTGCCGGGCATGCTGGACCTCGCGGTCGGCGAGACGACAGTCCGTGTGCGCGTCCCCGGCCGCGCCGCGTACGGCTTCGACGTGCGGCAGCTCCGCCCCCGCGACATCCGCTACACGCCCGACGGCGTCGTCGTGGTGACGCTGCCCGAGCTGTCCGTCTTCTCGGTCGAGCCGCGCCTCGAAGACGCCGAGGTCTCGGCCGACGCCGGCGGGTGGCAGCGCCTGAGCCGCGAGCCCGAGCGCGCGGCCGTCCGCGCAGCGCTCGCGCAGGTCCGGCCCGCGATCCGCCGCCAGGCGGAGGCGCACCTCGCCGACAGCGACCAGCCCGCCCGCAACGCGGCCCGCGCGGTCGAGCGCGTCGTCCGGACGCCGATCGAGGCCGCAGGCGTCGAGAACGCGCGCTTCCGCTTTGTCGTCGCCCCCGGCGACACCATCGAGGTCGACGGCGACCGGTAGGCGACCCGCGCAGACGGCCCGGTCTACCTTGCGGCTCCCTGCCTGTGACCTGTTGATCGGTTTGCTCCGCCTCGTCCTGCTCGCCGTGACGGCCGTTCTGGCCCTCGGGACCGTCCTTCCGGTCGTTCGGAAGCCGTACTGGTGGATCCGCTCGTTCGACTTTCCGCGCCTCCAGATCGCCGCGCTCGCGCTCGGGGCACTCGCCGCGCTCGCCGCCGTGAGCCGCGCGCGCGGCCCGGAGCCGCTGGACGGGTGGGCCCTCGCGACCCTCGCCGCCGTCGTCGCATTCCAGACGGCGCGGATGCTGCCGTACTCGCCGCTGTGGCGCGTCCAGACCGTCCGCGCCGAGGCGCCCGACCGAGACCGCTCGCTGCGCCTCGTCGTGTCCAACGTGCTCATGACCAACCGCGACGGCGCGCGCTGGCTGCGGACGATCCGTGCCGAGGACCCGGACGTCGTTGCGGCCGTCGAGACGGACGCGTGGTGGGCCGAGACCGCCGGTGCGCTCCGCGAGACGCACCCGCACACGGTCCTGCTGCCGCAGGACGACACGTACGGCATGTGCGTCTTTTCGCGCCTGCCGATCGTCGAGCATACGGTCGAGCACCTCGTCGAGCCCGAGGTCCCGAGTCTGTTCCTGACGCTGCGCCTGCCGTCCGGCGAGCCGCTGCACCTCGTGGTCCTGCACCCGCGCCCGCCGCGGCCGGACGTCGGGCAGGACTCGACGCTGCGCGACGCCGAACTCGTCCTCGCCGCCCGGCGCGTCGCCCGGATGGGGCCGCCGGTCGTCGTCTGCGGCGACCTCAACGACGTCGCCTGGAGCGAGACGACGACGCTCTTCCAGCGCATCGCGGGCGTGCTGGACCCCCGCGTCGGGCGCGGCCTCTTCTCGACGTTCCACGCGAACCACCGCCTGCTCCGCTACCCGCTCGACCACGTCTTCCACACGCCGGACCTCGCGCTCGTCCGCCTCGCGCGCCTCGGGCACGTCGGCTCGGACCACTTCCCGATGGCGATCGAACTCGCCCTGTGCGCCCGCGCCGAGGCGGAGCAGGACGCGCCCGAGGAGACGCCCGACGCCCGCGTCCACGCTGCCGAGGTCGTGGAGGAGGTCCAGGAATTCAAGGCCGCAGAGACGCCCAAGGATGCCGCCGAGCGCAAGGCCCAAGACGTGTAGGCTGGCCAGGGATCAGGCCGAGACCCCCTCGGGTCCGTGGCGCGCCTCTCCGGCTGTAGACGTGCTGACGAGAGGCGTTTGGCATGGCCAACGCGCCGTGATCCGCCGCGCCACGTGAATCGGCGCCGCGATCTACCACGTCCGGCCCCACCGGCCGTCTCTCCGAGGTACCCTCCGGGATCCAGCCTCCCGACCCGTGACCCTCGCCGAGTACCGCGACCTCTTCGACCTCCCGCTCGATACGGCCTACTTGGACCACGCCGCACAGGGCGTCCTGGGCCGCCCCGCGCGCGAGGCCGCCGTGCATGCCCTCGACGGGCATGCCGGCCGCGTCCCCGGCGAGTCGCCGAACGGGTCTCCTGCCGACCTCGCGCGCGTCGAGCGCCTTCGCGAGCGCGCTGCCCTCCTGCTGAACGCGCCCCCGGCGACGGTCGAGGTCGTCCCGAACACGTCCGCCGGCATCAACTGGGTCGCTCAGGGATTGGACTGGCACCCCGGCGACCGCGTCGCGGTCCCAGCCTGCGAATTCCCGACCAACCACCTCCCGTGGCGCGCGCTCGCCGCGCGCGGTGTTGCCGTGGACCGCGTGCCCTCGCCGGACGGCACGGTCACGCCCGAGGCGCTCGACGCCGCGATCACCCCGCGGACGCGGGTCGTGTCGGTGTCGTGGGTGCAGTTTCTCTCGGGCTACCGCTGCGATCTGGCCGCCATTCGCGACGTGTGCGACGCCCGCGGCGTGTGGTTCGTCGTTGACGCGATCCAGGGCGCGGGCGCGCTCCGCTTCGACGCCGCGGCGGTCCGGCCGGACCTCGTCGTCGCTGGCGGCCACAAGTGGATGTGCGGGATGCACGGGCTGGGCGTCGCGTCGGTGTCGGAGCGCCTCATGGAGCGGCTCGTGCCCGTCCGCGGCTGGCTCAACGGCCCCATCGACTGGGACGACTTCGACGCCGTGACCGACGACCTGCACCCCGACGCGACGCGCTTCCGCACGGGCACGCTCCCGACCGTCCCGGCCTACGCCCTCGACGCCGCCATCGGCGCGATGCTGGACGTCGGGCTGGACACGGTCGAGTCAGCCGTCCTCGGCCACGCCCGCACGCTCGCTGCGGGCCTCGACGCGCTCGGGCTGCGCCGCTACGGCTCCCACGACCCGGCCCACGCCTCTGGCATCGTGACCGTCGAGCCGGATGAGCCCGAGGCGCTCCTCGCGCACCTCGCTGCCCGAGGCGTGCACGCGGCCCTCCGCAGCCGCAAACTCCGCTTCTCACCCCACGCGCACACGCGCGCCGCGGACGTCGAGCGCGCCCTCGATGCCGTCGCCTCCTTCGTCCGCCCCGCCGTTTCCGCCTGATGCAGTACACCAACTCCCATCCCACGTCGGGCGAGCCAGACAAGATCGAGACCCTCGTCGCGCTCGACGTGCCGGCCGGGCAGGCGCCCGTCCGCATCGACGTCTACCTCACCGACAAGCTCGCGAACGCGACGCGCGCCAAGGTCCAGCGCGCCCTCCGCGACGGGTGCGTGGACGTCAACGACGAGACCGTGACGAAGGTCTCGACGCCCGTCCAGCCCGGCGACCGCATCCTGTGCCGGCTCATGAAGCCGCCGCCGATCGAGATCCTCCCCGAGGACATCCCGCTGAACATCGTCTACGAGGACGACGTGCTCGTCGTGCTGGACAAGCCCGCCGCGATGGTCGTCCACCCGGCCTTCGGGCACCGCACGGGCACGCTCGTCAACGCGCTCCTGCACCACGTCGGCGCCGGCCCCCTGCGCGCGTCCGACCTCGCCGAGACTCCCGACGACGAAGCGGACGACGACGGCGACGAGGAGACGGTCGCGGCGCTCGGGCTCTCGACTGCCACAGCCGGCCCGCGCTTCGACGGCGACCCGACGGTCCGCCCGGGCCTCGTCCACCGCCTCGACCGCGACACGACGGGCCTGATGGTCGTCGCCAAAAACGATATCGCCGCGGCGCACCTCGCCGCACAGTTTGCCGCCCGCACGACGCGCCGGCGCTACCTCGCCCTCGTCTGGGGCGAGCCGGACCCCGCCGAGGGCCGCATCGAGACCTACCTCGGCCGCAGCCCGCGCGACCGCAAGAAGATCGCCGTCGTGCCCGAGGAGCAGGGCAAGTGGGCCGCGACGAACTACGAGACCGTCGAGCGGCTGGGCTACTTCGCGCTCGTCGCCTTCCGCCTCGAAACCGGCCGGACGCACCAGATCCGCGTCCACGCGCGCGCGCTCGGCCACCCCGTCTTCGGCGACCGGACGTACGACGGCGACCGCATCCACTACGGCCCCGGGGAGGGCTCGCGGCGGCAGTTCATTCACAACCTGCTGACGGCCCTCCCGCGGCAGGCGCTCCACGCGCACACGCTCGGCTTCGAGCACCCGACGACGGGCGAGGCGATGGACTTCGAGGCGCCGATCCCCCCCGACATGGCGTACGTGCTGGACCGGATTCGGGCCGTTGAGGGCGCCGCGTAGGCGTGGAGCGGCAGCCGGGGCGGACCGCGTGAAGCCGCGGTAAAGGATGACGCGGTGCGGAAACTCTCGATGCCGCACTGCGTCAATGGGCCTATCGAACCCAGCCCGCCCATGCCGCGCCTCATCAAACGCTACGGGAGCCGCAAGCTCTACGACACGACCGAAAGCCGATACGTCGGCCTCGACGACATCGCCGCGTTCGTCCGTGACGGCGAGGACGTGCGCGTGGTCGACAACAAGAGCGGGACGGACGTCACGACGGCCATCCTCACGCAGGTCATCTCCGAGGAGGGCCGCGACGGCCGCGGCCTGCTCTCGCCGGGCTTCCTGCACGATCTGCTGCGGGTCGGCGAGCGGACGCTCCGCGTCGGCGAGCGCACGCTGCGCCGCGGCGAGGAGGCCGTCGGCAGCGCCGTCGAGGCGGGCCTCACAGCCGCGCGCCAGGGCGTCGACGAGATTGCCCGGGCGGCCGCCGAGCGCATCCGCCCGGCCGGGCCCATCGCCGATGTCCGCGACGAGATGAACCGGCTCCGCGAGCGGCTCGAGTCGCTCGAGTCGACCCTCGACGCACTCGACCCCGCCGATGCAGCGCCAGTCGAGGCCCCCGCGCCCGACACGGCGAACGGCACCCCGAAGGCGCCGCGCCGCCGCGCTGCCAAGCCCTCCTGAGCCTCGGCTCGCCCCTTCCCGGTGCCCTCGGGCACCTTTACTCGACTCACACCGGGCCACGGCCCATCTCCACCACTCCCATGGCAACCACGACCAAGGCCGTCAAGGCCGACGCCAAGAAGACCAAGACCGACACCAAGCGCGTCGGCTCGGACATCAAGAAGACCGCCGACGACGCCCTCGGGCTCGCCCGCACGACGGCCGAGAACGTCCAGAAGGACCTCGCCGAGACGGCCGGCTCCGTCAAGGAGTCCGTCCAGAGCGTGTTCCTCGCCGGCCTCGGCGCGCTGTCGATGGCCGAGGAGGAGGGCTCCAAGCTCTTCAAGAAGCTCGTCAAGAAGGGCGAGAAGGTGGACCTGCCGGGCTTCGGCGCCGACCGCGTCCTGCAGATCCGCAAGCAGCTCGACGTCGCGACGGACACCGCGTCCGACGCCGTCAAGGGCCGCGTCTCGGACGTCCGCTATGTCGCGGGCGAGACGGCCGACAAGGTCGAGGACCGCGTCACCGACGCCGTCGCGACGGTCATGAAGCGCATCGGCGTCCCGACGCGTGAGGAGATCTCGGAGCTCACGGCGAGCGTCGAGCGCCTCACGAAGCACATCGACGCGCTCAAGGAGCAGCGCGCGGCCGCCCCGGCGCCCGCACCCGCGGCTGAGCTGTCGATCGAGGCCGTCGGCGGCGGCTGGTACGAGATCCGCGTCGGCACGATCGTCGTCGAGAAGGTGCAGGGCAAGGAGGACGCTGAGGCGGCCCTCGCCCGCCACCAGGCCGCACAGGTCTAGTCGAAATGGCGAGGGGCCCTGACCCTCGCACCGACCGAGCGGCCCGGCGTCCACGCGATGCCGGGCCGCTCGCGCGTTTAGATGACGCGGTGCGGCAGGGTTCTGCGGCTCCACACCCGCTTCGTATTCTGTCCGACCCCGGACGTAAGCGCTTCCACCATGCAGATCGCTGACCACCACCGCCGCGGACCTGTCGGCCTCGCCCTCGCCGGCGGCGGGCCCGAAGGCGCGATATACGAGATCGGCGTCTTGCGCGCGCTCGACGATGCCCTCGACGGGCTCGACCTCAACGACGTCCCGGTGACCGTCGGCGTCTCGGCCGGCGCCTTCGTCGGGGCGAGCCTCGCCAACGGCATCACGACGGCCCAACTCGCCCGGTCCGTGATCGGTAACGAGCCCGGCGAGCACCCGTTTCGGCCCGAGCTGTTCCTCTCGCCCGCCTTCGGCGAGTATTTCCGGCGTAGCCTCTCCGTCCCCGGCCTCGCCCTCGACGCCGTGGTGTCGGCCCTCGCGCACCCGACGGCGACCTCGGGCCTCGTCTCGACGCTTATCGACCGCCTCGGCCGCGCCGTGCCGGTCGGCGTGTTCGACAACGGCCCGCTGCGCGAGTACCTCGAAACCATCTACTCGCGGCCGGGCCGCACGGACGACTTCCGGAAGCTCAAGAACGAGCTCTACGTCGTCGCGACGGACCTCGACGCGAGCACGTCGGTGCGCTTCGGCGCCCCCGGCCGTGACGACGTCCCGATCTCGCTCGCTGTCCAGGCCTCGACGGCATTGCCGGGCCTGTACCCGCCCGTCGAGATCGGCGGCCGCCACTACGTCGACGGCGTGCTCAACAAGACGGTCCACGCCTCGGTCGCCTTCGACCGAGGCGCGCGGCTCGTGATCGCCGTCAACCCGATCGTGCCCGTGGACACCGAGCACGCGGTCGCGGCGGGCGCGATGCGCGACGGGCGGCTCGTCGACCGCGGCATGCCGGGCGTAATGGCGCAGACGTTCCGGACGCTCATCCACAGCCGCATGGCATCCGGCATGGCGGCCTACCGCGAGCGCTACGAGGGCGCGGACCTCATTCTGTTCGAGCCGCGCCGCGACGACTACACGATGTTCTTCACGAACGTCTTCTCGTTCTCGGCCCGCGAGGAGGTCATCGCGCACGCCTACCGCTCGACGCTGCTCCAACTCCGCGACCGGCAGGACGAGCTCGGGCCGATCTTCGAGCGCCACGGCATCCGCCTCCGCGAGGACGTGGTTGCGCGGCCGACGCCGGACCTCTGGGAGAGCGTCGGGTTGCGGGGCGGCCCGCGGCGGCTGCTGCCGTCTACGGTCGCCACGCGCGACCTCCGCGACGCGCTTGCGAATCTCGACGAGATGCTCGGGCCCGAGGCTGCGCTGTGACGGGTGCTCAACGCCTGGGTTTGGGCTCGCTCCACGCGGGCGGCTGACCGGGCGCCGCTCAGGCAGGCTCCTTGCGGAAGGCGCGACGCGCGGCGAGGGCGGCGCCGACGATGCCCGCCTCGTTGCCCAACTCGGCGCGGCAGAGCGTCGCCTTGGTGTCCAGCAGGTGCCCGAACTGCGCCCAGCGGTCGATGCGCGAGACGCCGCCGCCGATGACGATGCGGTCCGGCGCGAGGAGGAACTCGTACATCTCCAGGACCGGCTGCACCCGGCGCCGGGCCCAGCGCTCCCACGTGAGGTGCTCGCGCGTCCGGACCGAGTCCGCGGCGACGTGCTCGGCGATGCGCTCGTCGAAGCGGACGTGGCCGAGCTCGGTGTTGGGCACGAGGCGCTTGCCGACGAAGAGCGCACTGCCGATGCCCGTCCCGAAGGTGATCACGAGCGTCGTGCCCTTCTCGCCCTTGCCCGCCCCGAAGGCCATCTCAGCCATCCCGGCCGCGTCGGCGTCGTTGAGCACGAGCACGGGCAGGCCGAGGCGCTTGCGGAACAGCCGCGCCGCGTCGGTCCCGATCCACGAGTGGTCTATGTTGGACGCTGTCTCGGTCACGCCGCGGCGGACGCGTGCGGGGACGGTGCAGCCGACCGGGCCGTCCCACGCGGCGTGCTTCACGAGGCCCTCGACGGCCTCGGCGACGGCCTGCGGCGTCGCCGGCTTGGGCGTCGGCACACGGACGCGGTCCGTGACGAGGGTGCCCTTGCGGGCGTTCACGACGGCGCCTTTGACGCCGGACCCGCCGATGTCGATGCCGAGGACGTGGGTCGGGCGTTTGCTCATTCGGGGGAGGACGGGGAAAGGGCGTTACTCGGCGCGGTAGAGTTCGACGGCGAACCAGCCGCGCGCGTCGGCCCACCGCGCAGCCCGCGTGAAGCCCGCCCGTGCGGCGATGCGGGCGAGCGTCTCGGGGCCGTACTTGGTCGACGTCTCGGTATGGATCGACTCGCCGTCGGCGAAGCTAAAGCGGTGCCCGCACACCGCGAGCGTCTGCACGCCGCGGCTGACGAGGTGCATCTCGACGGCCTGGGCCATCTCGCCGGGCGCGGCGGCATCGGGCATCTCGACGATGCGCGCCTCGTGGGCCCACCGGCCGAGGTCCGCGTCGCCGCCGAGTTCGCGGTTGATGCGCGCGAGCAGGTTCAGGTTGAACGCGGCCGTGATGCCCTCGGGGTCGTCGTAGGCACGCGCCAGCACGGCCGTCTCCTTCCGCTGGTCGGCCCCCACGAGCAGCGCCCCGCCCGGCCCGACGACGGCCGCGGCGGCGGCGAAAAAGGCCTCCGTCTCAGCCGGCGTGAAGTTGCCGACGGTCGAGCCGGGGAAGAAGACGACGCGGCTCTCCCGCGGCGAGACGTCAGGCAGCGTGAACGGCTGAGTGTAGTCTGCGACGACGGGTCGCACGATGAGGCCGGGGTACTCGGCCCGGAGCGCGTGCGCCGCCGCGTCGAGGGCGTCGGGTGAGATGTCGACGGGGATGTACGCCGCGAGGCCGCCGGGTGCGGCGCGGAGGGCGTCCAGCAGGACGCGCGTCTTATCGCTCGACCCCGATCCGTACTCGACGAGGGCGGCGCCCGGCCCGATGGCCGCGGCCATTTCGGCCGCGTGGTCGCGGAGGATGCCGCGCTCGGTCTCGGTCGGGTAGTACGCGTCGAGCCGCGTGATCGCGTCGAAGAGGCGCGAGCCCTCGGCGTCGTAGAGCCACTTCGGCGGGACCGTGCGGGGCGAGGCGGCGAGTCCGGCGAGCACGTCGGCTTCGAACGGGGACGGCACAGGGGCGGGAGTGGGTGAGCGGGCGGTCCGGCGGCTTCGGATTACCGGAGCCGCGCGTCGAGGTAGGTGTAGACCGTCGCCCACGTGCGGGCCTGCTGCTCGGGTGTGACGCCGGCCCCGTGGCCGCCCTCGGTGTTCTCGAAGTAGTAGACCGGGAAGCCCATCGCTTCCATCCGGGCGGCCATCTTGCGCGCATGGCCGGGGTGGACACGGTCATCGCGCGTCGTCGTGGTAAAGAGCGGAACCGGGTAGGCCGCGCCCGCGCGGAGGTTCTGGTACGGCGAGTAACGGGCGATAAAGTCGCGGTCCGCGGGCACGTCGGGGTCGCCGTACTCGGCCATCCACGAGGCGCCGGCGAGGAGACGGTGATAGCGGAGCATGTCCAGCAGCGGCACCTGGACGACGACGGCGTTGAACAGATCAGGCCGCTGCGTGAGCATCGCGCCCATCAGCAGGCCGCCGTTGGAGCCGCCGCGGATCCCGAGGTGCGGCGGGCTCGTGACGCCGGTCGAGATCAGCGTCTCGGCGACGGCGATAAAGTCCTCGTAGGCGCGCGACCGGTTCTCGCGCATCGCCGCGCGGTGCCACGCGGGCCCGAACTCGCCGCCGCCGCGGATGTTGGCGACGGCGTAGACGCCGCCGCGCTCCAGCCACTGCACGCCCGTCATGGCCTCGTAGGACGGTTCGAGTGTGACCTCGAAGCCGCCGTAGCCGTAGAGGAGCGTCGGCGCCGTCCCGTCGAGCGGGGTGCCTTCGCGGTAGACGAGCGTGTACGGGACGCGCGTGCCGTCGGCGGAGACGGCTTCGCGGGCTTCCATGACGAGGCCTGAGGCGTCGAACTGGGCGGGCAGCGAACGGACCGGACGGACGGCACCGTCGTCGTCGGAGAGGTAGAGCGTCGGCGGCTGGAGGTAGGAGCTGGCCTGGAAAAAGAAGCGGCCCGAGTCGTCGTCCGTTGTTACGACGTCGACCGAGCCGAGCGTGGGCGCCTCGACGGGCCGGGCCTGCCACGCGCCGTCGTCGTACGTGAACCGGACGAGGCGGCCGCGGACGTTGTCGAGGACCGACACGAGCACGTCGTCCCCGAGCGTGGCGACGCTCTGAACCGTCTGTCGGTCGGTCGGGACGAAGACCGTCTCGAAGACGCGCTCGCCTTCGACGAAGCCGTCGAAGGCGGCCGAGAGGACCGAGCCGGCGGCGTGCGTCTGCCCCCCGACGCTCCACGGCGAGCGGAGGTAGACCACGAGGCGGTCGCCCGCGAGGCTCGGGTCGGCGTCGAGCGGCAGGTCGAGCTGGACCAGACCGTCCTCGCGCAGGACATGAACCGTTCCCTCGAAAAAGCTGGGGCGGAACGATACGGCCGGGATGCGCCGGTCGCCCGAGACGAAGGCCGTCGGCCAGGCCCCCATGTCCGTGAGCTGTGCCTCGAAGACGGTCACGGCCGACTCCAGGGGTGTCCCGCGGCGCCAGCGCTTCACGACGCGCGGGTAGCCGGATGTGGTCATCGTGGAAACTCCTGCGGCGTCGGGCCCGAAGTCGGTCGCGACGAGGACTTCATCGTCGGAGAGCCACGCGAGCGAGCTTTTGGCCTCGGGCAGACAGAAGCCACCGTCGACGAACTGCCTGGTTTCGGTATCGAACTCGCGGATCTCGCTCGCGTCCGACCCGCCGCGCGAGAGCTCGACGAGGCAGCGGCGGTACTCGGGCTCCAGGCACGTCGAGCCGCCCCACGCCCACGCGACCCCTTCGGCTGCACCGAGCGCGTCGAGGTCGAGGACGGTCTCCCACTCGGGCGCGTCTGAGGCGAGGTAGCGGTCGATCGTCGTCCGGCGCCAGAGGCCGCGCGGGTTCGCGGTGTCGGTCCAGAGGTTGTAGACCGCGTCGCCGCGGAGGGCCGGCATCGCGATGCGGTCGGTCGATGTGAGCACATCGAGCGCGCGGGCGACGTGGCCCGCGAACTCGGGGCGTGCCTCCAAGTCGGCGAGTGTCGTCGCGTTGTGCGCCTGCACCCACGCCATCGCCGCGTCGCCTTCGACGTCTTCGAGCCAGAGGAACGGGTCGGCGTCGGAATCGGGCGTCTGGGCCATCGCGGAGCAGGGGAGGAGCAGCAGGGCGAGCAGGAGCGGGCGCATCGGGCAGGGGCAGGCGAG
>DASWMO010000263.1:0-2881 GCA_036399715.1 Rubricoccaceae bacterium
GGAGATGGTGATGCCGGGCGACAACACGCAGTTCACGGTTCAGCTGATCCAGCCGGTGGCGATGGAGGAGGGTCTTCGGTTCGCGATCCGCGAGGGCGGTCGGACGGTCGGCGCCGGCGTCGTCTCCAAAATCCTCGACTAGTCGGGCGTGGGAGCGTCCTCACGGGCTCTCCCCGCCGCCGGCCTCGCGCCGGCGTAGATTCCCGACCGCCGGTGCCCCCGTGGTGCCGGCGGTCCGCTGTACGGGCGTAGCACAATTGGCAGTGCGCTGGTCTCCAAAACCAGAGGTTGCAGGTTCGAGTCCTGCCGCCCGTGCTCAGCCGGCGTCGTGCCGGCCCCCTGTCTGACTTCCGCCCCAGGCGGCACCCATGGCAACGACAACGACTCAGGAACGCGTCCCCGGCGGCGCTCTCGGCAATTACCTCGTCGAGGTCCGCAAGGAGATGCGCAAGGTCAACTGGCCCAAGCGCCAGGAGCTCATCAACAACACGGCCCTCACGCTCGGCGCGACGCTCGTGATGTCGCTCCTCATCTTCGGCGCGGACCAGCTCATCAGCCGTGTGCTGACGTTCATCTACAGCTAAGCTCGGCACGTCCGACCCCCGACCGATCATGTCTCTGACCCGCACGCCCGTTCGCAAGTGGTACGTCCTCCGGACCTTCTCCGGCCACGAGAAGAAGGTCAAGGAGCACATCGAGCGCGAGGTCGGCCGCCTCGGGATGGAGGAGAACCTCTCGCAGATCGTCATCCCCAGCGAGACGGTCTTTGAGATGCGAGGCGGGAAGAAGAAGACGAGGGAGAAGACCTCGTTCCCGGGCTACATCCTCATCGAGGCGATCATCGACCCCTACCTCAAGGAGGTCATCTCGGCCGCGCCGAGCACGATCGGCTTCCTCGGCGCCGGCGGCGAGCCCGCCCCGCTGCGGCCGGACGAGATCAACCGCATCCTCGGCATGATGGATGAGGACAAGGGCGAGATGCCCGAGATCCCGTTCAAGGCTGGCGACGCCGTCAAGGTCGTCGACGGGCCGTTCAACACGTTCGAGGGCTTCGTCGAGGAGGTGTACCCGGACAAGATGAAGGTCCGCGTGCTCGTCTCGATCTTCGGCCGCAAGACGCCGCTGGAGCTGGACTACCTGCAGGTTGAGCACGAGGGGTAGATTTGACTGGACGGCGGCGCCGAGGATCGCGGTCTGGAGGGAATCCGCCCCGTACTGCGCCTGCTATGTCTCATCCCGTTCAACCCCGCGGCTACGCGTCTTTGACAGTTGGGCGGGACAGAGGCGTGATCTGGGTATGTGATATCTCGAAGTCGTCGAGCTACATCAACTCTGACGATCTCGCTGAAGCCTTCGAGGCGTTTCTACCACGCCTGCATTGGGTGTCATCGCTCGCCATTGACGCGCTCGGCGGCGAGTTTATCCAGTGGACCGGCGACGGCTTTATCGCGTGGTTTCCGCTCGAAGTAGAGCGGCTGCTCGGGCGGACGTGCAACCGCATTCTGGAAGCGATCTGGCACTTTAGTGCTTTCGTCAACATCACCCAGCTGTGTGTCGACGCGGCGCGGCCGTTCCGCATCCGTCACGGGCTGACGTACGAGCCCGACGCGCTCGTGACGCGGACGACGCACCAGACGAGCGGGCACGTCTCGAAGATCATCAGCGGCCGCAACGTCGTGCTCGCGTTCCGGCTCTCGGGAGTCGAGAGTGACTTTCCAAATGTGGCGACGCAGTCGCGTGTCGAACAGGCGGTCTCGACGCGGACGAAGCAACTCGTCAACCTCCGCCGGTGGGCGCTGACGAGCGACCAGCACCTGAAGTACTTCAAGGGCGAGAAGCTCGGCACGGCGGGGCTGTTCGTCTCAGGCCGCGCCAAGCTCAACCAGCCCCGCGCCGACGCGTGGGTCGAGCGCGCCGAGGGCCTCATCACGCGAGCCGACAGCCGCCGTCGCCAGCCCCCGGACGAGCCGGGGTTCATCGACAACTTTTTTTCGCACCTCGCCGACTCGGAAGACCACTCGTGGTGCCGGGAGTCGCTCGACGCTTACGTGGCCTTCGCGCGCGACGGGCTGGGCGGCTCGCTCGGGACTGTTCTGGACCTCATCGGCCGACGCGCGGCGTCGGCCGCGTGACGCCCATTGCGGCTGAGCGGCTCGTCCGGCAGCGCCTCGCCGGACCCCGGCTCGACTCTCCCGAGGCAGTCGTCCGCTGGCTCGGGGCCGTACAGGCGCAGGACGCCGGCGGGGCTGTGTGGGCCGTCGCTCAGCGGGCGTCCGGGGCGACGGCCGCAACCGTCGAGGCAGCGCTGGATGTCGGCACGCTCGTCCGAACGCACGTCTTGCGCCCGACGTGGCACCTCGTTCGCCCCGCCGATCTCCGCTGGATGCTCGCGCTCTCAGCGCCTCGCGTACGACGACAACTGGCGCAGTACGACCGGCAACTGGAGATCGACGGCGCACTTCTCGCCCGCTGCCACGCTGTCGTTGCCGACATGCTAGCCGGTGGCCGGCACCGGACGCGGGCCGAAATCGGGGTCGCGCTCGCACACGTGGGGGTCGAGGCGCGCGGGCAGCGGCTCGCGCATGTGATGATGCACGCCGAACTGGACGCGCTCGTGTGCAGCGGAGCCCGCAGCGGCGCGCACCAGACGTATGCGCTCGTAGACGAGTGCGTGCCAACAGCTCCGGACCAAGCGCCCGACGAGGCGCTCACGCAGCTGGCCCGAATCTATCTGCAAAGCCACGGGCCCGCCACGGCGCACGACCTCGCGTGGTGGTCTGGCCAGACCATTACGGCTTCCCGCCGTGCCATCGAAAACCTCGGGACCGATGCCGAGGCGCGCGACTTTGACGGCGTGACGCACTGGACCGTCGGCGAACTG
>DASWMO010000264.1:0-11424 GCA_036399715.1 Rubricoccaceae bacterium
ACCGCTACCGCGATCTGGGCCGCGACGCCGCCGAGGCCATGACGGCCGTGCTCACCGAGGCGCACCCCGACCTCACCGAGCACGACCTCGCCGCGCGTGGCACCTCCGCGCTCTGGAAGCGTGGCATCATGCCGGCCCTGATTCTCGTCGGCAGCGAGAGCCGCGTCGCGCGGTACCGCCACCCCGTTCCGACGGCCGCCCGGCTCGGCGAACGGGCGATGCTCGTCTTCTGCGCGCGCCGCCACGGGCTCGTCGCGAGCCTCACGCGGTGGGTCTACTTCCGCGAGCCGATGCCTGACGAATCCCTCCTCGACGCCGACGTGCGGGCCGTCGAGGCGGCGGCGCTGCGGCACTCGCGCCCCGGCGCTCGCCTGTCGGACGTGTACGCGCGTCTCGCTGAGGCCTACGCCGCGGCGGGCCACGCGGGCGAGATCGACCGTCATCACCAGGGTGGGACGGCGGGGTACCGCGCCCGCGAAGTCGTCGCCTCGCCCGCGACCGAAACCGCCATCGAGGCGCAGACGGCCGTCGCGTGGAACCCGAGCCTGCCCGGCGCCAAGGTCGAGGACACGGTCCTCGTCACCGAGACAGGACACGAGGTGCTCACCGCCGACCCGGCGTGGCCAACCGTTCTCAACGCCGACGGGCTCGCCCGGCCGGCCCTCCTCGTCCGGCCATGACCACGTTCCACGGCCTTTTCGGCCGCCCGCCCGAGACGACGGCCGACGCGCCCGGCCGCGTCAACCTCATCGGCGAGCACACGGATTACAACGGCGGCTTCGTCCTTCCGACGGCGATCCCGCAGCGCGCCCGCGTCGAACTCGCGCTCCGCACCGACGGCACCGTTCATGCCGCGAGCCGCGATGTAGACGCGACGCCCGCCACGTACGCCATCGGCACCGAGGCACCCGGGCGGGACTGGCTGGACTACGTCCAGGGCGCGACGCGCGTCCTCCGCGAGCAGAGCGTCGACGTGCCGGGCTTCGACCTGCTGATCTCATCCGACGTGCCCGTCGGGAGCGGGCTCTCATCGAGCGCGGCCCTGCTCGTGGCCCTCTTCCGCGCGCTCCGCGAGGCCGTCGGGTTCGACCTGAGTGACGTCGACGCCGCGCGCCTCAGCCAGCGCGTCGAGAACGAGTTCGTCGGGGCACACGTCGGGATCATGGACCAGATGGCGTCCAGCCTCGCCGGCTGCGAGGCGGCCCTGTTTCTCGACACGCGGAGCCTGGCGTACCGCCGGATTCCGCTCCCCGCGAGCCAGGTCGAGCTGGCCGTCGTCAACTCGGGCGTGACGCACAGCCACGCCCACGGCGGCTACAACGAGCGCCGGGCGCAGTGCGAGGAGGCCGCGCGGCAGCTCGGCGTGGGCCTGCTCCGCGAACTCGACGAGACCGGGACTGACCCCGAGCCGGCCCTCGCGCGCCTCGACGCGCTTCCGGACCTGCTGCGCCGCCGCGCCCGCCACGTCGTGACCGAGAACGCGCGCGTCGTCGAGACGGTCGCGGCGCTGGAGGCCGGTGACCTGGAGCGTGTCGGGGCGCTCTTTGGCGCGTCCCACGCGTCGATGCGGGACGACTACGAGGTGTCGGTCCCCGAGGTCGACCGCCTCGTTGCGCTTCTCCAGGCCGAGCCCGGCGTCTACGGCGCGCGGCTGACAGGCGGCGGCTTCGGCGGATCGGTCGTCGCCGTGTGCCGGCCCGGCGAGGCGGCGCCGGCCGCCGCGCGTGCCGCGGCCGCCCTCGCGAGCGAGACGGGCCGCGAGACGGCCGTTCTAGTGCCCGCCGCCTAGGCGCTCCCGTCACCCTCCGGCGGTGGCGTGGAGTCCAGCAAGCCTTCGGGGACGGTCAGCGCGCCCGTGGCGGGCTCGATGAGCCCGTTCCGTTCGTCCTCGATGTCCGTTGCCTGCGTGTACACGTCGCCCGCGATGGCGTGCCGGCGGAGCTCCTGCTTGAACGCGGCGATCTGCGTGGCGCGGTCGGCGTCGCCCGACGGGCCGCCGTAGTCGGCGAAGCCGAAGCCGCCCCACTCGGAGACGACGATCGGGACCTGGCCGCTGTAGAAGAACGGGTCCCCGACGACGAGCGGCCGGTACGCGACGTCGGCGAGTTCGCCGGCCGTGAGCCGGCGCAGCATCGACGTCCACGTCTCGGCGTCGGGCGTGTAGAGGTGCGCCGTGAGCAGGTCCGACTTCAGCCGGCCCTCGTGCGAGATGTGGTGCCAGCCGTCGTTGTCGACGACCAGAAACTGCGGGTGGTTGAGGCGGAGGTAGTCGTACGTGTCTGCGATGTAGCGCCGCGTCTCGGGGTTCGTCGCGATGTCCTCGGCGCCCCAGTCCTCGTTGTAGAGGCTCCAGATGACGACCGATGGGTGCGAGCCGATGAGCGCGAGCATCCGCAGCAGCTCGGCGCGGTGGTTCTCGCGGCTGCGCTGTGTCGACGAGTGCGGGCTCGGCACCTCGACCCAGAGCAGCAGCCCGATCTCGTCCGCAAGGGCGTACACGCGCGGGTCGATGCCCGAGATGTGGACGCGGACGAGATTGCACCCGAGCGCCTTCATCGCGTGGAAGTGGCGCTTCATCTCCTCGAACGTGGCCTGCCCGGGCTGGTAGAGCACGCAGTCGAGGTACGTCGGCGTGCCGTTGAGGTAGACGTGGCGCCCGCGCGCCTCGACCTTGCGGAGCCCGAACGGCGTCTCGATCTGCGACGTGTGGCCCTCGGCGTCGACGAGCCGTGCGACGAGCGTGTGGAGCGCGGGGTCGTCCGGCGACCACAGGCGCGCCCCGGGCAGCTCGACCGCCACGCGCTGCCGCTTCTCGCCCGCATCGAGCGTCAGCGGAACCTCCGCCGTCGCGACCGGCTCCGACTCGCCGCGCTCGAAGACCTCCAGGCGGAGCGTGTACGCACCCGGGTCGTGGATGCGCGTCGTGAGGTCGAAGCTCGCGATCCGGTCTTCGACGACGCTGACGACGCTCACGCGCGAGCGGAGCCGGTTGCGCTCGATCGCTTCGAGCCACACGCTCCGGACGGCCCCGGTGTAGGTCTGGTACCAGATCCCGCCGCGCTTGTAGACGTGCGACTCCTGCTTGCCGCGCGGGATCTCGGCGTCCATCGTGTCCATGATCCGGACCGTGAGCCGGTTCACGGGCGCGAGGGCCGCCTCGGGGAGCTCGTACGAGAACGACGTGTACTCGCCGTAGTGGACGGCCTCGCCCTCGACCGTGCTCAGCGGGTGCCCGTTGAGCCACACGCGCGTCTCGTAGCCGCACGCGCCGAACGTGATCTGGAAGACCGTCGGTCCGCCCGTAGGCCGGATAGGGAGCGCGAACTCCCGTTCGTACCACACGACGACGGTGTCCTGCCAGGCGGGCGTGAGCTGCTGCTGCTCGCGCGCCTGGGTCACGTGGTCCTCGACCGAGCCCGGCCACCGCGCCGTGCGCTCGTACGCGTGGCCCAGCCACCACTGGTCGCGGATGCCCGAATCCTTGAGGTCGACCGCGAAGCGCCACTCGCCGTCGAGCAGCTGGTAGGCGTTCGGGCGGAGGACGGACCGCGGCAGCTCGTTCGCAGGCGGCGGTGCGGGGACCAGTTCAGGGGAGAGCGCTCCGTTCATCAAGGCATCCGGGTGGGTGAGCGGACAGGCCGCAAGAGACGTGCCGCGTGTGAAAAACTACGCGCGGCCTGCGGCACGGGGCGGGCACCCCACGCGGCACACGGGCGGCGGTCGTGAGACTCCGGGGGCGCCACTCAGGGGAAGGCGTAGGGTGCCGCGGCCCCATCGGTCGCACATTCCAGCGTTACCCCGACTCTCTTGCCACAGGACCCATGACCTCCTCTCACGTCTCGCTGACACTCGGCGACTGGAACGCGTCCCCGGACTTTGCCCGCGAGCTCGCGGCCCGCGTTCCCTACGTGTACGCCCCCGGGGACGGTGCCTGGGCACCGACGTCCGACGTCCTCTCCGACCTTCTCGGCTGGCCGGCCGAGTGGGAGGCCCGCATCGAAGAAATGCCCGTCCGGGCCGACGTGACGTGCCCCGGCTGCACATTTCTCGACATCCGCGGCCGCGACCCACGGCGCCCGCAGGACGAGCTCGGCACGACCATCGCCGTCTCGGGCTGGGACGCGTGCTAGAGGAACCAGGTGCGCGCCGCCTGACCGCTTCGGTGGATTGACGAGGCGTGCGGATGTGTCGGGGGCGTGCCGACCGCCCTCCCCGGCCAGGAGGGGAGGCTGAACAGTTCAGCCCGGTAGATGCATTCGTAGAGACGCGCCTCGGCGCGTCTCCGCGGCGGTGATACAACGCGGCGGGAGGGTATGGTGCCCAGATGAGGGTTCCTCGTCGCGAAGGCTGTCGCCACGGTGAAGGAGTCCGGGCACCTCGTAGCGTGTCGGAATTCCTCTACGGCGCAGGCTCGGAAGGGCGGTGGAGAGCGGGTGCGTTCGTCCGGGAGGCGAGGGTTCGACCGCTCACGGCCGCGTCAATCCACCGGCCGAGACGGCGCCGGGGTATCTTTTGGGCGCCCGTGCCCGTTCCCGCGCCCGGTGCTCCGTCCTCTCCCCGCGCGCATGTCCGGAAAGCTGTTCGACCGCCTCGCCGCCGCCGGCGTCTTCGCTGTCTCCCTCGTCGTGTACACCCTCACGATGGCCGAGACGGCGCCGTTCTGGGACTCGGGCGAGTTCATCGCCATCGCCAACGGCCTCCAGGTGAGCCACCCGCCGGGCGCGCCGTTCTACATGCTCGTCGGGCGCCTCTTCGGCATGTTCGCGCCGCTGTTCGCGCCGTTCACGGACGAGCCCGTCGCGATGGCGGTCAACTTCGTCTCGCCCGTCGTGAGCGCGCTGACGGTCCTGCTGACACACCTCATCGTCATCCGCTTTGCGCGCGTGTGGCTCGGGCACCCGGCCGAGTGGTCGTGGACGGACCGCGCCGCGGCGACGGCCGGCGGCGCCGTCGGGGCGCTCGCGTTCGCCTTCACGGACTCGTTCTGGTTCAACGCCGTCGAGGCCGAGGTCTACGCGATGTCGATGCTCTTCACGGCCCTCGTCGTGTGGCTCGCGCTCGTCTGGCGCGACGCGACGCGCCATGAGGAGGCGGCCTTCCGCGCCCGCGGCGAGCACCCGTTCGGACTCAAGGCGGACCGCTACCTCGTCGCGATCGCGTACCTCTTCGGGCTCGCCATCGGGGTGCACCTGCTCAACGTGCTCACGCTGTTCTTCATCGCGCTCATCGTCTTCTACGAGAAGATCGACCGGCCCGAGTGGAGCACGGGCCAGCGCCTGCGCGCGCTCGCGCTGACGGGTCTCGGCTCGGCGGCCCTCTTCTTCGTCATCTACCCCGGCGTCGTGCAGACGCTCCCGACGCTCGCCGGGGCGTCCGGCATCCCGGGCACGTTCCTCGTCGCCGTCCTCGCGGCCTTCGTCGGGGCGGTCGTGTGGACTCAGCGGCGTCGGATGCCCGTCGCCAACCTGCTCTCGCTCACGGTCCTCGTGATCCTGCTCGGCTACTCGTCCTACGGCCTCATCTTCGTCCGCTCGGCGGCCAACCCGCCGATCAACGAGAACGCGCCCAACACGGCCGACGCGATGGTGAGCTACCTCAAGCGCGAGCAGTACGGCTCGACGCCGCTGCTCTCGGGGATGACGTACAGCAACACGACACGCCAGGTGTCCGAGCCGACGTCGTTCCCGCGCCGCCACTCCTCCGCTCCGCAGCACCTCGCCGAGTACGCCCGCTACGCGTCCGACTCCGACTTTTTCTGGAGCTACCAGATGGGCCACATGTACTGGCGGTACTTCATGTGGCAGTTCGCCGGCAGGCAGAGCGACCGCCAGGACGCCGGCTGGACGGCCGGGCTCGGTGCGCAGCCCCCGACGGTCGGCCTGACGCCCTCCGAGATCGCGGGCCGCAACGTCTACTTCGGCCTGCCGCTGCTGCTCGGGCTCATCGGGATCGCGTTCCACGTCCAGCGGGACTGGCGGCGCGCCGTCGCCGTGTTCGTCCTGTTCCTCGTGACCGGCGTCGGGATCATCCTGTACCTCAACCAGACGCCGTTCCAGCCGCGCGAGCGCGACTACTCGTACGTCGCCTCGTTCTTCGCCTTCGCCCTCTGGATCGGCCTCGGCGCGACGGGCCTCGTCGAGTTGACGGCCGAGGCGCTCCGCGGACGCGGCGAGGGCCTGCGCCGGGCTGCGGCGGTCGTCGTCGGGGCCGTTCTGCTCGCGGCCGTGCCGGGCGTGCTCCTCGCCCAGAACTACGACGACCACGACCGCTCGGGCCAGCGCATCCCGTCGGACTTCGCGCGCAACCTGCTGGAGAGCACGGCGCCCAACGCGATCCTGTTCACCAACGGCGACAACGACACCTTCCCGCTGTGGTACCTCCAGGAGGTGATGGGTGTCCGCCGCGACGTCCGCGTCGTGAACCTGTCGCTGCTCAACACGCCGTGGTACATCCGGCAGCTCCGCGACCAGACGAACCGCCTGTCGGCGCCGCTCCCGATGTCGCTCACGGACGCGCAGATCGACGCCCTCCAGCCGGCGCTTTTCCAGCCGGCCGAGGTCTCGCTCCCCGTGGACCGGCAGCGCTTCGGCGACGCCGCCTTCGCCGGCCGCATCGACGCCGCCGCGCGCCCGACCGAGATGGCGTGGACGCTCAACGGGCAGCCCCTCGGCGACGGCCGCTCGGTCCTCTACGTCGCCGACCTCGTCGTGCTGGACATCCTCAAGTCGGTCGCCGAGGATGGGTGGCAGCGGCCGGTCTACTTCGCGTCGACGGTCGCGCAGGACTCCGAGCTAGACCTCCAGCCATTCTTCCAGAACGAGGGCCTCGCCCGGCGCGTCGTGCCCGTCCGCCGCGAGACGCAGGATCCCGACGGCGTCGTCGTGCCCGAGATCGCGCTCCAGCGGCTCCAGAACTTCCGCTTCCGCGGCCTCGCCGACCCCGACGTGTACCTCGACGAGAACGCGCGCAACATGGCCGACGGCTACCGCACGCGCCTCGGCGGCATCGCGACGGCCCTCGCCCAGCAGGGCCGCCCGGCCGATGCCCGGCGCATCCTCGGCCGCCTCGACGCCGAGGTCCCCGCCGCGACGATCCCCGTCGGCTTCGGAGGCCTCTACACGCTCGCCGAGGCGTACCGGGCTGCCGGCGACACCGCCCGCATGAAGGCGACGCTGAAGCGCGCCGAGGACATCGCGCTCGCCGGCGTGCAGACGGCCGTCGCGTCGCGCGCGCAGGCCGACCTGGAGCGGGCGTACCAGTACGTGCAGTTTGTCCAGACGGCGTACCTCGTCGGCGGGGCCGTGCCCGAGGCGGCGGCCTTCTCGGCGCGCTTCGCGACGGCGGTCGGCGACCCGCGCGAGCAACGATCCGTCGAGGAGCTGCGGACGGCCTCGCGCGAGTTGCGCCGCCAGCGCGACAGCCTCGACGCCGCTGCCCGCTAGCGCCTCCGGTCCACCCGGGCCGTCTGCCGTGTCCGGCGGCTCGTATCCTTCCCCCTCCCACCCGCGACCCGCGATGCCCGCCCTCCTTCCCGACGCCGACCTCGACCGCGCCGCGCAGGCCCTCGGCGTCGCCGCGGAGCGCTCGGTCGACGGCCGCACGGTCTCGCTCGCCCTCGCCGACGCCGCGTCGGGCCGCCGCCTCGCCATCGACATCGTCCGGACCGAGGCCGGCTCGACGGTCGTGAAGGTCTACGGGCCAGCCGCACACCTCGAGCTGCACGGCTGCACGGGCGTCGTCTCGACGGACGACCTCGGCGAGGCGCTGTTCTTCTCGCGTGACGGCGGCCGGGTCTCGGGCCTCGTCGTCGAGCGCGCCGCCGCCTGCTCGCTCTTCGCCAACGTCGAGGAGCGGCTGCTCACCGCCGACTACTTCACCGTCGCGCCGGACGTCGCGCACGCGGCCGTCGTGCTGTCGATGGCCGAGACGGCGTTCGAGAACGACGCGCCCGCGTGACGGGCGCGCCGCCCGGGTTCGACGATGGCCCGCCCGACGAGGGACTCGTCGTCACGACCGAGCACGACCGCCTGTCGCTCGACGAGGCGCTCGTCTCGGCGGTCGTCGATGCGGTGTGTGCGGCCGAAGGTGTCCGCATCGCGTCGCTGAGCGTCGTCCTCGGCGGGCACGACCTCGTGCACGCGGTCAACCGCGACTGGCTCGGGCACGACTACCCGACCGACGTCGTCTCGTTCGGCCTCGACGAGACGGCCGCGGCCCGCGGCGTGCTGGACGGCGAGATCTACGTCGACCTCGACACGGCCGAGGAGCGCGCGCCCGAGTTCGGGGCGACGTTCGCGGCCGAGGCGCTGCGCTACGTCGCCCACGGCGCGCTCCACATCGCCGGCCATGACGACGCGACAGATGAGCAGCGGGCCGCGATGCGGGCGCTCGAAGACCGCGCCCTCGCCGCGGCCGGCGTCCGCTGAGGGCACAGAACCGGCGTCTCGGCGTCTCACCCGGCCGTGACCCCGACCTCATGAGCGCGTTCGTCCGACTCCAGCGGATTCTCCCCCAGCATGGGCTCTCGCGCACCACGGGCCGCCTCGCCGCATCCGGCGGATGGGTCCGCCAGCCGCTCATCCGCGCCTTCGCCCGCGCGTACGGCGTCGACATGGCCCAGGCCGAGCGGCCCGACCTCGCGAGCTACGCCTCCTTCAACGACTTCTTTACCCGCGCGCTCGTCCCGGCGGCCCGCCCGGTCGACGCCGCTCCCGGCTCGGTCGTGAGCCCCGCCGACGGCGTCGTGAGCCAGACGGGAATCATCGAACGCGGCGAGCTCATCCAGGCCAAGGGCATCCGCTACCCGTTCGCCGCCCTCGCCGATGTCTGCGCCGGGCCTGAGTTCGAGGGCGGCGCATTCGCCACCGTCTACCTCTCCCCGAGCGACTACCACCGCGTCCACCTACCCCTCGCCGGCCGCCTCGTCCGGACCGTCGCCATCCCGGGCATGCTGTTCTCGGTCAACGCGCGGACCGAGCAGGGCGTCGAGGGGCTGTTTGCCATCAACGAGCGGCTCGTGATGGAGTTCGAAACCGCGTTGGGACGAATGCTCGTCGTGATGGTCGGCGCGCTCATCGTGGCAAGCATCGAGACCGTCTGGGGCGGCCCGCCATCGCCGTACCGGCGCAAGCAGATCGACGTGCACGACCTTCCGTTCGAGAAAGGGGCCGAAGTCGGGCGTTTCCTGCTCGGCAGCAGCGTCGTGCTGGCGTTCGAGCGCGAGCGCGTTCACCTCGATCTGTCCGCCGGCACCGTCGTCAGAATGGGGCAGGCGGTCGGGGTGGGCCGTTAGCCGCGGGCTCAGGCGCGCTTCAGCTCGGGCCCGATCAGCCGCTGAAGTCGTCCACCCGACCTCAGGTGCAGGAGCCTCAAGCGCGCTTCAGTTCGGGCTCGATCACCCGTTGAATGTGCTTCGCCGTCTGCATGAGGTAGTAGTGGATGCCCGGCACGCCACGCGCGAGCAGTTCCGCTGACTGCCGCCGCGCCCATTCGACGCCGATGTCGGCGACGTGCTCGTCCTTCGCCGCCTCCACCTCGGCCACGAGGTCGTGCGGGATCTCCGTCTGGAACGCCCGTGGGAGCGCGTGCAGCTGTGCCTTGGACGTGAGCACCTTCAGGCCCGGCACGATCGGGACGTGGACGCCGGCTGCACGGCACCGCTCGACGTAGTCGAAGTAGTGGGCGTTGTCGAAAAACATCTGCGTCACGACGTAATCCGCGCCCGCATCCACCTTGCGGCGGACGTTCAGCACGTCCCACTGCTTGTTCGGCGCGTCGCCATGCTTCTCGGGGTAGCCCCCGACGCCGATGCAGAAGTCGGTCGGCGTCGCGTCGAGCAGGTCTTCGAGGTAGCAACCATCATTCATCGCGCGGATCTGCGCGACGAGGTCCGAGGCGTACTCGTTCACCGTCCGGTCGGCGCGGCCGCTCTTGTCCATCGCCTTGTCATCGCCCCGGACGGCGAGGACGTTGTGGATGCCGAGGTAGTGGAGTTCGATGAGCGCGTCCTCGGTCTCCTCGCGCGAGAAGCCGCGGCAGAGCACGTGCGGCACGGCGTCGATGCCGAAGCGGTGCTGGATGGCCGCGCATAGGCCGATGGTCCCGGGCCGCTTGCGCTTGGTGAGCTTCCGGACGGTCCCGTCGCGCTGCTCCTCGTAGGTCGCCTCGGCCGAGTGGCTCGTGACGTCAATGAACGGCGGCGCATAGGGCACGAGGTCGTGCACGAGTGACAGGATGCCCTCGACAGATCCGCCGCGCCGCGGCGGGATGATCTCGAACGAGATCAGGGGCCCGTCCGCCCGGTCGTAGTGCTCGGTGACTTTCATGGCGGGGCTAATTGCGCCGCGCCCAGAGCGCATCGGCGATGGACTCGGACTCGGGGGACGATACCCCGCCAGCCGGGAAGGTCGGGGCGGGCCGGCGGCGCTGCTCGGCCACGATCTCGCGGGCGCGGACGGGGGCGGCCTCGCCGCGGCGGCGGGCACGCGCGACACGGTCGAGCGGCAGCGGCGCCTCGGGCAGCAGGATCCGCGCGGCCGTCACGACGGCCCAGATGCCCATCAACAGCAGCAGCGGGACCGCGAGCAGGAACAGCCCGGTCTCAATGGCCGCAAGCGGCGGGGCCGGCAGGGTGACCGCGAGACAGATCATGGGAGGCGTCTAGTTGCCTGGTCCTGTAGCGGGCGATCCCGTCAGAGCATCTGTCCCGTCTACGGTGCCCGGGATGGTCATGTCGGGCCCGGCCGGGGCGGGCGTCCCCTCCGGAGTATTGGAGATCCGCCCGAAGAGGAGCGAGTCCGGGCGGTCAACCAGCGGCGCAGCGTCGTACGCGGCCTGGATCGAGTCCTGTTCGGCCTGCGCGGCGAGGATCTCCTGCTGCTCGAGGTCTACCGGCAGTGCCGACATCGCCTCGAACGTGTCCCGGAAGCGGAAGTCCAGGAACGTAAACGAGAAGAAGATCAGCAGGAAGACGAGCGTCCCGAGAAAGACGAGGCGATACGTCGGGTTGTCGTGGCGGAGCCCCATAAAGTTGGACACCACGAAGTAGGCCTTGATCGACGCGATCCCGAGCGCGATCGGGACGCTCAGCGCGCCGAACTCGACGTGTGGCATCGCGAAGCGGGTGCCGAAGAAGTCGCCGTAGCCGCGCTCCATCAGCGCGAGCGCGACCGTCAGGAGGGTGAGCGAGCACAGGATGGCGAAGGTCGTCTTCAGCATCTTGTCCGAGAAGACGTGATGCGCGCCGTGGCCCGTGTTCTCGGTGTGCCCGTCGGCGTGTTCGGCGGAAGTCTGAGCCATGATCAGTCAGGTACAGGTACTCGGTTCGGGGTCCTAAACGATACGATCGGGAGGGCCCCGGGTACCCTGCACCCTGAACCCCGCACACTTAGATCAGGTACATCAGCGGGAAGACAAAAATCCAGA
>DASWMO010000265.1:0-3301 GCA_036399715.1 Rubricoccaceae bacterium
GTCCGTCAGGGCGACGATGACGTTGCCGACGAGGCCGTCGGTCTGGATGAGCGCGCGGCTGTCCTCGCGGATGAGGGCGCGCGCGCGCTCCTCGACCTGCATCCGGACCATGATCGGCTCGCCGGGCGCCCGCGGCAGGGCGACCTCCTCGACGCGCCCGACGGCGATGCCGTTGTAGAAAACCGATGCGCCCTCTTTGAGGCCCGCGACGCGCTCGAAGGAGGCGTTGAGCTTGAACGTCCGCGCGAGCAGGTTCCCCTGGCTCGCGATGACGAACATGAAACCTGCCGCGGCGAGAAGGCCGAGCAGGACCACGAGGCCGAGGCGCGCTTGACGGGACATGTGCGAGGAGTGCGGGTATGCGGTTCAAGGTACGGGCGCGCCGGGCAGGGCTAGCAAGACCCGTGCCCGCGGCCATCGGTCAGGCCCCGCCGTAGGCCCCGGTGCCTTTGAAGAACTCCTGGAGCTCGGGCAGGTCGGACCCGCGGACCTCCGCGAGCGTCCCCTGAGCCGCGATCTTGCCATCGAGCAGGAAGAACGCGCGGTCCGTGATGATCTCGGCGGCGAGGATGTCGTGCGTGATCGCGACCGACGAGATGCCGCGTTCGTCGCGGAGCTTGACGATGAGCTCGGACACGACGCGAACCGAGACGGGGTCGAGGCCCGTCGTCGGCTCGTCGTAGAGGATGATGTCGGGCCGCAGGATGAGCGTGCGGGCCAGCCCGATGCGCTTTTTCTGGCCACCCGAGAGCTCGGCGGGGTACTGGTCGCGCTTGTCGGGCAGGTTGACGTCTTCGAGCGACTCCATCACGAGGTCGTCCTTCTCGCCCTTCGACAGCGTCGTGTGGCGGTCGAGGAAGAAGCGCATGTTCTCGTAGACCGTCATCGAGTCGAAGAGCGCGCCGCCCTGGAAGAGGTAGCCCAGCCGGAGGCGCTTGCGGTCGAGTTGCTCGGCGTCCATGAGGTCCACGCGGTCGCCGAGAACCCAGACCTCGCCGCGGTCGGGCGCGAGCAGGCCGACGATGTGCTTGGTGAGCACGCTCTTGCCGGTCCCCGAGCCGCCGAGCACGACGGCGCTCGTGCCCTTCTCGACCTGCATCGAGACCCCGCGCAGAATGTGCTTCTGGCCGAACGACTTGAACACGCCGCGCAGCTCGATCACGACGTTCTCGGGCGGCGGCGTGGACGTGCCTGTGATCGGAGCTTCCGCGGGAGCGTCGGGGGAATCGGGAGATGCCATGCGGGCTAGCCGGAGATGTCGCCGAAGAGCAGGATCGAGGCGCGCACGATGAGCACGTCGGCGACGAGGATGAGCAGGCTCGACACGACGACGGCCTGCATCGCGGCCTGCCCGACCTCGCGCGTGCCGCCGCGGACGTTGTAGCCGAGGTAGCAGCTCACGATGCCGACGATGAATCCAAAAATGGACGTCTTCATCGTGTCCACAATCACGTCGACGAAGCGCATCGTGTCGAAGGCGGTATCGAGAAAGACGCGGTAGTCCATGCCGTCCGAGAGGACCGCCTCGAGGAATCCGCCGAGCATCGCGAGCGTGTCCGTGAGCATCGTCATCACGGGAAACATGATCACGCAGGCCAGCACGCGCGTCACGACGAGGTAGTTGAACGGCTTGAGCGCGGCCACATCGAGCGCGTCGATCTGCTCGGTGACACGCATCGAGCCCAGTTCGGCGCCCATGCCGGCCCCGAGGCGGCCGGCGAGGACGAGGCTCGTCAGGACCGGCCCGATCTCCTTGAACACGGACAGCGCGAGCATCGACGGCAGGAAGGACTCGGCGCCGAAGCGCGCGAGCGTCCCGCGGCTCTGCATCGCGAGCACGATGCCGATCGAGAACCCGACGACGCCCGTCAGCATGAGGCTGCGTGAGCCGACCTCGTCCATCTGGTTGAGCAGTTCGCGGAGCTCGAACGGCCGCCGCCAGACGCGCGAGAAGAAGCGCCCGACGAAGCCGAACAGGCCACCGGCCTGCTCCAGGAACCCACCGCCGCCGGTCGCGGCCGCGGGCGCGGCGGCGTCGGCCGCCTTCTGCTCGGCCTCCTTCTCCTGGAGGATCTTCTCGTTCTGGCGCGCGCGCCGCGCCGTGCGGAGGCGCGTCGTGAGGGAGTCGGCCGGTTCCTCAAGGAGCGGGGCGTCGGGCAGGACGGGGAGCGTGGGCATAGGGCGTTAGAACGAGCGCTCGGCGGAGGCCCCGCCGCCGACGCCGCGCTGGCCGCTGTACTCGACCTCCGCCTGGAGCCAGCGCAGGATCTCGTAGTCCAGCGTGAACTGGACGGGCAGCTCGGAATCGCGGCGGCCGTTCCCGCCCGACGACGGGACGAAGCCGGCCGTGAGGAAGAGGCGGTCGGTGATGTACTTGCCGACCTTGATCACGATCGAGCCGTTCTCGTAGCTCACCTGCGTGAGGTCGAGCCCGAGCGACTCGTTGGCCTGCTGCTCGAAGGCGCTCGAGACGCTGCCGAGTAGCAGGCCCGTCCCGGCCCCGACGGCTGCGCCCGTCCCGGCGTTGCTCGCGAGTTGGCCCGTCGCGATGAGCGAGACGATGTCGGAGGGCTCGAGGACGGGATCGGACGAGAGGCGGATCTCGGGGTTGCGATCCAGCCGGCCCGTGACGCCGAGCAGGACCGTCACGGCGGACTGCCCGGAGAGCGACTGCGACTGCGAGAGCTCGATGTCCAGCGACGCCTGGATGTCGACGCGCGCGGCAAGGGCGGGCCCGCTCAGGGCGATCCGCCCGCGGTCGAGCTCGAAGCGCCGGTTGAACGTCCGGATGTTGCCGTTGACGAGGTCGATCTGGCCGAAGATCTCGCCGCCGTCGGCGAAGGGCCGCTTGGAGGCCCGGACGTCGCCCGTGAACTCGATGTCGTAGCCGATGCCGGCGCCCGCCCCTGAGCGGATCCAGACGTTGCGCTCGATGCCGACCTGGAGGTCGTAGTCGAGAGCCTTCGTGAAGCGGCTCACGCTCGTGTCGCGGGCGGCGATGACGCGCCCGAACCGCGCTTCGAGCGTCGCGATCTGGGCGGCCGTGAGCTCGACCTGCTCGATGTCCGGCGAGACGAGCTCGTTGGTGACGTAGACGTCGCCGCGGGCGAGCTGGACCGCACCACGGAGGACCGGTCGGGCGAGCGAGCCCGTCAGGCGCAGCGGCTCGTCGCCGGCTTCGAGGACGAGCCCGCGGTACGTCCGCGTGTCCATGACGGTAAAGCCGCGCGGCTCGATGGTCAGGTCGAGCCCGGTGAGCGCGAAGCTTTCCAACTCGACGCTGCCCGTGATGTCGATGCCG
>DASWMO010000266.1:0-2625 GCA_036399715.1 Rubricoccaceae bacterium
CCGCCGCCCGCCGGGCAGGAGTACGTCGTCAACCTGGGCCTCGCCAACGGCGCCAAGGAGATCACGCTCGCCGAGGGCGAGCGCCTGACGTTCACGGCCGCCAACTGGAACCGCCCCGCCCGCGTCGTCTTCGCCGTCGACCCGCGTCTCGACACGCCCGCCGAGGCGACGTTCCGCGCGACCTCCGGCGACCTCCGCTTCGCGTGGTCCACGACGTTCTGGGTGCTCGCCGCGCTGTTCGTGCTGTTCGCGCTGTACCACCGCTTCGCACTCCCCCGTCCGACGGCTGACGCGTCGCACGCCGCGCCGGTCGGCGCGATCGGGCAGTACCTCGTCTTCCTGCCCCTGTTCATCATTGCGCTCGTCGTCTTGCTCGTCCCGATGGTCCTGTGGGGCCTCATGGGGCAGCGCGGCGCGTCGCCGTGGGGGCGCCTCGTCGCCGCCCTGCCGTTCGCGCGGACGGCCTTCGCCGAGCCGATCACGACGTTCTTCGAGAAGCCCGGCGTCGCGACGGCCGTCGCGTTCATGCTGTTCTACCGCTTCGCCGAGGCGCAGCTGGGCAAGCTCGCGAGCCCGTTCCTGCTCGACGCCCGCGAGGTGGGCGGGCTCGCGCTCTCGACCGGCGAGGTCGGGTTCGTCTACGGGACGGTCGGTCTGGCGTGCCTGACGCTCGGCGGCATCCTCGGCGGCGTCCTCGCCTCGCGAGACGGCCTGAGAAAGTGGTTCTGGCCGATGGTGATCGGCATCAACGTCCCCAACGCGGTCTACATCTACCTCTCGGCCGTCCGCCCCGAGAGTTTGGTCGCGATCAACGTCGCCGTCGGCGTCGAGCAGTTCGGCTACGGGCTCGGCTTCACGGCGTTCATGCTGTACCTCATCCACTTCGCCGACGGCGCGCACAAGACGGCGCACTACGCCATCTGCACGGGCTTCATGGCCCTCGGCATGATGATCCCGGGCATGTTCTCGGGGTGGCTCCAGGAGATCCTGGGCTACGAGCGCTTCTTCATCTGGGTCGTCATCGCGACGATCCCGAGCTTCCTCGTCGCCGCGCTCGTCCGCTTCCCCGCCGACTTCGGCCGCAAGACGCTCGCCGACGCCGAGCAGGCGTCCACGACCGAAGGCGCCGCCGTCGAGGCGTAGCCGGGCCTACGAGAACCAGCCGGTGACGACGAGCACGTCGTAGATCGCGTGGGTCCACGCCGCGAGGGCGAAGCCGCGGAGCAGGAAGACGCCGTTGAGCGCGAGCCCGAACAGAAAGCGGAACGTGAACGCGGACAGCGTGAACGCCTCGCCGTACGCCCCGATGTGGTGGACGGCGCTGAACACGACCGCCCCGACGAGGGCGGCTGCGAGGAGCGCCCGCGTCGAGTCCAGCTTCACGACGCGCCGGAGGCCCCACGCGAGCCCGCCGACGAGCAGCACGCGGAAGACGAGTTCCTCGTACAGCCCCGCCCCGATGGAAAGCGCGAGCTGCATCCCGAGCCCGCCCGGGATGCCCTGTATCAGCATCGCGACAGGCGCCGCGGGCCACGCCACGCGCCCGAACAGCGCCCCGACGGCCCCGCCGACGACGGCCGCGAGCACGAGGGCGTACAGGAAGGACTCGGCGACGATGCCCGCGAAGTACGCCGGCACGAGGTGAGGCCGCCGCGCGCGCTCGGCCACGAACACGCCGATGCCGATCAGCAGCACCACGCCGCCGATCGCCAGCCCCCCGCCGACGCCGACGGCCGCGAGCAGCGACTTCAGCCACACGTCCGCCCCGACCCGGATCTCGCCCGGCCCGCTGCCGCGGTTGGCGAGCACGACGCCCACCTCGTAGAGCACGAGCAGCGGGAGGGCGGCCAGAAAGCCGACCGTCGGCGTGCGGGTGACGGCGAGGTAGCCGCGCGGGCGAGCCGGCGGCAGGTCGGCGGGCATGGGCCCGGCTCCGCGGTCGACGGTCGCCGCGAGGCGGGCGATCTCGTCGGAGGGGGACATCATCGGGTCGGCGGTGCGTTTGGGCGCGCTACGGCGGGCCGCGCCCGCAGGTTCACGCCGCGCCCGATACCGCCCGCTACCGGACGACGACGAGGCGCTGCGTGGCCGTCCCGTCCGGGCCTGTCGCGCGGACGGCGTACGTCCCTGGCGCGAGGCCCGACGCGTCCACGATCACGTCGACGCCGCCCGCCGAGACATCGGCGTCGAGGAGCGTCGCGACGGTCCGACCGAGCGCGTCGAGCAGGACGGCGACGACACGGCCCGCGCGCGGAGCGTCGAGGCGGAGGCGGGCGACGCCGGACGCCGGGTTCGGGGACGGTGCGGAGAGGGCGAAGGCACCGGCCGCCGCGGGCTCCGTCGCGGTCGAGGCGTTGGCGAGTGACAGCTCGAAGCGGTCGGACCAGCCGGTCGCATCGGACGTGAACGTGTACGCCTCAGCCGTCGCGAGGTCAGTGACCGTGCCCGTGACCACGTCGCGGAGCGTGGCCGTCCAGCCGGCCGGGACGCGGCGGTCCGCCCATCGGAGCGTGAACGTTCCCGCCTCGCCAGTGGAGAACGCGACGCAGACGAGGGCCGGTGCAGGCGGCCGCGCGTCGACGCTCAGGCGCTCGCCCGCGGCACCGACGAGGGCGACGAGGGCCA
>DASWMO010000267.1:0-11654 GCA_036399715.1 Rubricoccaceae bacterium
AGATCAACGACCTCGCCGAACAGGGCGGCAACATGATCGAGGACGCTGCCGAGGCCGTCAAGGACAAGGTCGTCACCCTTGTGCCGGACTCCGTCAAGGAGCACGCCGAGACCCTCGGCGGCAAAGCCCGCGATGCCGCGACCGATCTCGTCGGCAAGGCTGCGGACAAGCTGTCGAACAAGTAAGGACGTCGCCCACTCGGCTCGCGCCCTGGGTGCTCCGGCGCCCGGGGCGTTCTCGTTTCGCCCCTCCCGTGACGCTTCCCGATTACCCGCGCACGTTCTGGCTGCTCGTCGTCGGAACACTCGTCAACCGGATCGGGCTGCTCGTGCTCCCGTTCCTCTCGCTCTACCTCACCGCCGCCCGCGGGCTGAGCGTCGAGCAGGCGACGCTCGTGATCGGGTTCCACGGCGCGGGTGCCTTTGCAGCCGGTATCGCGGGTGGGGCCCTTGCCGACGCCCTCGGGCGCAAGGCTGTTCTGGTCGGGAGTCTGGCAGGTGGCGCCGTATTGATGGCGGCGATCCCGTTTGCCGGCGCGTCGTGGCACCTCGGCGCGATCGTGGCGGCTTACGGGTTCGTCGGGGAGATGTACCGGCCAGCTGTTTCGGCCGTCGTCGCGGACACGGTCGAGCCCGAACGGCAGACGCGCGCGTTCGCCCTTCTCTACTGGGCGATCAACGTCGGCGCGGCCGTCGGGCCGGCCCTCGGCGGCCTCCTCGCAGAACGGTCGTTCGGGCTCCTGTTTACCGTCGATGCGGCCACGATGGCGATCTACGCTGGCGTCGTGGCCGTGGGCATCTCGGAGACGAGGCCGGCCCGGACGGGTACGGCGCACGTCCTGGAGCGGCCGCACACGGTGGGGCACGCGCTACGAGACGGCCGTCTCATCGGTCTCGCTCTGGTCTCGTTCGCCGTCGGGACGGCGTTCGTACAGACGTACGTCACGCTGCCGCTCGTGATGCGGGCGGACGGCATCCCTGCAGGCACCTACGGAGCCGTCGTCGGGCTCAACGGCGCCATCGTCGTTCTGCTGAGCCTGCCCGTCGCCCGGTGGATGGAGCGCCGCCACGGGTCGGCCCCGCTCGCGGCGGCGGTCGCCCTGATCGGCGTGGGCGTCGGCGCGTTCGCCTTCGCGGACTCGGCGTGGGAGTACGCCGGCGGGATCGTGCTGCTGTCGCTCGGCGAGATCGTCGTGCTGCCCGTGTTGCCCGCACTCGTCGCCCGCCTCGCCCCGGACGGCCTGCGGGCGACGTACCAGGGCGTGCATCAGAGCGGCTGGGGCCTCGCCCACATGCTCAGCCCGGTTGCCGGCGGGGCCGTGCTCGCGCGGCTGGGTGCCGATGCCCTGTGGGCGGCGACGCTCGGGCTCGCCCTCGCCGCGGCCGCAGTCGTCCTCGCGTTCCGCCTCGGCGACGCCGGAGCGGGCACGCCTTCAGTGCCCGCTCCTGACGTGTTCTAGCCGAGCAGGTCGTCGAAGATGTCGACCTGCTTCATCGGCGGGACGATGTCGAAGTGCTCGTACGCCCGCCGGGCCGCGACGCGGCCGCGCGGCGTGCGCGCCATGAAGCCCTCCTGGATGAGGTACGGCTCGTAGACCTCTTCGACCGTCCCAGCGTCCTCCCCGACCGCGACGGCGATCGTCGACACCCCGACCGGACCGCCGTCGAACTTCTCCATGAGCGCGAGCAGGATCCGGGCGTCCATTTCGTCGAGGCCAGCCTCGTCTACGTCGAGCGCGTTGAGGGCGTAGTCGGCGAGCTCGCGGGTGATGCGGCCGTCGCCTCCCGGTGCGCCGGCGGTCTGGACCTCGGCGAAGTCGCGCGTGCGGCGCAGCAGCTTGTTCGCGATGCGCGGCGTGCCGCGGCTGCGTCGGGCGATCTCGAAGGCGCCCTGCGGGTCGATCTCGATCTTCATCAGGTCCGCCGAGCGCATCACGATCTCCTGCAAGAGATCCGCCGTGTAGTAGTCGTAGCGGAAGTCGATGCCGAAGCGCGCGAGGAGCGGCTTCGTGAGCATCCCCTTGCGCGTCGTCGCCCCGATGAGCGTGAACGGCGGGAGCGCGATCCGGACCGACCGGGCGGACGGGCCCGAGTCGATGAGGATGTCGATCGCGTAGTCCTCCATCGCCGAGTACAGGTACTCCTCGACGACGGGCGCGAGGCGGTGAATCTCGTCGATAAAGAGGACGTCGCCGGCCTCGAGGTTCGTCAGCAGGCCCGCGATGGACGCCGGCTTGTCGAGCGCCGGACCGGACGTCGTCTTGACGGACGCCCCCATCTCCTCGGCGACGATGTGCGCGAGCGTCGTCTTGCCGAGCCCGGGTGGGCCGGAGAGGATGACGTGGTCCAGCGACTCGCCGCGCTGGAGCGCAGCCGTCACGAACACCCGGAGGTTGTCCTTGATCTTCTGCTGGCCGATAAACTCGTCGAGGGCCTTGGGGCGGAGGGCTTTCTCGACATCCTCGTCGCGCGAGGTCGCGTCGGCGGGGCCGCGGGGGGTGGCGTCCATGGGTCGTCGGGCTGTTTCCGGAAAGGTACGGGGCGGGTGTGACAGGGTGCGTCACCGGGCGTGCTGATCGGGCTGAACGAGGCATGGCCTCTGCGTCTCCCGGCGGACAAGGCCGAAGCGACCTCGCGCCTGTGCCGAAGGGGTCTGTGGTTAGTCTTCGGCGTCCACCCACACGCCTCCCTCGACGTTGCGTCGCCTCGCACTGCTCTTCCTGCTCGTCACCGCAGCGGTCCACGCCCAGGCGCCGCGCCCGGCCGCCGTCTCACCGTCGGTCGTCGCCCGCGTGGACCGCCTCATCGCCGCGGCCGAGGACTCCGAGACGCCCGCCGAGCGTCGCACGGCGGCGGCCGAAGCCCTGAGCATCTCGCGGCGGGCGGGCTACACGCGCGGCGTCGGGCTGGCGCAGTACGAAGCGGCCCTCGCGACCTACTTCGCGGGCGAGCCCGGGGCCGAGGCACAGTTCGAGCGTGCTGCGGCAACAGCCCGTCGCGCGCGAGACCCGAAGACCGAGGGCACGGCGCTGGCGTGGCAGGGCATGGCCGCGACCGACGCGGGTCCGGACGCCCAGGCGCGCGGCGTCGCCCTGATGCGCGCTGGTCTAGCGGTCCACCGGGCTCAGGCCGGGCCTGAGGGCCAACGCAACTCCCTGACGCCGCTCAACCTGCTCGCCAACTACTACCGTTTCGTCGGCGAGCCAGACTCGGCGCGCGTGCTGTTCGAAGAGACCGTCCGGACGGCTGTCGCGCTCGGCGACGGCGAGGCAGAGGGGCGCGCGCTCTACGCCGTCGCCGACCTGCAGCGGGCCGCGGGCGACGTCGTGCCGGCCGCGCGGGCGTACCGCCGGGCGGAGCGCCTCGCGACGGACGCCGGCGACGAGGCCCGAGCGGACCTCGCGCGTCTTGGGCTCGCCCGCATCGACGCCGCACAGGGCCAGACCGACGCCGCGGCCCGCGCCTTCCGGCGCCTCGCCGACGCCGGCCGCCTCGGCGGCGCGCTCGGCTACGCCTCCGAGCCGCTCGTCGACCTCGGCGCGCTCTACGAGGCGCAGAACCGGCCCGCACAGGCGCTCGCCGCGTACCGCGAGATGGCCCGCGCGGCCGACGACGCGGGCGTCCCGTACGCCCACGACCTCGCCAACGTCTACGCTGCCGGCGTCCTTTTCCGCCTCGGCCGTCGCACCGACGCTCGCGCCGCCCTGCACCCGTCTGCGGATTCGCTCCTCTCGATGGGCACGTCGCAGGAGGTGTCGGCCGCGGTCTACCGGCTCTTCGCCACCGAGGCGCGTCTCGACGGGCGCCCGGCCGAGGCCGTCGCGTTCGCCCGGCAGGCGACCGAAGCGGCCGACGGGGCAGACGATGCCGGCGCCGCGCGCGACGCCTACGCCGAACTAGCCGAGAGCCTCGACGCGAGCGGCGACGCGCGGGGCGCGCTCCGGGCGTTCCGACGCTCGGCTGCGCTCACGGACAGTCTTCGGAGCACGGCGCAGGCGCGGGCCGTCGGGCGGGCCGAGGGGGAGACGGCGCGTGCGGCCGCCGAGGCGCAGAGCCGCCAGGCGCGCCTCGGAGCGGGAGCCCTCGCGGCCCTGCTCGCGCTCGGAGCCGCCGGTGGTGGCGTTTACCGCCGAACTGTCCGCCGCAACGCCCGCGATGCCGACGCGCGGACGGCCGAGATCGCCCGGCAGGCCGGCGAACTCGAAGCCGCGAACGCGGACCTCGCGCAGACCAACGCGGTCGTCCGCGAGGCGCAGGACGCGCAGGCGCGCTTCTTCCAGACGGCCAGCCACGAGCTCCGCACGCCGCTCACGCTCACGCTCGGCCCGCTCGACGACCTCCGCCAGACGCCGCTCGGGGCCGACGCGCAGCGCTCGGCGGACCTCGCGCACGCCAACGCGACGCGCCTCGCCCGCCTCGTCGACGAGTTGCTCGACACCGCCCGCCTCGACGCCGGCGAGATGCCACACCGGCCTGTCCGGACGGACCTCGTAGGCCTCGCCTCGGGCGTCGCGGCCCGCTTCGCTGACGCGGCCGCCCGCGACGGCGTCACGCTCACGGCTCACGTCCCGGCCGGAACGCTCGACGCCGTCGTCGACGGCGAGGCGCTGGACCGGGCGCTCGCCAACCTCGTCGCCAACGCCCTCCGGCACACGCCCCGCGGCGGGCACGTCGAGGTCCGCGCGAGCGCGGCACACGGCGAGGCGCGCCTCGCCGTCGTGGACACCGGATCGGGCGTCGCGGCCGACGCGCTCCCGCACGTCTTCGACCGCTTCTACCGCGCCGACGAGACGTCGGGAATCGGGACCGGGCTGGGGCTGGCGCTCGCCAAAGAGTGGACCGAGCGCGACGGCGGGCGCGTCGAGGTTGTCTCGGCGCCGGGCGCCGGCGCAACGTTCACGCTCGTGCTCCCGCTCGCGGACCCGCACGCCCTGCCAGAGTCCGGCTCGGGGCTCGCCGTCGATCCGCGTCCCACCGCCATCCAGCCGGTCAGCGAGGCACGGGATGCCGAGGCGCCGGATGCGGACCTGCCAGACGCCGAGGCACTCGTCGTGCTCGTCGCCGAGGACCACGACGACCTGCGGGCCTACGTCGCGGGCCACCTCGCGCGCATCGGCGGCAGCCGGCCGGTCCACGTCGTCGAGGCCGCCGACGGCGAGGCCGCGCTCGCACTCGCCATCGACCTCGTCCCGGACCTCGTCGTGTCCGACGTGATGATGCCGCGCCGCGACGGGATGAGCCTCGCCCGCGCCCTCAAGGCCGACGTGCGCACGAGCCACGTGCCGGTCCTGCTCCTGACGGCCCGCGCGGATGCGGCGTCGCAGGTCGAGGGCTACACGTCGGGTGCGGATGGGTACCTCGCCAAGCCGTTCTCCGCCGACGTGCTCCGGGCGCAGGCGGCCGGCCTCGTCGCCGAGCGCCAGCGCCTCCGCGACCGCTACGCTGCCGCCCTCCGCCCCGCCCTGCCCCGCGGCGGGCTCGACGGAGGTGGACGCGACGGCAGCGGGCTCGTCCTCACCGGCGACGGCCTCGACGGCGCATCCTCCGACGGGCGACGTGCCGGAATGGAGCCCGCTGACCCGACGCTCTCGCCCGCCGAGACGCGCTTTCTCGACGCTGTCGATGCGGCCATCGCGCTCGGCGTCGGCGACGCGCTGTTCGGGGCTGAAACGCTGGCCGAGGCGCTCGCGCTCTCGCCGCGCCAGCTCGCGCGCAAGCTCAAAGCCCTCTCCGGCGACACGCCTGGTCGGCGCCTCCGCCGCGCGCGCGTCGAGGCCGGCGCCGCCCTGCTCGCCGCCGGGACGCACTCGGTGAAGGAGGTCGCAGCGTCCGTCGGCTACGCCGACGACGAGGGATTCCGGCGCGCCTTCGTGGCCGTTCGCGGCGGGCTGCCGTCCGCCATCGCCGATACGCTCGCCGAGGCCTGACCCGATCCCGAAGTGCCCAGGCGCAACATTTCGGAGCCTTTCGAGGCAAAATGTCCGATTCGGCAGGCCGAATGTCCAGTCTGTGGGGTCCGATTCGGGGCACGTTGGGACCGTCCCCACCATGCCTCCCATGCCCGACCTCCTCCCCCGCTTTCTCGCCCTCGTCGACGCCCATCGCTCGGACCCGAACACGAGTGTCGAGACGCTCGCCGAGGCCCTCTCGATGACGTCGCGCCACCTGCGGCGGCTGCTCGTCGCCCGGTGCGGCGAGACGCCCGGCACGCTCCTGCGCCGGCGCCGCGTCGAGCACGCCGAGCGCCTCATCGCCGCCGGGGCGACGCTCCGCGCCGCCGCCCGTGCGGCGGGCTACATGGACCTCTCGGCGTTCAACCGCGCCTTCCGTGCCGTCACTGGACGGCCGCCCGCCGCGGTGCGCCCGTCGCGGGACGAGACCGCCGACCGCCCGATGCAGCGCGAGTCTGCCTCTCACCCGACTGGCGTCGGGTCGGCGCACGTCCGCTGAGCCTGCGACCCACGTCGCCGATTTGCGCAGCCGTCCCTCACGCGAGGGGCGGCTGCGCGCGCGTTTGGGGCTGGACCCCATGGACACCGTAGTCCACGGTTCTACATTGGCGCCATGTTTGCAGTCGACCACGTCCTCGTCTCCGACGCGCTCCTCGACGCGCCCTTCGCGTGCCACCTCGGCTCGTGCCTCGGTGGCTGCTGTGTCCACGGCGACCGCGGCGCGCCGCTCACGGCCGACGAGTTGCCGCGGGTCGAGCACGCGCTGACCGTCGTTCGCGGCAAGCTCCGGCCCGAGGCGCTCTACGAGATCGAGAAGAGCGGCACCTGGGAGGGCGACGAAGCCGACGGCTACGGCACGACGACCGTCCGCGGCCGCGAGTGCGTCTTCGTCGTCTACGACCGTGGCGTCGCCAAGTGCGCCATCCAGGCGGCATACTGGGAGGGCAAGACGGACTGGGAGAAGCCACTCTCGTGCCACCTCTACCCCATCCGCGTCGAGCAGTACGGGACGGGAGCGGACGCCGTGGACGTGCTCAACTACGAGCAGATCGACCTCTGCCGGCCCGCCATCCCACACGGCCGGCGCACAGGAACCCAGCTCGCGGATTTTCTCGAGCCGCCGCTGACCCGCCGCTACGGCTCCGACTGGTTTGCACGCTTCCGTGACGCCCTGGACCAGCGCCGCGACGACCTTGGCATCGGACCCGACGCCATCTCGACCGCGCCCCTGAAGGCCCGCTAAACCTGCCCCGCCCGACGGCCGATACGTTCCCGGGCGGCCCGCGCCCGGCCCCCCTCCCGCCTCGCCATGCTGAACCTCCGCCAGAGCCAGTCGCTTCAGCAGAAGCTCTCGCCCCAGCAGATCCAGTACATCAAGCTGCTCCAGTTGCCCACGCTGGCGCTGGAGCAGCGGATCAAGACCGAGCTGGAGTCCAACCCGCTTCTCGAAGAGGGCGAGGAAGAGTTCGAGTCCGACACCCCCGAGGCCGACGTTGCCGAGGCGGCGGCCTCGCAGGAGGAGCCGACCGACGACCGCGAGGCGGACCGCAAGGACGACGAGTTCGACTGGGACGACTTCCTCAATGCTCCCGACGACCTCTACGGCTACAAGGCCGAGGTCGACCGCTCGGCCGAGGAAGACGACCGCGAGACGCCCATGGCCGCCATGTCGTCGCTCGCGGACGGCCTCTACGACCAGGTCGGCCTGCTGGGCCTCGACGAGACGCAGGCGCTCGTCGCCGACCAGATCATCGGCTCGATCGACGAGGACGGCTACCTCCGGCGGCCCGTCGAGTCCATCCTCGACGACGTGATGTTCAACCACGGCCTGATGATCACCGAGGCCGAGGTCGAAAAGGTGCTCGCCAAGATCCAGCGCCTGGACCCCGTGGGGATCGCCGCCCGCGACCTGCGCGAGTGCCTGCTCGTCCAGCTGGACATGCTCCCCACGGCGACGCCGGGCCGCGTCAACGCCATCCGGATGCTCCGCGACGCCTACAAGGCGTTCACGATGAAGCACTTCGACCAGATCATGCGCAAGCTGAACCTGGACGAGTCCGAACTCAAGGAGGCCTTCGACCTCATCCGCTCGCTCGACCCCAAGCCCGGCGAAGGCGACGTCGTCGCGCAGACGAACTACATCACGCCAGACTTTACCGTTACCCGAGACGACGAGGGCTTCAAAATCGCTCTCAACGGCCGCAACGCGCCTGAGCTACGCGTCAACCGGCACTACCGTGACATGTGGAACTCGCTCTCGGCGAAGGGCCGCACGGGCAACGCCGAGGCCAACGAGACCAAGGACTTTCTTAAGACGCGCATGGAGTCCGCGCGGTGGTTCATCAACTCCATCCAACAGCGCCGCCAGACGATGCTGCGCGTGATGGAGGCCATCGTGACGATTCAAGAGGAGTTTTTCGCCAACGGCATGGGGAGCCTCAAGCCCATGATCCTCAAAGATATCGCGGACATCATCTCGATGGACATCTCGACGGTTTCGCGCGTCGTCAACGGCAAGTACGTCCAGACCGAGTTCGGCGTCTTCGAGCTCAAGTTCTTCTTCTCCGAGGGCATCACGAACGACGACGGCGAGGAGGTCTCGAACAAGGAGGTCAAGGCGCTGCTGGAGCGCATGATCGCGGCCGAGGACAAGGTGCACCCGCTCTCGGATCAGGCGCTCGCGGAGATGCTCGCCAAGGAGGGCTTCCCGATCGCCCGCCGCACGGTCACGAAGTACCGCGAGCAGTCCGGCCTGCCCGTCGCGCGGCTGCGCCGGCAGATCGTGCTCGCGTAGCGTGGGCCCGCTGGACCTGCTCGCGCCCGAGCCGCCGGACCGCTGGGGCCGCGAGCCGGACGTCAACGCATTCGTCGAGTTGCACAACCTGATCGCCGCTGCCGAGTCGCCGGCCGACGTCAGCGATGCCGACACGGACCGCATCTCGCGCGAGCACGGCGTGGACCTCCGGACCGACTTCCGCGACGAGCGCGTCGGGCTGTACCTGCGGCTGTTCGAGGCGGCGGGTTCGGAAACAGGCTTCACCGCAGCCGCCCTGCGCAGACTCGCCCCGGTTGCCCGCGTCCTCGCGCTCGCGCCGGCCGACGTTCGGGCCGTCCACACACGTGCCTTCGGCTCGGCCGTGGACGACGCGCTCGCAGACGACTGCCTGACGGTCGAGGAGCGGCTGCACCTCTACGCGCTCCAGCAATCGCTCGGGCTCGACGAGACCACCGCGGCGCAGACCGTCGAGGCCAGAGCGCAGGCGCGCCTGCTCCACGCGGTCGCCCGCGCGCTCTGCGACGGCCGCCTCGCGCCCGACGAGGCCGCCGCCATCGCAGAGGCCGCGCACGCCCTTGGCGTGTCTGTCCCCGACGAGATCGCGCTCATGCTGAACCGCGCCGCCTCGGCGTGGGAGGCCACGGCTCCGCTACCGGTTCTGTCGCCCTCGATCCGCCTGAGCCCGGGTGAACACGAGCACGCCCGCCTCACGGCCGGTTGGGCGCGCAAGCGGTCCGACTCGCTGCGCGACGCCTTCGCCGGTGGCGTCGCCGTCAGCAGCCCCCGTGACGCGTTCCCGTGGGACCGCTTCATGACGCCAATGCGCCGCGGCGACATCGTGCTGACGAGCCTGCGCCTCGTCCTGATCGACACCGAACGCGCGACCGAATACGTCCGCCTCGCGGACGTCCGCGACGTGACGGCGTTCAGCGACGCCGCGCTCGTCCGACTCGACGACGACAGCCGCCGCCTCGTGCTCGGTCTCGGTGCGGAGGCGGGCGCCTTCTGCGGCCTGCTCGCCCGCGCCTGCACGGCTCTCCCGGACGAGGCGCCCTAGCCGGGAACGGCCCTCTGTAGCCACGGTAAGGCGTGACGCAGCCGGCGCGTCAGAAGGCGAGTTGGGACGCCCGCCGCCGGGGCGCCGCGACCAGCCGCGCCTGCCGCGCCATCTCGGCCGCGAGCGGCGCGTCGACCGGGCGCTCGCCCGTTTCGTCGGGGTAGCCGAAGAGGCCGTTTGGGCAGTGGCGCTCGTCGTCCCAGCCGGGGTGGTTGGCGATGGGGTACCAGCACACGCCCCGGACGTCGGCGCCCGCGCGGCGCGCCGCCCGAACCTCGGCGCCGACGCTCGCCATCCACGGCGCACGGTGGATCCACTCGGTCCCCGTCTCCGCGAGGACGACCGGGCGGCCGTAGCGCGCGCCGACCTCAACAAGCATCTCGCGCAGCGGCCGGTACAGCGCGTCGCCGGGGGCGAGGTGCGGCCCGCCGCCGCCGATCCACTGGTTGTTCGGGTAGTAGTTGACCCCGACGACGTCCAGCAGGCTCTCGTCGCCGCCGACCTGCGGCCAGAGGCGGCCCGCGATGAGGTCCCAGCCCTGGAACATCGCCAGCCGCTGCCCCTCGACGTCGAGATCGGGCCGGTTCGGGTCGCGGGCGACGTGGATCATCGGGTCGGCCCACATCAGCCGCGCCCGCGGGTCCACGTCGCGGACGGCGTGGGAGGCGGCGATGGCGGCGCGAGCGAGCTGGACCTTGAGTTCGAAGCCGCGCCCGTGCGCGAACGGCGGCAGGAAGGCGGCGTCGCCGCCGGCGAAGGACCAGAACGAGATCTCGTTGATGGGGCACCACCACGGCACGTCGTCGCTCTCTTCCCGGACGACAAGCGCGGCGGCACGCGCGAAGGCCGCGAAGCGGTCCACGAAGGCGGGCGTCCACAGGTCGAGGCCGTCGGGGATGCCGTAGTGGCACAGGTCCCACACGGCCGTCACGCCCGCATCGCGGGCGGCGCGGTGCAGCGGGAGAAAGCTGGACCAGTCGTAGCGGCCGGGCGCGGGCTCGGCGAGGTGCCACCGGAGGCCGTCGCGGGACCACCCGAGGCCGTTCTCCGCGAGGGCGGCGTAGTCGGTCCGGGCAAACGTGTCGTGGCTGCTGGCGGCGATCACGTCGACGCGGCGGCGGTCGTGGGCGCGGCGGTGCGTGGAGCACTCGAAGCCGCCGCCGAAGAAGGTCGAAAACAGAGGGCCGGGATGCGTCATCGGGTGGTCGTCGGGGTCAGGCGCTCGGTGGCGCGGCGGCGCGGCGTCCAGCCGGCGTCGCGGGAGAGAAAGTGGCGGACCGAGTCCGCCGCCAGCGGCAGCAGGGTCCCGCGCGCGCTCGCGAGCACGACGCCCGGCTGAACATCGTCCGGCTCCAGGAGACTGGGGTCTAGCCCGGCCTCGCGGGCCGCGAGGCGGAGTTGATCCGCGGCGCTCTCCGGAACGGCGAGGTGCCACACGCCGCACTCACCGTCGACGAGCAGGTCCAGGGCGGCGTGGACGGCGTCAGGGAGGTACACGGCGGCGCCTAGCACCGTCCCGGCGCGGACCGGCCGGCCGTCGGCGAGCGCGTCGAGCGCGCGGTGAACGCGCCCCGGGCGGCCCCACGGGCTGATCCACGGGGCGGTGCGGACGATGAGCGCGCGGGGGTGGGCGGCGCGCACTGCGGCGTCCGCCGCGGCCTGCCGGCGCCCGCGGGCGGTCGTGCTGCTGGCGCGTTCCGTCTCGACGTACGGCCTCTCGCGCGGCGCGAAGACGGCGTCCGATGAGAGCGTGACGAGGGCAGCGCCGGCGCGGGCGACGCACCCGGCGCGCTCGCCGGCCGCGACCGCATCGACCGGCGCGACGGATGCCCCGACCTCGCCGGCCCCGCCGGCGAGCGCGTCGACGACGG
>DASWMO010000268.1:0-24626 GCA_036399715.1 Rubricoccaceae bacterium
GCCGAGCATATACTTGCCCATGTCCTGGATGTGCTCGCCCGTGATCTCCGAGTCCAGCATCCCACCCCGCTTCAGGAAGAGCGCCATAAAGGTGATCAGGCAAACAGCACCGAGAAAACCGCCGGCGAAAAAGTAGACGCCGAACATGGTCGAGTACCAGTGCGGGTCGGTTCCCATCAGGAAGTCGTATCCGGCAAACGAGACGGTGATCGCAAAGAGCGGCGTCCCGAGCGCGCTCCACCAGCGCATCCGGACCGTGTTCTCGGGGCTCGGGTCCGTGTCGTTCTGGACGGACAGGGTGTAGAGCTTCCGGGCGACGAGGCTCCAGATGCCGAAGTACAGCACGTACCGGATGAGGAAGAACGGGATGTTCAGATAGTCCTGCTTCGCGGCCAGGATGGGGTCGTAGGTCGGGCTGCCGACCTCGAAGATGTCCGCGTGCGTCCAGTGGAACAGCTCGTGCATGCCGAGCAGGATCGGGATCCCGGCGAGCGCGAGGAGGGGGAAGTTGGACGCGATCGCCTCGGGGATGCGGCGGACCGTCGTGCTCCAGCGCGCCTTCGTGAGGTGCTGGATCATGACGAAAAACAGCGCGCCGAGGGTCACTGAGACGCAGAAGGTCCACGCGATGAGGTACGCGAACAGAAAGTGCGTCAGCCCGGCCGGGATGCCGACAGCCGCCCCGGCGGCGAGCGCGACCACGCCCACGCCGGCCGCGATGAGGGCCGCGCGCGAGTCCTCGGCGAACTGGTAGCGGCGCGGGACGCGCTCGCGGTTCGGGTCGACGGGGTCGAAGACGAGGCGGGTAAGGACGTTCGACATGGAGGGGGCGGGCGGGGCGAAAGGACGAGCGCGCCGCATGTGGCGCGGTCCCGGAACCGTCTACTGCGCGGACTGAATGGAGACGTTCGGGTTCTCGGTCGCGAGGCGCCGCTGCTCGGTCGCCGGGACCGACTCCGGCGCGGCGTCCTGCGACTCCTGGAGGGCGCGGACGTACGCGACGACTGCCCAGCGGTCACTCGGCACCATCTCGTGGCCGTAGCTCGGCATCGAGTTGACGCCGTTGAGGATGACGTCGTAGATGTAGCCGTCCGGGCGGGCCTTGAGGCCCTCGGTGTGGTAGCTCGGCACGGCGAACCCGTAGCCCTGCCCGCCGTTGCCGACAGCGATGATGCCGCGGCCGTCGCCCGCGATGCCGTGGCAGGGCGTGCAGTAGATCCCGAAGCGCTCCTGCCCGCGCTCCAGCAGGGCCGGCGTCACCTCGACGGGGACCTCGGGGATGTACGCGCCCGAGGCGTCGCGGCCGTAGTAGAACGGCGCGTTGGCGGTCGTCTGGAGTTGCCCACGCCGAATCGTCCCCGCGACGGGCTGGCGCTGCGCCGCGTTGTCGGCGAAGAACGCATTGGGCTCCTGAGCCTCCAGCCGCTGCTGGAAGTCCATGTTGAGGTTCGGGTGGATCGGCGGCTTGCCGCTCTTCATCCCGCGGCACCCGGTGAGGGCGGTCGCGGCGAGGAGCAGGACGAGTGCAGCGCGTGGTGCGAGACGGGTCATGGGAATCAGATCTGGCTGCCCGCGAAGGGCGGCGTCACGAGCACGGGCGCGGGGGCGCCGCTGTCGCGGGGCTCGCCGTCGTGCGAGAGGTCGGTCGCGCCGGCATGGTCCACGTACTCGACCGCGAGCGCGCCGAGGCCGAACAGGTCGCCGGCAGTCGTGGCGCGCACAAACTCGGAGTCCGCCTCGCCGACGTGCAGGAAGAAGGCATCGTCGGTCACGCGGCCGAAGCGCTCCGAGTGGAACAGCGGGTCGTACGGCTTGGGGAGTCCGTTGAGCGCGAGCATCGCGCCGACGGCCGTGAGCGCCGAGAAGAGGATCGTGAGCTCGAACATGATCGGCACGCTGGACTCGATGGCGAACAGCGGCTTGTTCGAGATGTTGATCGGGTAGTCGACGGCGCTCGTCCACCACTGGAGCAGGTAGCCGGAGAGGAGCCCGACGAGCGCGCCGCCGAAGACGAGGAACGCCAGCTTCGAGACGGGCAGGCCCATCGCGCGGTCCATACCGTGGATCGGGAACGGGCTGAACGTGTCGAGGCGCGTGTAGCCGCGCTTGCGGAGGTCGACGACGGCGTCGTGGAGCGCGCCGGGGTCCGAGAACTCGGCCAGTAGGCCGACGTGCTCGTTGGCGCGCGTTTCGAGCGCGGCTCGGATAGGCTTCGGGAGCGGAAAGGCCATGTCGGTGGGCAGTGGACGGTGAGCAGCGGCGAGGACGGCTGCGGGCTAGTGCTCGGCCGCGCCGGCGCTCGAGGCCTGCATCGGATCGGGGCCCGCAGGTTCACCGACGCGGGGCGCCTCGGCCGAGTGGCCGTCGCCGACGCTGTGGCCGTCGCCCGAACCGTGGCCGTAGAAGTGCGGGTCCGCCTGCGGCAGCACGCCCTTCACCTCGGCGATGGCGACCATCGGGACGAAGCGGAGGAAGAGCAGAAACAGCGTAAAGAAGAGGCCGAACGAGCCGATGAACATCGCCCAGTCCCAGACCGTCGGCGTGTAGTAGTCCCACGACGACGGCAGGAAGTCCCGGTGCAGCGACGTCACCGTGATCACGAAGCGCTCGAACCACATGCCGATGTTGGTCGTGATCGAGATCGCGAACATGAGCGGGATCGAGCGGCGGAAGGACTTCTTCCAGAAGAGCTGCGGGAAAATCAGGTTGCAGCTCATCATCGTCCAGTAGGCCCACCAGTACGGCCCGGTCGCGCGGTTGATGAAGGCGAACTTCTCGTACTCGTTCCCCGAGTACCACGCGATAAAGAACTCGGTGATGTAGGCGAAGCCGACGATCGAGCCGGTGACGAGAATGATGATATTCATCTTCTCGAGGTGGTCGATCGTAATCAGGTTCTTCAGGTCGTATACCTTTCGCGCGACCACGAGCAGCGTCACCACCATGGCGAAGCCCGAGAAGATGGCGCCGGCGACGAAGTAGGGCGGGAAGATGGTCGTGTGCCAGCCCGGGACGAGGCTGGTCGCGAAGTCGAACGAGACGACGGAGTGGACCGAGAGGACGAGCGGCGTAGCCAGCCCGGCGAGGATGAGGTAGGCCCGCTCGTAGTGGCGCCAGTGGCGGTTGGAGCCCGTCCAGCCGAGCGACAGGAAGCCGAGGATCTTGGCCCGCAGCATCCGGCCCTGGCGGACGGCACGGTCGCGGAGCGTCCCCAGGTCCGGCAGCAGACCGACGTACCAGAACAGGAGCGAGACGGTCCCGTAGATCGAGACCGCAAACACGTCCCAGACGAGCGGACTCTTGAAGTTGGGCCACATCGCCATCTGGTTCGGGATGGGCAGCGTCCAGTAAATCACCCACACGCGCCCGACGTGGAACGTCGGAAACAGAAGCGCACACGCGACGGCGAAGAGCGTCATCGCCTCGGCCGCGCGGTTGATGCTCGTGCGCCACTTCTGCCGGAACAGGAAGAGGACGGCCGAGATGAGCGTCCCGGCGTGGCCGATACCGACCCAGAACACGAAGTTGACGATGGCCAGCCCCCAGAAGACGGGGTTGTTGAGGCCCCACACGCCCGGCCCGTTCCAGACGAGGAACGCGATGGTGAACCCGAGCACGCCGAGCAGCGAGAGTGCTACACCGAAGGCGGCATACCACGCGGCCGGCGTCTTCTTCTCGGTGTGGACCGAGACCATCTCGGTGATGTCGTGGAATGAGAGGTTGCCGCTGACGAGCGGGGCGTCCTCGAGCGTCTTCATCGCGCCGCCGTCGCCACCGGCGTGCCCGTTGTTTGGCAGGCCGGCTGCGGGGCCGTAGGCGTTTTTGGAGGTGACCGTTGCCATCTGGGGAGCGGTGTCGGGGAGACGGGGCGGGGCGTGGGCGCGGGCCTACGCCTCGGCCTCGGAGGCGTCGAACGGCGTCGCGAGGCCGGGGTGCGGGTTGCGGAGCCGCGCGAGGTACGTCAGGCGGGGCTTGACGGCGAGCTCGCCGAGGACGGCGTAGTTGCGCGGGCTCGTCTTGGAGCGCGAGACGGCCGAGCGGGGGTCCTTGAGGTCGCCGAAGACGATGGCGCCGGCGGCGCAGGCCTGCTGGCAGGCCGTCGTGACCTCGCCGTCGCGGAGCTGCCGGTCCTCGATGTGCGCGTACTGGACCGTCTGGCGGATGCGCTGCACGCAGAACGTGCACTTCTCCATGACGCCGCGGTAGCGGACCGTGACGTACGGGTTGTTCGCCATCTGGACCTCGATCGGGAGCGTCTTGGTCCAGTTGTAGAAGTTGTACCGGCGGACCTTGTACGGGCAGTTGTTGGCGCAGTAGCGCGTCCCGATGCACCGGTTGTAGGTCATCTCGTTGAGCCCGTCCGGCGAGTGGCTCGTCGCGTTGACGGGGCAGACCTGCTCGCAGGGCGCGTTCTCGCAGTGCTGGCAGAACATCGGCTGCGTGATCATGCCCGGGGCGTCCTCGTCACCGACGTAGTAACGGTCTACGCGGAGCCAGTGCATCTCGCGGCCGCGCGAGACCTGCTCCTTGCCGACCGTCGGGACGTTGTTCTCGGATTGGCAGGCGACGACGCACGCATTGCAGCCGGAGCACGCGTTGAGGTCGATCGTCATGCCCCACTGGTTGTCCGAGTAGATCCACTGCCCGATCCGGGGGTCGTTGCTCGCCGAGTTCTCCTCGCCCCAGAGCGGCGGGTACGCCTCCCATGGGGTGCTCTCGATGAACGCCTCCTCGTCCTGAGCAAACTTGGGGTCGGCACGGTACTCCGCGACCGTTCCGGAGCGGACGATCGCACGGCCTTCCATCGAGCCATGGTCCTGCGTGGACGCGACGAGGTAGTCCCCGGCGACCTTGGTGACGGTCGCACCGGGGAAGACGGAGAAGTTGGCAAGCGAGCGGATGCCCTCAGCGCGGGCAACCGTCGGGCCGCCGTCGAGGGCGGCGCCGGCGAGGTGGGCGATCGGGCCGGGGCGGTACACGTCCGTCTCGGTGTGGCCCGGGCGGAGCCACGTGTTAATGCGCTCGCCGACCCCGCGCTCGGGGATCGTGCGGTCCGTCGCGAGGCTGCGACCGTAGCCGAGGTGGACCGTGACCGAGTCGTCCGGATGGCCGGGCTGAATCCAGACGGGCATGGTCGCCGTCTTGCCCTCGCCGGTCGCGAACCGGGCGACCGAGCAGTAGGCCTTTCCGGACTCCTCACTCTGCCCGAGGCCGAGCCGGGTGGCCGTCGCGCGGCTCATCAGCGCGACCGGATCCCACGTCGTCTTGGTGATCGGGTGCGGGGCCTCCTGCATCCACGCGACGTTGGAGAACTGGCCGTCGTGGAGCGTCGGGTGTGTCCGGAAGACGAGTTCGACTGTGTTGCCGGTCGTCTGTGCGGGCGCGCGCAGATCGGCGAGGCTCGGCGTGCCGGCGGCTGCGCCGACGGCCGTGTAGCCGGTCCCCGCGACGAAGCCGTCGTGGAGGGCGGTCCGCCACGCGTCCTCAAGGCCGCCGGCGATCCCGCCGATGCGGGACTGCATCGTGCGGCGCACGAGGTCGTAGCCGGCGTTGTTGCGGCCCGTCACGAGCGCGTTGAGCACCTCGACGTCTGAGCGGGCGTCGGCGTAGAGCGGCGCGATGAGCGGCTGAATGACCGACAGCGTGCCGTCGAGCGCGCGGACATCGCCCCACGCTTCGAGGTAGTGCGCCGCGGGCAGGTGCCACGTCGCACGTTGGCCGGTCTCGTCGCGGTAGAGGCCGTGGTGAACGGTAACGGGCACGCGGGCCATGGCCTCGGCAAAGCCCGAGTCGGCCGGGAGCGTGTAGACCGGGTTGGTCCCGAGCATCACGAGCGCGCCGATCTGCCCGGCGCGCATGTCGCGGACGAGCGCCTGGATGGCCGGCCCGACGGGCGCGACGGGCGGCGTCTCGGTGTCGAGGTACGTCGCCGTGCGAGCGCCGAAGCGGCCGTTGAGGGCGGCGGCGAGGGCGTGGACGGCCGGCGGCTGCGACGGGCCGGCGACGAAGGCAGCGCGGCCACCGGCGGCGCGGACGTCCTGCACGATGGCCTCGACCACGGCGCGGTGCTCGGGCGGGAGGGTCCCGCGGGCGCCCGTGTCCACGCCGAGACCCGCGGCGACGGCGGCGGCGAAGAACGGGACCTGCCCGGCCTTCATCCGAAGGCGGTGGTCCGCCATGCCGCCCGTGGTCGTCATCGTGGACTCGGCCACGTACAGGCGCGACATCGGCGAGCGGCCGGCGCCGCGGCGGGCGTCGGCGCGACGGCTCTGGGCGTACTCGCGGCTGTTCCAGACGCCCGCCTGCGTGTCGTCCAGGAAGTCGCCGTCAAACGACACGATGACGTCGGCCTCGGAGAAGCGCATGAGGGGGCGGACCGGGCGGCCGAAGGCCGCCTGGAGGCCCAGCGCCCCGTGGTCGTCGCCGTGGGCGCCCATCGTGATCCACTGCGCGCCGGGCGCAGCAGCGAGGAGGTCGGCGCGGAGGCCGAGCAGCGTCGGCGACGACGTCGGCTCGGCGAGGACGACGAGGCGGCCCGCGCCGCGGATCGCGGCTGTCGCGGCGACGAAGCCTGCCCAGTCCGCCTGGCCGGCGTTGCCGGTTGCGGCCTCGCGGTAGTGGATGTGCCGGCTACGGTCCGGGTCGTACATCTGGAGGATCGACGCCTGCGAGAAGGCGTCCGTCGCGCCCTGCGAGACGGGGTGCTCGGGGTTGCCCTCGGCCTTGACCGGGCGGCCCTCGTGGCTCTGCACGAGGAGCGCGTGCCCGACTCCGCCGAACGGCATCGCCGTCGCGAAGTAGTTGGGCAGGCCCGGGATGACCTCCTGGGGCTTGCGCGCGTAGGGGACGATGGTCTCTACCGGCCGGCGGCAGCCCGTCAGACCGGCGAGCGCGACACTCGCGCCCATGACCTTGAGAAACGTGCGGCGGCTCGTCTCGGCGTCTTCGGCCTCGGGAGCGGCGCCGGGCGCGAACTCGTGGTGGCGGAGGGCGGCCATGCCGGGCGCGCTCGTGCGGTCGGCCGCGCTGCGCCACGGCAGGGGCTTGCCGTGCGCGGCGCGGGCGTCATCGTCAGCCGCGAGGTCCGCAGCGCTCAGAACGTCGAGCTCAATCATTCGGGTGAGGTACGAGGTACGAGGTTCCGGGTGCGGGGTCGGAGGCATGTCCCTCGTCACCCGACCCTCAACCTGCTAGTAGTGGCAGGCCGAGCAGTTCTGGGGCGGCTTGATGCCTTCGCGGGCGATGCGCTCGCGGTTGGCCGTGAGGTAGGCCTGCCAGGTGTCGTCGTCCGACCGGACCTGAGCGGCGAGGCCCATCACCGTCACGTCCTCGGGGGCGCGGAGGTACTCCTCGGGATTGCGGTGGCACTCCAGGCACCAGCCCATGCTCAGCGGCTCGGCCTGCGCCACGACGGTCATCTGGTCGATGCGGCCGTGGCAGCTCTCGCAGCCCACTCCGACGTTGACGTGCGCCGCGTGGCTGAACTGCGCGTAGTCCGGCAGGTGGTGCACCTTAACCCACTGGATCGGGACGCCCGTCGCCCAGCTCTCGCGGACCGGCAGCAGGTCCGGGCTCTGCGTCTGAACCACGCTGTGGCAGTTCATGCACGTCTGCGTGGGCGGCACGTTGGCGTGCGGGCTCTGCTCGACGTGGTTGTGGCAGTAGCGGCAGTCCATGCCGAGCTGGCCCGCGTGGAGGGCGTGGCTATACGGGACCGGCTGCTCGGGCTGGTACCCGACCTCGTAGAATTCGGGCGAGAGGTAGTACCAGGCGAGGAGCGTCACCAGGATCCCACCACCGAGCACGCCGATAAGCGAGAGCGTCGGGAGTGTGTTGGCGACGCGGGGAAACAGCTGGGGCATGGCCGCGGAGAAGAGGAGAGCCGACCGTCGGGGACGGCTGGAGAGGGCCTCTCAAGGTAGATAGAGGGCGTCTCGGACGGGGCGAAGATAGGTCGAATGGGCAGGTACGAATCCCTGCCCCACCGCGTTCGGGGGCGCCGCCCGAAACGCCGTCGGCACCCTTGCCTAGCCTCCACATCCGTCAATGTTTCAGCCCACGCTGAAAGGCTCAGCCCGGCTTCGGGCTGGTTCATCAGCACCGGTGCCGGTCCGCTCGGGACCCGGGCCAGCATCAGGACGACGAGGGGGCGTTGGCAGGCGCACCAGCCGCGCGAAGCGCGCGGTGAGCAGGACTGCAGCCGCCGCGAGGCCCAGCGTCAGCCCCCACCACATGCCCGGCGCGCCCTGCCCCAGCTCGAACAGCAGGTAGGCGCCGAGCCCCAGCCCGAGGCCCCAGTACGAGACCGCCCCGATGAGCATCGGCACGCGCGTGTCCTTGAGCCCGCGGAGCGCGCCGGCGGCGGCGGCCTGCGTGCCGTCGAAGAGTTGGAACACGGCCGCGATGCCCAGCAGTGCGACGGCCCGCCGCGCCATCTCCGGGTCGGGCGCCGAGCCCGCGTAGATCCACACGATGGCGCCCGGCGCGAGCCAGAACACGAGCGCCGAGGCAAACATCGACGCGCCGCCAAGGCCGATCGCAGCCCAACCGGCCCGAGACGCACCGTCCGTGTCGCCCGCGCCGGCCGCCTGCCCGACGCGGACGGCGCCCGCCATCCCGATGCCGAGCGGGATCATGAACGCGACACTCGCTGCATTGAGAGCGATCTGGTGCGCCGCCAGCGGGATCTCGCCCATGCGCCCGATGAGCAGCGTCGCGGCCGTGAAGATGCCGCCTTCGAGGGCGAACGTGATGCCGATCGGCCAGCCCAGCCGGAACAGTTCGCCGAGCGCGGCCGGCTCGGGCCGGCCCAGCCCCCGGAAAACGCGGTAGCGCGCAAGCGGTCCCCAGAACACGTACGCCGCCAGGATCGCCGTCATGCCCATGATGGCGAACGCGGACGCCCAGCCGCTCCCGACCATGCCCATCTCGGGCGCGCCCGCGAGGCCATAGATCAGGATGGGGTTGAGGGCCACGTTGAGTGAGACGCCGATGAGCGTGATCCAGAGCACCGGCCGCGGCCGTCCGACGCCCTCGCTGAGCCCGCGCAGGGCCGTGAACCACAGGTTCGGGATGAACCCCCAGCGGATTGCCGCGAGAAAGCGCGCCGCGAGCTCGGACGTCTCGGGCGACTGCCCGGCCGCCCGCAGGATCGGCTCCATCTGTCCCAGCAACACGACGAACGGCGCGCCGAGCAGCAGGCCAAGCCACAGCCCCTGGCGGACGACGCGCGCCGCGGCCGCGTCGTCGCCCGCGCCGGTCGCCTGCGCGACGCTGGGCTGAACGGCCACGACGACGCCGAGGCAGACCATCATCACCGTCATGTAGACCGTCGACCCCACGACGGCAGCGGCCATCGCGGCCGTCCCAAGGCGACCCACCATGACCACGTCGACGAAGCTCATCGACATCTGCGTGAGCTGCGTCAGGACGAGCGGGAGGGCGAGCACGAGCGTCGCGCGGACCTCGCGGCGGACGGCAGTACGGGGCACGGCAGGATGGCGGCGAGACGACAGGGCGGACAGCCGCCCCATCCCACGGTACCACCTCGCCCGCGGGCGACCCGTGCAGTTCCAGCTCTGTTTGGGCTGCCTCAGGGCACAACGCGGTGCCCTAAATCCCGTGTGGAGCCCGGCCGGATCGGCTCTGTATCTTGGCGGCCATGTCCCGAACGTCAGCACGCACACGCACCTCTGCACCGCCTGCCACGCCGGCTCTGGTGGCCGCGCAGACCGTCGACGTGTCGGTCGTGATCGTGACGTACAACGTCCGCGAGTTTCTGGAGCAGGCCATCGAGTCAGTCGAGCGCGCCTCGGGCGGGCTGACGGTCGAGACGTTCGTCGTCGACAACGACTCGGCCGACGGGACGGCCGCGCGCGTCCGCGAGCGCTTTCCCGACGTGCGCCTGATCGCCAACGAGGCCAACGTCGGCTTCGCGACGGCCAACAACCAGGCCATCCGCGAGGCGCGCGGGCGCTACGTGCTCGTCCTCAACCCGGACACGCTCTTACAGGAGGACACGCTCCGCACGCTCGTCTCCTTTATGGACGCGCGGCCGAGCGCCGGGGCCGTCGGGCCGCGCATCCTCAACCCCGACGGCACGTTCGCGCCCGAGAGCCGCCGCTCGTTCCCAACGCCGGCCGTTGCGTTCTACCGCATCTCGGGCCTCGGCCGGCTCTTCCCGAAGAGCGCGCGCTTCGGGCGCTACAACCTCTCCCACGTATCGCCGGACCAGGGCGGCGAGGTGGACGCGCTGAGCGGCTCGTGCATGATGGTCCGGCGCGCGGCCGTTCTGGCAGACGAGGACGTGGAGACGGGGCGAGGGCCGGCTCCTTCGCGGGTGAGTGGTTCGGGCTCACGGTCGCCGTCTCCTGCTCGTCATCCGGCGGGCCTGCTGGACGAGAACTTTTTCATGTACGGCGAGGACCTCGACTGGTGCTACCGCATCCAGCAGGCCGGGTGGCGCATCCACTACACGCCGCGGACGCAGATCATCCACTACAAGGGCGAGAGCACCAAGAAGGGCGACCTCCGCTATGTGCTCCTGTTCTACGGCGCGATGCTGCGCTTCGTCGAGAAGCACGTCCGCCGGCCGGATGCCGGGCGCGGCGAGCGGCTCGCATCGCAGTTGCTTGCCGTCGGGCTGCGCGCAGGCATCGTCGTCCGCGGCGCCGTCGCCGCTCTGGGACGGATGGGTCGGGCCGTTGCCGGGCCGCTCGCGGACGTCGCACTCGCGTGGGCCGCGCTGGCCGCCGCGGCGGCGCTGTGGGCGCGAGCGGACGGATTTGCGTTCAGCGCGGGCTACTACAGCCTCGTGCTGCCTATCTATGCCGTCCTGCTTGCCCTCGCGGTCCGCGTTGCGCGCGGGCGGCTCCGGGCCGTTGCGGCGGGCACGGTCGGTGCGGTTCTGACGGTCGCGGCGGCGGCATTCTTCGTGCCCTCGATCGCGTTCAGCCGCGCGGCGGTTCTCCTCGGCTACGCGGCGGCAGCCGTCCTCCTGATGGCATGGCGGGTGGCACGGGGCCGCAAGAGCATCGGGCCGAGGCGCGTGCTCGTCGTCGGCTCCGTCGCCGAGGCCGAACGCCTGCGGCGCCTCGTCGCTGCGCCCGGACGGGCACCGGTGACAGTCGTCGGGTACGTTGCGGCGCGGCCCGACGCCGCCGAGGCCGACGCCCCGCCGTATGCCGGCCCGCCGCGCCAGATCCGCGACCTCGCGCGCCTGCACGCCGTCCACGAAGTCGTCTTCGCGGCCGACAGCCTCACCAACACGGCCATCCTCGACGGCATGCGCGCCCTGCGCGACGTGCCGGTCCACCTCAAGATTCTCGCCTCGGGTCGCGACCGCATCATCGGCAAGGCGTCCGTGGAGGACGTCTCGGCGCCGCTGCTGGACGCCGAGCGGGCCGTCGCGCCGCTGCGCCGCGGGCGGCGGGCCGCCGAGGTGCCCATCGCCCTGCTGGTGCTCGTGCTCTCGCCTGCGCTGCGCCTCGCCGCGCGCGTGGCACCGGGCGTGCGGACGCGCCGTGCCGCCGCCTTCGCAGGCCGGATGCCGGACGTGCTCGCGGGCCGTGTCGCGCTCGTCGGCGTGGACCCGTCGCGGGCGCTGCCGCCGCCGGCGTGGGGTCTCGCACCGGGCATCGTGTCCGTCCTAGACACGCTCGCGGCGCCGCCGGCGACGATCGCCGAGGCACACCGGGCGTACTGGTTCTACGCGCGGCACCAGTCGGCCGGGCTGGACCTCCAGATTCTCTGGCGCGCGCTCACCCGCTGACGCGGTCAGCGGAGATTCGGGATCGCGCGGGGCTGCTCGGGCGCTGCCTATCTGGCGCAGCGCCCGTCGCCCTCCCCGGTCCGGGTATTCCGGCGGTCAGGTCCGGGCTCGCCCGGCGGGTAGCCCGGTCCCGGCCGGGAGGAGTGGGCTAGTGTTTCCGCATTCGTAGAGGCGCGCCATGGCGCGTCTCCTCGGCGCTGGTCACGGTATGACGGTGGCCCCAGAGGGTGCCTCGCTCGAACCAGGTCCGGTGTCACGGCGGGTTCACCCAGCCGAACCCCGTACCTTCCGCGCTCCGCCCGACGCACCCCGACCCATGGCTCACCTGCTCGACTTCGAGAAGCCCCTCGCCGACCTCGAAGCCAAACTCCAGGAGCTCCGCCGCTTCGAGGCCGACGACGGGACGGTCGACCTGTCGCAGCAGATCGAGGCGCTCGAAACGCGCGTCGAGACGCTCCGGACGTCCATCTACCGCGGGCTGACGCGCTGGCAGCGCGTCCAGATCGCGCGCCACCCGGAGCGGCCGTACACGCTGGACTACATCGAGGCGCTCACCGAGGGCTTCGTCGAACTCAAAGGCGACCGCCTCTTCGCCGACGACCCGGCGCTCGTCGGCGGCCTGACGCGGTTCGTGGGCTCGCGCTACGGCGGCGCGGACCGCTCGGTCGTCGTGCTCGGCCACCAGAAGGGCCGTGACACGAACCAGCGCAAGGAGCGGCGCTTCGGGATGCCCAACCCGGAGGGCTACCGCAAAGCGCTCCGCCTGATGGAGACCGCGGCCAAGTTCGGCCGGCCCGTGATCACGTTCCTCGACACGCCCGGCGCGTACCCCGGACTCGAAGCCGAGGAGCGCGGGCAGGCCGAGGCCATCGCGCGCAACCTGCTCGTGATGGCGCGCCTGCCCGTCCCGATCGTCGTCGTGGTCATCGGCGAGGGCGCCTCCGGCGGCGCGCTCGGCATCGGCGTCGGGGACCGCATTCTGATGCTGGAGAACGCGTGGTACTCGGTGATCTCGCCCGAGTCGTGCTCGTCGATCCTGTGGCGCAACTGGGACCACAAGGAGGACGCGGCGCGCGCGCTGAAGCTCTCCGCGACAGATCTCATCGAGCAGGGCATCGTCGATGAGGTCGTCCCGGAGCCGACCGGCGGCGCGCACCGCAACACGGCCGCCGCCTTCGACGCCGTCGGGCACGCCATCGCGGCCGCCCTCGACGCGCTCGCGGCCGAGCCGACCGACGCGCTCCTCGCGGCCCGCCTCGCCAAGTTCGACGCCATGGGCGCCTTCGCCGAGGGCGCCGAGGCGTGACGCCGCTCGCATGCTGACCTACGTCCACCGCCACCGCGTCCGCTACCGCGAGTGCGACCCGATGGGCGTCGTCTACCACACGCACTACCTCGACTGGTTCGAGGCGGCGCGGACCGAAGCCCTCCGCTCGGCGGGTGTCGCCTACGCGAGCCTCGAAGCCGACGGCGTGATCATGCCGGTCGTCGAAGCGACGATCCGCTACCATGGGTCGGCCCGCTACGACGACGAGGTCGAGATCGAGGCCTCGTTCGCCGAGACGCCGCGCGTGCGCGTCCTGATCAGCTACGCCGTCCGGCGGGCTGGCGAGACGGCCGTCCTGGTTTCGGGAACGACCGTGCTGTGCTTCGTCGACGTCGCGCGCGGGCGGCCCGTCACCGCCCCGGCTGCCGTCGTCGAGGCGTTCCGCCGCGCCGAAGACGAGCGCCGGGGTGGCGCCTGATCCCGCCGCGTCGGGCGCGCCCGCGCCCGTCGCCATCGTCGGCCTCGGGCCGGTCGGGGCGGTCCTCGCGCTCGGGCTCGCCCAGGCGGGCGTGCCGGTCGTCGTGGTCGAGCGCGACCGGGCGCCGCACACGCTCCCGCGCGCGGCCCACCTAGACGACGACGCCCTGCGCGTTCTCGCCGGCCTGGGCGCCGGCATCGCCGAGGCGGTCGTCGCCGACGGACGCGCCATCGACGGCTTCCGCCTCGTCGACGCCCGCGGCCGGACGCTGCTCCACGCCCGCAAGCGCCTTCGGGTCGAGACGGGCTGGCCCGCGGCGACGCTCGTCCACCAGCCGACCGTCGAGCGCGCGCTCCGCGCGGCCCTCGCCGCAGCCCCAGGCGTCGAGATCCGACCGGGTCACACGGTCGAAGGCGTCGAAGCGGGCCCCGACGGTGCGGTCGTCCACGGGCAGGCGCCTGGCGGGCCGTTCGCGATCCCGGCGCGGTTCGTCGTCGGGTGCGACGGCGCGCGGAGCCGGGTCCGCGAGGCGATGGGCGCGCGCCTCGTCGGCGGGCGGTTCGAGGAGCCGTGGCTCGTTGTGGATACGCTTCTACGCCGCGACGTGCCTCTCCCGACCGACCTGCTCCAGATCGCCGACGCGCGCCGGCCGGCGACCTTCGTGCCGTTTCCGGGCCGCCGCCGCCGGTGGGAATTCCGCCTGCGCTCAGGTGAAACGGCCGAGGCGATGACGCGCCCCGAGGCTGTTCGCGCGCTGCTCGCGCAGCACGTCGACCCCGACGCGGTGGAGGTCGAGCGGGCTGTCGTGTACACGTTCCACGATCTCGTCGCGCGCCCGTGGCGGCGCGGGCCGCTCCTGCTCGCCGGCGACGCGGCGCACCAGATGCCGCCGTTTCTGGGCCAGGGCCTCGGCGCCGGGCTGCACGACGCCGCGACGCTCGCGTGGACGCTCGCGCTCGTCTGGCACGGCACGGCCGACGAGGCACTGCTGGACGTGTTCGAGGCCGAGCGGCGGCCGCACGTCGAGGCGGTGACGCGGCTGGCGGTGCGTCTCGGGCGCCTCGTCTCGGCCGGCGGGATGGCGGTGCGGCTCCGCGACGCGGCCCTGCACGCCTCGGCCCGCGTCGGGCCCCTGCGGCGGCGCCTGCTAGCGATCCGTGCGCCCCTTCCCGACGTCCGGCCGGTCCTCGGCGTGCCGCCAGCGGTCGCGCGCGTCCCGAACACGCGCCTCGTCGGTCCAGACGGCGCCGAGGCGCGCTTCGATGGGTTACTCGGCCCACGGTTCGCCGTCGTCGGTGTGGGCGTGGACGCCCGGGCGTGGGCGGGCGCATCGGACGTGTGGACGCGCCTCGGGGCACAGTTCGTCACGGTCGGGGGACCGGGCGCGGGGGCGCAGACCGACCCGGACGGACACCTCGGGCGCTGGATCGGGCGCACGCCTGCAGTCGTCGTCGTCCGGCCCGACCGCCTCGCGTTTGGCGTCTACGCCCCCAGCGACGGCGCCCGCGCCGCGGCCGACCTCCGCCGCGACCTGCGCCTCACCAGGTAGCGGCCGAACCGGGCGGTGGCTCGCCGGTTCACGCGCCTCCACGCTCCCGCCCCGATGACTCCGTCGCACAAGCTCATCGCCACGCGCCTCTCGCCCCATTTCCGCGAGGTCGCCGAGGTCATCGAGGACAACGTCCCCGACCCTGGCCCCGGCGAGTTGCTCGTCCGCAACCGCTACGCCGGCGTCAACGCGACCGACGTCAACATCGCCGCCGGGCGCTACTCAGCAAACCCGACGCTGCCACTCGACCTCGGCGCCGAGGCGGTCGGCATCGTCGAGGCCGTCGGCGAGGGCGTGACGGGATTTACGGTCGGGCAGGCCGTCGGGACGATGGGCGTCGGGGGCGGCTACCGCGAGGTGCAACTCGTCCAAGCGAAGCACGCCGTCCCGGTCCCCGAGGCGTCGCCCGAGTGGGTGTCGCTGTTCGTGAGCGGCCTGACGGCCTCGATCGGGCTGAGCGTGACGGGCGAGATGGCGACCGGCGAGACGGTTCTCGTGACCACCGCGGCCGGCGGGACGGGCCAGTACGCCGTCCAGCTCGCCAAACTCGCCGGCAACACGGTCATCGGGACGTGCGGCTCGGACGACAAGGCGGATTTTCTGCGCGCCATCGGCTGCGACCGGCCCGTCAACTACCGGACGGAGGTCCTCGGCGACGTGCTCCGCGAGGCCGCGCCGCGCGGGCTGAACCTCGTCTACGAGTGCGTCGGCGGGGCGATGTTCGACACGGCCGTGCAGGCACTCGCGGTGGGCGGACGGCTCGTGAGCATCGGCTACGTCGGCGAGTACGTGGACGGCGTCGAGCGCGTGACCGCGCCGCGCGTGTACACGCATCTGCTCCAGAAGTCGGCGAGCGTCCGGGGCTTTTTCCTGCCCCACTTCGTGCGCCACTACCCCGAGCACCTCGCGCGGCTCGCCGGCCTGATGGCGAGTGGGAAGTTGCGCGTCGAGGTCGACCCGACCGTCTTCGAGGGCGTCGGCGCAGCCGTCGATGCGGTCGAGTACCTGCACAGCGGCCAGAGCCGCGGCAAGGTCGTCGTGCGGCTGTCCTGAGCGCCCGAGGCGCCCCACCCTTTCTTCCGATCCCGATGCCCGACCTTCCCGCCGCGTTCGACCTCACCGGCAAAACCGCTATCGTCACCGGCGCGAGCCGCGGCATCGGGCGCGCGGTCGCCGAGGCGCTCGCTGCGGCCGGCGCAGCCGTCGTGCTCGCGAGCCGCACCCAGGTCGACCTCGACGCCGTCGCCCACGCCATCACCGAGGCCGGCGGGAAGGCCCTCGCCGTCGCGGCGCACACGGGCTCGGACGAGGCCGTCGAGGCGCTCGTCGCCGCGGCCGTCGAGACGTTCGGCGGGGTCGACATCCTCGTCAACAACGCCGCGACGAACCCGCACTATGGCCCGACGCTTTCGGCCGACGGGGCGCAGTGGGACAAGATCTTCGACGTCAACGTGAAGGGTTACGCTCGGACGATCCGGGCGGTCGCGCCGGTCATGGCCGCCCGCCGCGGTGGGAGCATCGTCAACGTGGCGTCCGTCGCCGGCGAGCGGCCCCTCCCGGGCATGGGCGTCTACTGCGTGAGCAAGGCGGCCGTGCTGATGCTCACCGACGTGCTCGCCGCCGAGCTTGCCCGCAAGGCAATCCGCGTCAATGCGCTCGTGCCGGGCTTCGTCAAGACGCAGTTCTCGCAGGTGCTGTGGGAGGACGAGGCCGCAGCGGCACGAACGTTCCAGCTCGTCCCGCTGCGGCGCATGGCTGAGCCCGAGGAACTCGGCCCGCTCGCGCTCTACCTCGCCTCCGACGCGTCGCGGTTCGTCACCGGCGCGCGCTTCCGCATCGACGGCGGGCAACTCGTCGGCACGCCCGGCGCCTAGGCGCGATCTTGCCCGGCCGATGCCCGCCCCGCCGTGACCCCGACCGCTGCTGCCCGCCTCGGCCTCGCCGTGAGCCTCGCCGTGCTGGCGCTCAAGGCGGTCGCGTACCGCCTGACCGGCTCGGTCTCGCTGTACTCGGACGCCCTGGAGTCGGTCGTCAACGTCGCCGCGGCGGCCGTGGCGCTCGTCGCGATCCGCGTCGCCGCCGCCCCGCCTGACGAGAAGCACCCGTACGGGCACACCAAGGCCGAGTACGTCTCGGCCGTCGTCGAGGGCGCGATGATCCTCTTTGCCGCCGTCGAGATCGTGCGGGCGGCGTGGGGTCGCCTCGCCGCGCCCGTCGCCCTCGACGTGGGCGGCGTGGGCGTCGCCGTTGCCATTGCGGCGACAGCCCTCAACGCCGTCTGGGCGGCAGCGCTCGTCCGGACCGGCCGCCGGCACCGCTCGCCCGCGCTCGTCGCCGACGGGCGCCACCTCTGGAGCGACGTCGTGTCGACGGTCGGCGTGCTGGCCGGCATCGGCCTCGCCGTCGCGACGGGCTGGTGGATTCTCGACCCGATTCTGGCCATCGTCGTCGCGGTCAACGTCGTCGTCGTCGGCGTGCGGCTCATCCGCGAGTCGGTCGGCGGGCTGATGGACGAGAGCGTGCCCGCGGCGGAGCGCGAGACGATCCGGGCCGTTCTGCTGGGCGCGATGGGCGAGGCGATCGAGGTCCACGCGCTCCGCGCGCGCCGTGCGGGGCACCACACGTTCGTCGAGTTTCACCTCGTCCTGCCCGGCGCGACGACCGTCGAGGCGTCGCACGCGCTCTGCGACCGCCTCGAAGCGGCCGTCCACGCAGCGGTGCCGGCGTCGAGCGTGACGGTTCACGTCGAGCCCGAGGACAAGGCGAAGGGCCACGGCGGGGTCGTCGTGGTCGGGGCCGGCGTGCCGCACACGTTCACGTAGTGCACCTGCATCAGGCCCGGCGGGCGCGTGCTCGGTAGCCTCCGGCTCACGCTCCGCACCTCCGATGCGCCTCCTCCTGCTCGCCGTCCTGCTCGCCGGGTGCGTCCACACGCAGCCTACGACGCTCGCCACCGACGCCGGCCGCGCCGACCTCAACGCCCGGACCGCTGGCCGCGTCGCGACGCTCCACCTGCAGAACGGGCGGCACGCCGTCCGCGACCTTCATATTGGCCCGGACGAGACGACGTGGACGGACCGCCTCTCGGGCATGCCGCAGTCAGTCCCGACGGCCGACGTCACGGCCGTCTCGCTCCGAAGCGGGCGCGTGTGGCACTCCCTCCTCATCGGAGCCGGCATCGGGGCTGGCATCGGCGTGATCGCCGCGGCAAGTGATAACGGCGGGGGGTGGATCCGCTTTTCGCCGGCGTTCTACATCGGAACCGGCGCCTTCGAGGGAGCGGTCTTCGGAGCAGGCTTCGGGGCGGCTCAGACCAACCGGTATCGCATCGAGCCAGACGGCTCTCTCGGCGTCCGCCTCGACTCGCTCGGGCGGCCGTAGCGGCGGACCCGATCCGCGCGGCGCGCGTCTGCCGGGCGTTCTGCCTCCGCGCCGATGCCCGGCCTTGATGACCTGCTCCCGCGCGTCCGCGCTTTCGTCGCCGAGCGGTGCGTGCCGCTCGAAACGTTCCTGCTCGCGCACGACTTCGCCGCACTCGGGTCCGAGATGGAGACGGTCCGCGCCGAGGCGCGCGCGGCCGGCCTGTGGAACCTCGCCCTGAGCGCCTACCACGGCGGGGCCGGCCTTTCGCTGCCCGACTACGGCCGCGTGTCCGAGGCGCTCGGGTGGAGCCCGCTCGGCCACCTCGCCACCAACGGGCAGGCGCCCGACATCGGCAACGCCGAGTTGCTGCTCGCCGTCGCGACCGAGGCGCAGCAGGCGCGGTTTCTCGCCCCGCTGCTCAGCGGTGAGGTGCGGTCGTGCTTCGCGATGACCGAGCCCGAGCACGCCGGCTCCAACCCGACGACGCTCTCCACGACGGCCGTCCCCGACGGCGGCGGCTTCGTCCTCGACGGCCACAAGTGGTTCACGACGGGCTTCGACGGCGCGGCGTGGATGGTCGTGATGGCCGTCACGGAGCCCGGGGGCGCACCGCACGAGCGCGCCTCGATGCTGCTCGTCCCGACGGACGCGCCGGGCGTCGAGCATGTGCGCCTGCTGCCCGTGATGGGCGACCGCGGCGCAGGCTGGTTCTCGCACTCGGAGATCCGCTTCTCGGGTGTCCGCGTCGGAGCGGACGCGCTGCTCGGCACGCGCGGCGGCGGTTTCGGGCTCGCGCAGGCGCGCCTCGGGCCGGGCCGCATCCACCACGCGATGCGCTGGATCGGTGTCTGCGAGCGCGCCCTCGACCTGCTGTGCCGACGCGCCGTCGCCCGCGAGATCGCGCCCGGGCGGACGCTCGCGGACACGCAGTCGGTCCAGTTCGCCGTCGCCGAGAGCCGCGCCGAGATCGACGCCGCCCGCCTCCATGTCCTCGACGTCGCCGCCGAGATCGACGCCCATGGCGCTCGTGCCGCCCGCGCGGGCATCTCGGCCATCAAGTTCTCCGTCGCCGGCACGCTCGGGCGCGTGCTGGACCGCGCCGTGCAGGCCCACGGCGGCCTCGGCCTGCTCGACGACACGCTGCTCGCCTTCTGGACGCGCCACGAGCGCGGTGCGCGCATCTACGACGGGCCCGACGAGGTTCACAAGGGCGTCGTCGCCCGCGAGGAGTTCCGCCGCTACCGCGCCTGACCGATGCTCGACCCCGACACGCTCGCCCCGTTTCTCGCTTCCGAACTGGGTCTCACCGGCGAGGTCTCCGTGACGCCGTTCGGCGGGGGCTACTCCAACCTTACGGACCGCGTGACGGTCGGCGACGCGACCGTCGTCGTGCGCCGCCCACCGCCCGGCGCCGACGTCCGCGGCGGGCACGACGTCGTCCGCGAGGCGCGCATCCTGCAGGCCGTCACGGGCCGCGTGCCCGTCCCGCGCGTGCTCGCCGTCGAGGAGACCGGCGCTGTCCTCGGCGTCCCGTTCTCGGTCACCGAGTTCGTCGACGGCCCGATCCTGCGCGGCACGACGCGCACCCGCCCCGACGTGGCGACGATGGACGCCGTCGCAGACGCGCTCGTGGACACGATGGTGCGGCTGCACGCGCTCGGCTCCGAACCGTTCGCAGCCTTCGGGCGGCCCGCGAGCGAGGGCGGCGGCTACGTCGCCCGGCAGGTCGCGGGTTGGACGCGCCGCTACGCCGCCGCGCGGACCGAAACGGTCCCGGATCTCGAACGGGCCCTCGGGTGGATGGCGGACCACGCTCCGCCCGACGCCGGCACCGCTCTCGTCCACAACGACCTCAAGCACGACAACGTGATCCTCGCGGGCCTCGACGAGACGGGCGCGGGCAGGCCCGTCACCGTCCGCGCCGTCCTCGACTGGGAGCTGGCAACGGTCGGCGACCCGCTGATGGACCTCGGCTCAACGCTGGGCTACTGGACCGAGCCCGACGACCCGCCGGCCCTGCTCGCGCTCTCGCCGAGCCCGACCGCGTGGCCCGGCAGCCCCGGCCGCGCCGAAGTCGTCCGCCGGTACGCCGAGGCGTCGGGCCGCGATGTGCTGCACGCGGTCTTCTACGCCGTCTACGGCCACGTCAAGCTCGCCGTCATCGCGCAGCAGATCTACAAGCGCTGGACGCTCGGGCACGCCCGCGACCCGCGCTTCGAGCACCTGAACCTCGCCGTTGCGGCGTGCGGAGCGGCCGCGGTCCGCGCGATCGAAACCGGCCGCGTCTCGCCCTGACGCGCCTGCGGCGGCGCGTGGCGATCTTGCCGGCCCCCGCCCCAGCCTCCCATGGATCTCCTCTCCGCTCCCGACGCGCCGGCCGCCGTCGGACCGTACAGCGCCGCCGTCCGCGCCGGCGGCTTCGTGTTCTGCTCGGGCCAGACGCCCCTCGACCCCGCGACGGGCCGCCTCGTCGAGGGCGACCTCGGGATGCAGACGCGCCGCGTGTTCGCCAACATCGAGGCCGTCCTCGGCGCGCAGGGCCTCGGCCTCGCCGACGTCTGCAAGGCGACGGTCTTCCTGACGACGATGGACGACTTCGCGGCCATGAACGCCGTCTACGCCGAGGCCTTCGGCGAGCACCGCCCGGCCCGCTCGACCGTCGCCGTGGCTGGCCTGCCGCTCGGCGCGCGCGTCGAGATCGAGGTGATCGCACTCGACCGGCCTGCCCAGTGAGCGACGCCCCCGACCTCGCCCCGACACCCGACGGCGGCGGACGCGACGATAGCGGCGCGTGGGCTGACGAGGCCCGCGTCCACGCGATGCTCGACGCCTACGGGGCGGCCTTCGAGGCCTACGACGCGCCCGCCATCGCCGCCCACTTTGCCGTCCCCACCCTCCTCGTCCGCGACGGCACGACGACGACGCTGGACTCGCCGGCCGACGTGCTCGACAGCGTCGAGCGGCTGCTGGACCTGCACCGCGCGTGGGGCGTCGAGACGTCGCGTATTGCCGCGCTTGCGGTCGTCGAAACGGCCCCGGCGCACGTCATCGCCCGCGTCGACTGGCGCCTCGGGCGCCGCGCGAGCCGCCTGCGGTGGACCTACACGACGACCTACGTCCTTGTCCCGGGCGCGCCGGGCGGGCTGCTCATCGCCGCTGCGCTGACCCACGACGCGCCGTTCTAGGCGCCTTCCCGATTCCCATGCCTTCCGTCCTCATCACCGGCGCCGCGTCCGGCATCGGCCGCGCGACGGCCCACGCGCTCGCCGCGGCCGGCTACACCCTCGTCCTCGCCGACATCGACGAGGCGGGCCTCGCCGAGACGGCCGCGGACCTCGCCGATGCCCGCACGGTCCGCTGCGACGTGAGTGCCGAGGCGGACGTCGCCCACGCCGTCGCGCTGGCCGTCGATGCGTTCGGGCCGCTGGACGTGCTCGTGCAGAGTGCGGGCATCGAGGGCCCCGTCGCGCCGCTCGTCCAGCAGAGCGCCGACGACTGGGCGCGCGTGTTCGGCGTCAACGTGATGGGCTCGTTCTTCGGGCTAAAGCACGCCCTGCCCGTCATGCCCCGCGGCGGGTCGGTCGTCAACGTCGCGAGCGTCGCCGGGCTTAATGCGTTCCCGATGCACGCGGCCTACGCGGCGAGCAAGCACGCCGTCGTGGGCCTGACGCGGACGGCGGCCATCGAGGCGGCACGCGCGGGCGTCCGCGTCAACGCCGTCTGCCCGGGCTTTACGGACACGCCGATGGTCGAGGAGGGCCTCCGCAAAATGGGCCAGACCGTAGACGACCTTACGCGGCTCATTCCCGCCCGCCGCCTCGGAACGCCGGACGAGATCGCCGCGGCGATCGTCTACCTCTGCTCGGACGCCGCGGCCTACGTCACCGGCCAGACGCTCGTCGTCGACGGCGGCCTGGATGCGATGTAAGGGCGGCCAGCACGGTGCGCCTGCCGACTTCCCACGCGGCCAAGAACAGGGCGCCGCGGGCCGGGTAAGACGGGCCTTCTCCCCGAGCGCCCATGCGCGGCCTGCCCCGCCAGATCGTCGTCGTCCTCGCCGTCGCCGTCAACCTCGTCCTGAACGGGCTCGCCGGGGCGGGCCTGCTCTTCGGCGTCCAGACCGGCGCCGTCTCGGCCGGCGTCCCGACCGGCGTCACGCCGGCCGGCTGGACCTTCGGCATCTGGACCGTCATCTTTCTGATGCTGCTCGTCTACGCCGGCTTCCAGGCGATGCCCGCGCGTCGCGGGGCGCGCTACGACGCGCCGGCCGTCCCGTTCGCGCTCGCCAACGTCCTCAACGGGCTCTGGCAGCTGCCGTGGCTGACGCGCCACTTCGGCGTCTCACTCGCCGTCATCGCCGGCATCCTCGGCTGCCTCGTGTGGCTTTACGTCGTCCAGGACCGGATGCGGCTGCGCGAGAACGAGTTGTGGGCGATGCACCTGCCGGGCGCGTACTTCCTGGCGTGGGTGGCCGTCGCGACGGCCCTCAACGCCACGATCTGGCTGCGGACGCTCGGGCTTGCCGGCCCCGAGGCCGTCTGGGCGCCGGCCGTCGTGCTCGGCCTCGGCGCCGTCGGGGCGTGGCTCCTCTCGCGGACCGGCGACACGGCTATCGCGGCCGTCCTGCTGTGGGCGTTCGCGGGGATCTACGCCGCCCACGCCGGGACCGTGCCGACCGTCGTCGCGCTCGCCGTCGCCGCGGCGGCCGTCGTCGCCGCGGCCGTCACGGGCGCAATCCGCCGGGCCGAGCTGCGCCCGAGCCGCGCGGCGCGCTGACGATCGCCTCGCCTGCGGCCCGGTTCGTGCGGCCGACGCGCAGGCCCGTGCCGGGGAATCTCTGAACCCTGGGCAGCGCCGCGGGCGTGACGGAACGGGCCGGGCGCGAACGGCGTGGCCGGCGTCCCCTTCCCTCTCAACGCCATGCCCCAGGGAGACAAGTCCGCGTATACGGACAAGCAAAAGCGCCAGGCCGAGCACATCGAGGACGGATACCGCGAGCGCGGCCTGCCCGAGGACGAAGCCGAGCGCCGCGCGTGGGCGACGGTGAACAAGGAATCCGGCGGCGGCAAAAAGTCCGGCTCAGGCCGCGCGGCGGACACGCGGACCGCCGAGGAGCGGAGCGCGGCCGCGAAGCGTGGCTGGGAGACGCGCCGCAAGACGGGCGCCTAGGGCCGGCAGCGGAACAGCCCTTCCGGGTGCCGCCGTTCTGCACCTATCCGCTCGCCCGATCATGCCCGCCGTAACCGACTACTACGCCGTCCTCGGCGTCGAACCCGACGCCTCCCAGAAGGAGATCAAGAGCGCCTACCGCGCCAAGGCGCGTGAGCTACACCCGGACAAGAACCCGGACAAGCCCGAGGCTGAGGAGCAGTTCAAGGCCGTCCAGCAGGCCTACGATGCCGTCGGCGACCCGACGAAGCGGGCGGCCTACGACCGCGCCCGCCAGAACCCGACGGGCCGAGGCGGACCGTTCGGCGGCTTCAGCGGGCAGGCCGGCGCGCCCCCCGGCGGCGGCCGCTTCTACCGCACGCCTGACGGGACGTACGTCCGCGTCGACGCGACAGGTGCGGGCCCGGCGCCCGAGGGCGACTTCACCTTCGCCGGCGACGGCCTCGGCGACCTCTTCGAGCGCTACTTCGGCGGCGCGGCCGGAGCACCCGGCGGCCCCGGCGGATTCGGCGGAGCCGCCCCGCGCGGCGGCCGCGACGTCGAGGCGTCCGTGCGGCTCTCGTTCGAGGAGGCTCTCGCCGGCGGCCCGCGCGAACTCACCGTCCCGACGACCGGCGAGACGGTCCGCGTGACGGTTCCGCAGGGCGTCCGCAACGGCTTCAAGGTGAAGCTCGCCGGGCGCGGCGAGCCCGGCCCGCGCGGCGACCGCGGCGACCTCGTCCTCACGTTCCAGGTCACGCCCGACGCGCGCTTCCGCCGTGACGGCGACGACCTCGTGCTGCCGCAGACGATCACGGCCATCGAGGCGCTCCTCGGGACGACGCTGAGCGTGCCGACGGCGTACGGCCAGACGGTCCGCGTGACCGTCCGGCCCGGGACAGAGCCGGGGGCAAAGCTGCGCGTGCGCGGCCAGGGCGTCCGCACGGCGAACGGAACGGGCGACCTGACGGTCGAGATCGCCGTGACCGTGCCCGAGTTGTCCGACGGGGCGCGCGAGGCGCTTCGGGCGTGGGCCGAGGCTCACAACCTC